>NZ_SDZL01000015.1 GCF_004210735.1 Brevundimonas sp.
GTCATGTTCCGGTCTCCTTAGGCTGCGGCTTCGTCGAAGCCGGGGCGCGGACCGCGTTCGCGTTCGCGCTCGCGTTCACGCTCGCGACGGGCCAGCAGCGGCGACAGCTCCAGGTCGAGCTCCTCGACGCGGACGGTCAGCCAGCGCAGCACGTCTTCGTTGATCGACAGCTGACGCTCGACCTCGGCCATGGCGGCCGGGGGCGTGTCGACGGCGAGCAGCGAATAGTGAGCCTTGCGGTTCTTCTTGACCCGATAGGTCAGGTTGCGCAGACCCCAGTACTCAATCTTGGCGACGGTGCCGCCGCCTTCTTCGATCAGAGCCTTGATGGCGTCGTTCAGCGCTTCGGCCTGTTGCGCCGAGATATCCTGGCGCGTCATGACCGTGTGCTCGTAAAGAGCCATGCGGTAATCTCCCTTGTGGGCATCGGCGCGGGACGGACCGGGTAGTCCATGCCACGATGGCTCCTGAAGCGGCGGCCGGGACGATTTCCCAAACCCTTTGGCGTTCCGCATCAGGACCGAAACCCTGGAAAGGCGGGGCCTATAGGCGAAAAGGGCCGCAGGAGCAAGCGCCGTGGGCGTTTGGCGTCATCGGCGAACCGGGGCAGGGTGGCGTCATGACCGATGAAGCCGCCCCCATCAAGAAGAACCGCTGGTCTCTGGTCGGGCCCGGCATCGTCGTGGCGGCCACCGGGGTGGGGGCGGGCGATCTGGTGGCGACGCTGATCGCCGGATCGCGCTTCGGCTACGCCCTGCTGTGGGCGGCCATCTTCGGGACCCTGCTGAAGATCGCCCTGGCCGAGGCGGTGGGCCGATGGACGCTGGCCAGCGAGCGGACGATGTTTGACGGGTGGTCCAGTCTGGGCGGCGCCGGCCTGTTCGGCGGGCGGTTAAACTGGGCGGGCGCCTACTTCGGCGTCTATGTCGTGATCTGGGGCTTTGTCTACGGCGCGGCGGCGATGACGGCGACCGCCCTGCCGCTGGCGACCCTCTTTCCGGCGCTGGATTTGAAGGTCTGGGGCATGCTGAGCGGGATCGCCGGCCTGCTGTTCGTCTGGTTCGGCGGCTACGGCTTGTTCGAAAAGGTGATGACGGCCTGCGTCGGCGTCATGTTCGTCACTGTGGTCGGCCTGGCGGTGATCGTCGCGCCGGATATCCCGGCCTTGCTGACCGGCCTGTGGCCGACACTGCCGGAAGGATCGGTCTTCTATACCCTGGGTCTGATCGGCGGGGTCGGTGGCACCATCACCATGGCCGCTTACGGCTACTGGATGAACGCCAAGGGCTGGCGTGGGCCGGGCTGGATGGCCGTGATGCGGCTGGACAACCGGGTCGCCTATATCGTCACCGGCGTCTTTGTCGTGGCCATGCTGATCGTGGGTGCGGAACTGCTGCATGCGGCGGGCATCGCGCTCCAAGGCGGCGACCGGGGCCTGCTGGATCTGGATCAGGTCCTGCGCGAACGGTTCGGGCGGCCGATTTCGATCCTGTTCCTGATCGGCTTCTGGGCGACCAGCTTCTCCAGCCTGCTGGGCGTCTGGCAGGGCGTCAGCCTGATGTTCGCGGACTTCGTCGCCCATGTGCGTGCCCGTGCCGCCGACAGCGCCGCGCGCGGAGACAAGAGCCGAGCCTTTAGGGGCTATGCCCTGTGGCTGACCTTTCCGCCGATGGCCCTGCTGTTCATGGATCGGCCGTTCGGGCTGATTGTCGCATACGGGGTGCTGGGCAGCCTGTTCATGCCCTTCCTGGCCGGGACATTGCTGTGGCTGCTGAACTCGTCGCGGGTTCCACCGGAGTGGCGCAGCGGCTGGCTTTCGAACCTGACGCTGGCCGCCGCTGCGGCCCTGTTCGCGGCGCTGGCGGGGCGCGAGCTGCTTAATCTGATGTGACCGCGTTCCGCGGTCTTCTCGCAGGACTTTCATAAAAGCCCACAGGAACCGTCGCATTGGCCAACTAGCCATCCCTCAGCTTCACGGGGGATGACATGAAGGTCTCGATCGCCGCTCTTGCCGGTGTCTGCGCTCTGGCACTGGCCGCGCCGTCCATGGCCCAGATCGTGGCGCCGCCCGATCCCGATCCGGTTCCGCCGCCCGCCCACGCGCCCAGCGGACGGTGGGCCGCCAAGGGCTGGGCCGACCGCATCGTCCTGACGCCCGGCGCGGACGCCGCGCGCGGCGCAGCCGTCGCCTGGCGCACCGATGTCCGTCAGACCGTCGCCGAGGCCCAGATCGCGGTCGAGATCGACGGCCCGTTGCTGGGTCAAGCGGCCCGCACCGTCGCCGGGACCACCGCGCCGATCGAGAACGAGAACGGCCGCGCCCACTATCATCAGGCCCGCTTCGACGGGCTGGAGCCAGGCACGCGCTATGTTTACCGGGTCCGCGCCGCCGACGGCTGGAGCGAGTGGCTGCCGTTCACCACGGCCCAGTCCGGGTTCGCGCCCTTCCGCTTCATCTATCTGGGCGACACCCAGAACGACATTCTGGAGATCGGCTCGCGGGTGATCCGTTCGGCCTTCAAGGAGGCCGGACCGGCCGCGCTGGTCGTTCACGCCGGTGATCTGGTCGCCCAGCGCGAGACCAAGGTCCACGACGACGAATGGGGCGAATGGACCGAGGCCGGCGGCCGCGCCTTCGCCATGGCGCCGCAGATCCCGGCGGCGGGCAATCACGAGTACGTCGATCACATCCTGCCGAACGGCGAGGAGGCCCGCCTGCTGGGCCCGCACTGGCCGCTGCAGTTCGCCCTGCCGGACAACGGCGCCGAGGGAGCCAGGGCGACCAGCTATTTCGTCGACTATCAGGGCGTGCGCTTCATCGTGCTGGACGGCACGGCCGCTCTGGACCTGGGGGCGTCGGAAAGCCAGACGCGGTGGCTGGACCAGACACTGGCCAGCAGCCCGGCCCGCTGGAACGTCGCCCTGTTCCACCAGCCGCTCTATACCTGCGCCCGGCCCAAGGACACGGAGGCGCTGAAGGCCGCTTGGAAGCCGATCTTCGATGCGCGTCGCATCGACCTGGTGCTGCAAGGACATGACCACTGCTACGGCCGTGTCTCGAACCCCGCCGGGGCCGAGGCGTCGCGTGCCGACAGCGACGCGGGCCGTCCGCAAGGGCCGGTCTATGTGGTCTCGGTCACGGGTTCCAAGATGTACGGCCTCAATCACCGGGCCGACAGCCAGCCGGTTCGCGCCGCCGAAAACACCGAGCTTTACCAGCTGATCGACGTCGAGGCTGACCACCTGAGCTTCCGCGCTTTCACCGCGACGGGCCGGCTGTACGACGCCTTCACCCTGACCCGGGGCGCGGATGGGTTGAACCGGCTGACGGAGACCGATGACACCCTGCTGGCCTTGCGCCGCTGCGACGGCGCGGCGGGGCCGGACGACCGTCCCTGCACGGCCGAGATCAAGGACTGACGAGGCGCGATCGGTCCTTCGGCTTGCCGTAGGGTAGGGTTTCGCCTACCCCTCCCGGTCCTGAATCAACGGATCACGGATCGATCATGACCCTCGCGCTTCTGTTCCCCGGCCAGGGTAGCCAGGCTGTCGGCATGGGCGCGGCGTTGGCCGACGCCTTCGCCAGCGCCCGCGACGTCTTCGCCGAAGTGGACGAAGCGCTGGGCCAGAAGTTGTCTGTCCTGATGCGGGAAGGTCCCGAAGACCAGCTGACGCTGACCGAGAACGCCCAGCCGGCCCTGATGGCCGTCTCGGTCGCCGCGATCCGGGCGCTGAAGGTCGAGTTCGGTTTCGACGTATCGCAAGCCGCCTTCGTCGCCGGTCACTCGCTGGGCGAGTATTCGGCCCTGGCGGGCGCGGGTTCGATCTCGCTGGCCGACACCGCGCGCCTGCTGAAGCTGCGCGGCCAGGCGATGCAGCGCGCCGTGCCGGTGGGCAAGGGCGCCATGGCGTCGCTGATCGGACCCAAGACGGACCTGGCCTTGGCCGAAGAAGCGGCCAGGGCCGGTTCGGAAGTCGGTGTCTGCGTGGTCGCCAACGACAACAACAACGGCAACGTCGTCATCTCGGGCGACAAGTCCGCTGTGGACCGCGCCATCGAAAAAGCCAAGGAGCTGGGCGCGCGGGCGATCCCGCTGAACGTCTCGGCGCCGTTCCACTGCCCGCTGATGCAGCCGGCCGCCGACGAAATGGCGACCGCACTGGCGTCGGCGAGCATCCTGGCGCCGGCCACGAAGCTGGTCGCCAATGTCACCGCCCGGCCTGAGGTCGATCCGGAGGTCATCCGACGCCTGCTGGTCGAACAGGTCACCGGCCGCGTCCGCTGGCGCGAGAGCATGGAGTGGATGGCCACCGAGGGCGGCGTGACCCGCTTCGCCGAGATCGGCTCGGGCAAGGTGCTGACCGGCATGGCCAAGCGCATCGCGCCGGACGCGGAGAGCCTGGCGCTGAATACGCCGGAAGAGCTGGAAGCGTTCGCCAAGTCGCTCTGAGATCATAGGGAAGAAACGATGTTCAATCTTTCAGGCAAGACCGCGCTGGTCACCGGCGCGACGGGCGGTATCGGCGGGGCGGTGGCGCGGGCGCTGCACGCCCAGGGTGCGACCGTGGTGCTTTCGGGTACGCGCGAGGCGGTGCTGGCCGATCTGGCCAAGGAACTGGGCGAGCGCTCCCATTTCGCCACCGCCAACCTGTCGGACCCGGAATCGGTCGACAATCTGGTCGCCGCCGCTGAAGAGGCCGCCGGCGCCCCGCTGGACATCCTGGTCGCCAACGCCGGCATCACCAAGGACGGCCTGCTGATGCGGATGAAGGATGAGGACTTCCAGTCCGTCATCCAGATCAACCTCGAGAGCTATTTCCGCCTGACCCGCGCCGCGGTGAAGGGGATGATGAAGCGCCGGGCGGGCCGCATCATCGGCGTGACCTCGGTCGTCGGCGTCACCGGCAACCCGGGCCAGACCAACTATTCGGCGTCCAAGGCCGGAATGATCGGCTTCTCCAAGTCGCTGGCCCAGGAAGTTGGTTCGCGCGGGATCACGGTCAACTGCATCGCGCCGGGCTTCATCGCCAGCCCGATGACGGACGTTCTGAACGACCAGCAACGCGAGACCATCCTGACGAAAATTCCGGCCGGTCGCCTGGGCTCGGGCGACGAAATCGCCGCCGCTGCTGTCTATCTGTCATCGGATGAAGCGGCCTATGTCACGGGCCAAACCCTGCACGTTAATGGTGGCATGGCGATGATCTGAGGCGTTGCGCGATGGATCACGTCGCGCAACAGACTATTTCCCGCCCTGACGGCTGTGCTAAAGGGCGGGAACGCAACCGATGGCGTTGAGTCTCGTTAGAGGCCTTGCGTCGCGGGGGCTGCCGTGAGACGGCGACTACTGAACACAGCCGCTTCGGCGACATCAAACTAGGCAGAGAGACACTCATGTCCGACACCCTCGAGCGCGTCCGCAAGATCGTTATCGACCATCTGGACGCCGATCCGGACAAGGTCACCGAAAAGGCCAGCTTCATCGACGACCTGGGCGCCGACTCGCTCGACAACGTCGAACTGGTCATGGCCTTCGAAGAAGAATTCGACATCGAGATCCCGGATGACGCCGCAGAGCACATCCAGACGGTTGGCGATGCCGTGAAATTCATCGACGAGAAGCTGGCGGGCTGATTTCCGCCTGTCCCTTCGGACGGCTTTGATGGCCGCCGTGGCGTGTCCCTAGCGGGGCCGTCCGGCGGCCATTATGGTTTCTGGCCGCAAGATTCTGATTTGGTAAGCAAGGAGCGCGAACCATGCGCCGTGTCGTCGTTACAGGCCTTGGCCTTCTGACTCCCCTGGGCTGGGGAGTGGATCACAACTGGAAGGGCATCGTCGAAGGGCGTTCGGGCATCGGTCCGATCACCTCGTTCGACACCGAGGGCTATGGCTGCACCATCGCGGGCGAGATTCCCTCCGTGAACGGACGCGGCGGCGGCGTGGCCGGTCAACCCGGCGTCTTTGACCCGGACCTGATCATGTCCGCCAAGGACCGCAAGCGGGTCGACGATTTCATTCTGTACGCTGTGGCCGCCGCCGACGAGGCCTTGGCCGACGCGAACTGGAAGCCCGAGACCGAAGAAGACAAGGAACGCACCGGTGTCATGGTGGGGTCGGGGATCGGGGGCCTGGGCCCCATCGCCGACACCGCCATCATCCTGAAAGAGCAGGGCCCCCGCCGGGTCAGCCCCTTCTTCATTCCCTCGGCCCTGATCAATCTGGCCTCGGGTCAGATCTCGATCCGCCACGGGCTGAAAGGGCCGAACCATTCGGTCGTCACGGCCTGCGCCACCGGCGCCCACGCCATCGGTGACGCAGCCCGGATGATATCCTTCGGCGACGCCGACGTGATGGTTGCGGGCGGCGCCGAAAGCTCGGTCGTCCCTATCGGTATCGCCGGCTTCCTGGCCTGCCGCGCCCTGTGCACCAGCTTCAACGACACGCCTGAAAAGGCCAGCCGCCCCTACGACAAGGACCATGACGGATTCATCATGGGTGAGGGCGCGGGCATCATGGTGCTGGAGGAGTACGAGCACGCCAGGGCGCGTGGCGCGAAAATCTATGCAGAAGTCGTCGGTTACGGGATGAGCGGCGACGCCTACCACATCACCGCACCCAGCGAGGACGGCGACGGGGGCTTCCGCGCCATGAAGGCCGCGCTCAAGCGGGCCGGAATGGAGCCGACCGACATCGACTACGTCAACGCCCACGGCACCTCGACCATGGCCGACTGGATCGAGGCCAAGGCCGTCGAGCGGCTGATGGGGGATCACGCGCCGAACGTGGCCCTGTCCTCGACCAAGTCGATGATCGGGCATCTGCTGGGCGCCGCCGGGGCGGTGGAATCGGTCTTCTGCGTTCTGGCCATCCGTGATCAGATCGCGCCGCCGACCATCAACCTCGACAATCCGGAGCAGGAGACGGCCCTGAAGATGATCAAGGACAAGGGTGAACCGATGAAGATCGACGTGGCGATGTCCAACAGCTTCGGTTTCGGAGGCACCAACGCCTCGGTTATCTTCCGGAAAGTCGACTGAGATGCTGCGCCGGGGGGCGGCGGCGCCCAAGCCGAGAAAATCCAGCCTGACGGTCGCCCTTCTGGCGGCCTCGGCGACGATCAGCCTGTTCGTCATCGCCGCGCTGGCGATTGTGTGGAGCGTCTATCTGGGACCGGGCCCGGCGGCGCGACAGGGTGAGACGACCGTTGTCTCCCTGCCAAGCGGATCGGGCGTCTCGACCATTGCAGCCACGCTGAAGCAGGCGGGCGTTATCCGCTCGACTGACATGTTCAAGGCGGCCGCCAGTCTGACCGGGGCTGATCGCAAGCTGCGGGCCGGCGAATACGAGGTGCCGACCCGCGCCTCGCTGCGCAAGGTCCTGAGCCTGCTGGTCAGCGGCAAGGTGGTTCGTCACTACGTCACCCTGCCCGAAGGTTGGTCCTCGGCGCAGGCGGTCGACATTCTGATGAGACAGCCGATCCTGACCGGCACGGTCGAAGTCCCGGCCGAGGGCGCCCTGTGGCCTGAAACCTATGAGGTCATGCGCGGCGAAACCCGCGCCTCGGTCGTCGCCCGGATGAAGCGCGCGCGCGACGAGCAACTGGCCCGGCTGTGGGCCGAACGCTCGCCCGCCACCATCGTCCGTACGCCGGAGGAGGCCATGATCCTGGCTTCCATCGTCGAGAAGGAAACCGGTATCGCGGCGGAACGGCCCCGCGTCGCCGCCGTCTTCACCAACCGCCTGCGCATCGGCATGCGGCTGGAGAGCGATCCGACCATCGTCTATGGCGTGACCAAGGGGCGGCCCTTGGGACGCGGCATCCGGCGCTCGGAACTGCAGCGCGAGACCCCGTGGAACACCTATCTGATTGACGGCCTGCCGCCGACACCGATCGCCAACCCGGGCAAGGATGCCGTGGCCGCAGTGCTTAATCCTCCGCGCACGGACGACCTGTTCTTTGTGGCGGACGGTACGGGCGGTCATGTGTTCGCCCGGACCTATGACGAACACCTTCAGAACGTCGCCCGGTGGCGCGAGATTGAGCGACGCAAGGCGGGATTGCCGCCCGCACCGGTGACTCAGGCGGCCCCGCTCGAGGGCGAAGCCGCGCCCGGGGCTGCAGCAGCGGCGGTCATCACCATGAACCCGGGGG
This sequence comes from Brevundimonas sp., assembly GCF_004210735.1. Classification (GTDB taxonomy): domain Bacteria; phylum Pseudomonadota; class Alphaproteobacteria; order Caulobacterales; family Caulobacteraceae; genus Brevundimonas. Next base: position 8,154 of record NZ_SDZL01000015.1, read on the forward strand.
CGGCTCAATGAGCACTCTGTCGGGCATGACCGGCTTCGGGCGCGCCGACGGCGCGCTGGACGGCTGGACCTGGACGGTCGAGGCGCGCTCGGTCAACGGTCGCGCGCTGGAGGTCCGCTATCGCGGCCCGGGCGGATTCGACACTCTGGAGCGGCTGGCCAAGACAGCGGCCCAAGCGCGGTTGAACCGGGGACAGGTGACGCTGGGCGTTCAGGCCAAGCGCGCCGAGGGAAGCGAAACCGCACCCCGGGTCAATCAGGGGGTTCTGGCGACATACCTGAAGCTGGCTAACGCACTGGCGGAAGAGGGCGCGACCCCGCCGTCCGCCGATGGCCTGCTGTCCCTGCGTGGTGTGCTGGAAGCGCCCGAGGAAGATGACGATCCCGAGACTCACTCTGCCGTCGAGGCCGCCATGGCCGCCTCCATAGAACAGGCGCTGGATGCGTTGAAACTTTCGCGAGAGCGGGAAGGGGCGCAGCTCCTGCCCGTCATCACCGACTTCATCGGTGGGATCGAGGCGCTGGTGGACCGTGCCGAGGCCGAGGCGCAGACCCAGGTCGAGGTCATTCGCGACCGCTTCACGCGTCGCATCACTGAACTGGCGCCCGACGCCCCGGGGCTCGAGGATCGCGTATTCCTTGAAGCCGCCGCCCTGGCGACCAAGGCCGACGTGCGGGAAGAACTGGATCGACTGACCGCCCACGTCGCCTCGGCTCGCACCCTGTTGCAGCAGCCCCCCGCCGGTCGAAAACTCGACTTCCTGATGCAGGAATTCATGAGGGAGGCGAACACCCTCTGCTCGAAATCGGCTACGACCGCGCTCACCGGAATCGGTCTCGAGCTCAAGGCCGTGATCGAGCAGTTGCGTGAACAGGTTCAGAATGTCGAATAACCGCACCCCCCGTCGTGGCGTCCTGCTGATCGTCGCCAGCCCTTCGGGCGCTGGCAAGACCAGCCTGTGCCGTCGCCTGATGGCCGATCACGGCGGGCTGGAGCTGTCGGTGTCCATGACGACGCGCGATATCCGACCCGGCGAGGTGGACGGCCGCGACTATCATTTCGTCAGCCACGAGGAATTCCAGCGCTTCATCGACGCCGACGCCTTCCTGGAATGGGCCGATGTGCACGGCAATCGCTACGGCAGCCCGCGCGCGCCCGTCGACCGCGCCCTGGCCGAAGGGCGTGACGTCCTGTTCGATATCGACTGGCAGGGCGCCCGCGACGTGGCCGAGAAATGCCCAGGCGACGCGGTGCGTGTCTTCGTCCTGCCGCCCAGCCTTGAGGAACTGCGCCGCCGTCTGGTGACGCGCTCGCAGGACGCCGAGGACGTAATCGAACGCCGCGTCGCCAACGCCAAGGGTGAGATCGAACACTGCGACGAGTTCGACTACATCCTGGTCAACGAGGATTTCGACCGCTCGTATGCGGAACTGGCGCACATCTATCACGCCGAGCGCAGCTGCCGGGCCCGCAATCTCTGGGTCGAGGCGTACAAGGACGCCCTGCTGCACGAGGTCGTATAGCGGCGTTCATAAGCTGTTCGCCATCTTGCCGTAACGGAATCTCGGAAACGGGGATTTCATGGGCAATCTGGACGTCATCGCACCGATCCTGACAGCCAGCGGCGACGAGCGCCTGAAGCAAGCGCCGGTTCGTTTGCTGCTTGCCGCGGTCATGGCCTGGGCCCTGCACACGACTGGCCTAGGGGACTGGATCACTCCGTGGCTGATCACAGCGGTCGCGGTCCAGACATTCGAGTTCGCGGCCATGACGCCGTTCCGCCGCGGGCTGTCGGCGGGGCGGACAGCGGTCATCATGGCCATGGCCTCGACCACGGTGATGGCGACCACCTATTCCGGTATCGCCCTGGTCATCTGGGCAACCGGAGACGCCGTGCTGGCCACGGTGGCGGCCCTGACGATCGCCGGCGGACTTCTGACCAATGTGGCGTCCGGCATCGGTTCGCGACTGATCTTTTTCGTCGGCGCCACGCCCTATCTGGTCGCGCTGGCGCTGATGCCGCTTATCAAGATCGCCGGCGGCGATGTGAACAGCCTGATCCTGATGATGCTGGCCAGTGGCCTGTTTGCGGGCGCGATCCTCAATGTGTACGGGCGTGTCCATGCGGCGCGCCGCGCCGAGATCGAGGCGTTGGCCGAGGCCGAGCGTCGGCTGGAGCAGGCCCAGGCGGCCATGGCGGATCGCGCCGCCATGGCCGCGATCGTCAGCCACGAACTGCGCACGCCGGTCAGCGCCATCCTAGCCGGCGCGCACGTCATCCGAACCTCGCCAGAACGCACTGACGAGACCGCCGACCTGATCATCGATGCGGGGCGCTTGATGACAGGCATGCTGGATGACCTGCTGGATCACTCCAAGATGGAAGCCGGCGCCATGGTGCTGGAGGCGCGCGATTTCGAACTGGGCGCCTTCGTCCGCGACGCCGCGCGTTTCTGGCATGCTCCCGCGGCCCAAAAGGGCCTGGCGCTGCAGGCTGTCGGGCCAGATCGGGACGCCGTCTGGCTCAAGGGGGATCATTTCCGGCTACGGCAGATCGTCAACAACCTGGTCTCGAACGCGGTGAAATTCACCAGCCGTGGCGCGATCCGGATTGAGGTCGATGTGTCGGCGCCCGACAATGGCATGCGATCGCTGACCCTGACCGTTATCGATCAGGGACGCGGGATTTCGCCGGATGCGATGGCGCGGCTGTTTTCGCCCTTCGCCCAGGGTTCGGCCGAGGTGGCGCGGACCTATGGGGGGACGGGGCTGGGCCTGACGGTCAGCCGGGACCTGGCCCGGTTGATTGGCGGCGATCTGGCGGCGACCAGTATCGAAGGGCAGGGCGCGGCCTTCACCTTGACCCTGACCTTGCCCGTTGGCGAACCGACCCAGGACATCGAGGGGACAGTGGCTGCGCCGCCCGTGCTGGGTCGACGCCTGCGGGTGCTGGCGGTTGACGATCACGAGATTAACCGCCGCACCATCGCCTTGGTTCTGCAACCGCTGGACGTGGACCTGTCGACGGCCTCCGACGGGCAGTTGGCGCTGGATGTCCTGGCACAGCGGCCGTTCGACGTCGTGCTGATGGATGTGAACATGCCCGGCATTGACGGTAATGAGGCGACGCGCCGCCTGCGCGCTTCGGGCGGCATCAATGCGACCACTCCGGTGATCGGATTCAGCGCCGGGACCGAGCCGGCCCAGGTCGCAGCCTGCCGCGAGGCGGGAATGACCGATTGGCTGGCAAAGCCGCTCGAGCCTCGCAAGCTTTACGACGCCCTGCAGCGGGCGGTGCAGCCGAACGGCGCCGAGCAGGCGGCCTAGATCAGGCCAAGGCGTCGACCAAGCGCAGGAATCCGGCGACATCGATGGTCTCTGCGCGCGCATCGGGTTCGATCCCGGCCGCCTCGCACAATGCGACGCCGCCCAGTTGCTTCAGACTGGATCGCAACATCTTGCGACGTTGACCAAACGCCGCCGCCGTCACGCGCTCCAGTTTTTTCAGACGTTCAGGCGACGGCCGCACATCCAACGGCGTGAGGTGCACCACGGCGGAGGCCACCTTGGGTGGTGGCGTAAAGGCCGCAGCCGGCAGATGCATGACGATGCGTGCGGCGCATACGGCCTGGCTAATCACCGCCAGTCGGCCATAAGCGTCCTCGCCCGGCTGGGCGACGACCCGTTCCGCGACTTCCTTCTGGAACATCAGGGTCAGGCTATGGGGCAGCCACGGCCCTGTCAGCCATTTGATCAGCAGCGCCGTGCCGACGTTATAGGGAAGGTTCGACACCAGATGGGCGGGGCCATCGACCAGGTCCGCCTCTCGCACCTTCAGCGCATCGGCCTCGATGATCGCCAGTCGTCCTGATCCGTCGTCCAGTTCATTCAGCAGGGGAACGAAGCGGGGATCCTTCTCGACCAGGACGACCCTTGCGGCGTCGCTTTCCAGCAGGGCGCGGGTCAGACCGCCGGGGCCGGGACCGACCTCGATCACGGCTCGACCCTCAAATGGCCCGGCGAAGCGGACGATCTTTCGCGTGACGTTCAGGTCCAGCAGGAAATGCTGGCCGAAGCTTTTTTTGGCGGACAGGCCGTGGGCGTCCAGCGTTTCGCGCAGGGAGGGCAGATCGTTCATCCGCACCGCTTAGCGCGCGGCGCGCGCCGCCGCCATCTCTGACGCCAGACGGAGGGCGGCGATCAGGCTGTAGGGCCGCGCCACACCCTTGCCGGCGATGTCGAACCCCGTGCCGTGGTCGGGCGAGGTGCGGATAATGGGCAAGCCCAGGGTGGCGTTGACCCCGCCCCAGAAGTCCAGTGTCTTGACCGGGATCAAGGCCTGGTCGTGATACAGGCATATGGCGGCGTCATAGGTTCGCCGCGCCTCGTCGTGGAACAGGGTGTCGGCGGGCAGGGGCTCGGTGATCGTGATTCCTTCGGCGCGCAGTATCTCGACGGCCGGGCGCAGCACCTCGATCTCTTGCAGACCCAGCGCCCCGCCTTCGCCCGCATGGGGGTTCAAGGCCGCGAGGGCCAGACGGGGGGAGGCGATGCCGAAATCTCGCTTCATCGCCTCATGCACCACGCGGACAGTGCGGCAGACCCGGTCTGTGGTGACCAGTTCGGGCACCTGATCCAACGCCACATGGATGGTCACCAGACAGGCGCGCAGATCACGCGCCGTCAGCATCATCACCGGACCTCGCGTTCCGACAAAGGGGGCGTCGGCGGTCAGTTCGGCGATGAATTCCGTATGGCCGGGAAAACGGAACCCCGCCGCATACAGGGGAGCTTTGGCGATCGGGGCGGTGACGACGGCGCCGACTTCGCCTGACAGCGCCAGCCCGACCGCCTGCTCGATCCAGTCGGCGACCATCCCAGCGTTGCGAGGATCAGGTCGACCCGGTTCGACAGAGGCGGGGAGCGGGTGGTTCAGAATGGGGATTGCGCGCTTGAAGACGGACGGGGCGTCCGCCGGTACGCCCACTTCGACGACCGGCGCACCCGAAGCGCGGAACAGGGCGGCGTCCCCGACGACCACGAAAGATGATGGAGCGGCGTCCTGCGACAACGCCATCCAGGCGGCGACGATGATCTCCGGCCCCACGCCCGCAGGCTCGCCCATTGTCAGGGCCAGGGGAGGGGAGATCGCCGACGTCATTTCATTTCGATGAGAGCGTCGGAGCGTAGGTCGCGGATATAGCGACGCGCCAGCATGGACAGGTTCTGCATCCGCAAGCGGTTCTCCACCTCGGCGTACGACGGCGCTTCCGGACCGCCTGCGCGCCGGCCACAGACCGCCAGTAGATGAACGCCAAGCGGCGTTCGTACGGCGCTGCTGACAGTGCCGATTTCGGCGGACCGGGCGACTTGCTGGAACTGGGGCGCCAGGCTTTGCACGTCACTCTCGCCCAGATCAGAGCCCAGAAGGCCCTGCTCGGATGTGGCGCGTTGCAGGATGTTGTCACAGGTGAGGGTGGAACGAATACCTTCCAGACGCGAGGTGGCTGCTGCGACCTGCGCCTCGGTGGCTGTCTCGGGCAGTTCAATCATGATCTGCTTCATCTGAACGAGACTGGTCGAAGCGCCTGACCGCTTGTCCCGCATGTAGATGATGTAGACCCCGCCTTCGACCGGAATGGCGTTTGATAATTGGCCGACCTCAAGGGTGTCCAGAGCTTGTTGCAGCGCCGGTTGAACCGCACCCTGAACAACCCATCCTGCGTCACCCCCGCGAACAGCCGACGGCGCGGCCGAGAACTGACGGGCCACCGCCTGGAATGGCGCACCCTGGACCATCTGCTGGACCAGTTGGGTGGCGCCGTTCATCGCCTCCTGCATGCCGCCGACGCGCGACGCCTCGATGTAGATTTCGCCGATCAAATACTGCGGCTTGGCCGCTGCTTCCGTTAGCTGGCGCATCGCCTGTTCAACCTGGTTACGGCTGACACGTGCACGGCTGCTGAACCGTCCACCGACGAGTTGCTGCCAGCCTATCTCGGTGCGCAGTTGGTCTCGGAGCGTCTGGGGGCGAATGCCGCCTTGCTCCAGGAAGCCCAGATAGGTTTCGGGCGTGGTTCCCGCCTCTCGCGCCATGGCGGCGATGTCGGCATCAACGTCGGCGTCTGTCACGGGAACTTCGAACCGCACCAGTTCCTGGGTCTGCAACCGTTCATCGATCAGGCGGTTCAGAGCCTCCTGCTGGATGGACGGCAGGTTCTCCTGCGTCGGTTGGACCTGAGTCTGGGCGATCAGCAGCAACATGCGCTGCCGCAGATCGAAACCCGTGATGATCTGATCGTTGACGGTCGCCACGATGCCATCGGCCAACTGGAAGCTTGCCTCTGGCGGGGTGATTTGAGGCGCGTCCTCAGCTGCGGGGTTCAGGACGCCGGCGGCCTGGCCAACCGGCGCCGTCTGGGCCAGAGCCGAGCCGGCGATAAGCGCGGCCATCGCGACGCCCGTCGTGTAACGCATCAAACGCATCGTCAGTCCTGATTCCTCAAAGCGGCGTCGATCCGCTTGTCGCCCGTGCCATTTAAAGCCAGCGAAATCGCCTGCTTAGGCGTCCCGATCAACGCCATTCGCCTTGACCATAGCTTGACCCGCCAAACGTGGCGAGGTTTAGGCGCACGAAAACGCCCTCGGAAGGGCCGCTAGGTCGAACGCGGGTGTTGTCTCGCCGGAATCCGATCTCGAACCGGAAGCAATCGTCGTCGAACAACAGGCCGACTTCGGAGCGAGTGACGATGTCCTGTCGGAGATCCGCAATGCCAGAGACGGTCACGCCCCAGTTGCCGTAAATGAACTGCTGGCCGGCCAGTTGCAGGAACTCGTAGTTCCGGTTCAGGAGGCCGTTGATGGGGTTGGAGCGATCGATGATGTAGCTGGCGGTCGCCAGATTGCGTCGTCCCCAGCGACCATCGATGGCTGCTTCCGCTCGTCGCACCTCGCCTGCGCTGTCGATGGTGGCATGCGCCCAGCCCCGCATACGGTCACTGGGCGAGAAGGTCGCCTGCACCACCCAGTCCGAGGTGCGCGCCGCCAACCCGGAAGGGTCATAGAGCCGCGTGGGTTCGTCAGGGATAGGCGTGCGGAAGGCCACCTCGCGGTCTTGGCGATAGCTGCGGCCGATGAACAGGCTGGCGCTGCGAATGGCGTCCCAGCTGAGCGTGGCGCGCGCCCCCGCGGTGAAGCGCGCGCCGCCTTCATAGAGGTCGAATCCCGGAAACCGGTCCGTGCGGAACAGGGAGCTGGCGTCCAGCTCGATCTGCTGACTGTCCTCGTTGGGAATGCGCGGATCCAGATCCGACACTGTGGACACTGAAAGCTGAGCATAGGGCTCGAGCACCAGATCAGACGTGGCGCTGAGCCGGCGATACAGCGGATAGCTGATGTCCATCCCGGCCGTCGCTCGGCCGCGATTGATCGTATCGTCGGATACGCCCATCATCGGTGGCAGGTCGTTGATGGAGTAGACGTCCAGGCGCCCATCAACAAAGGGCTCCCACCGCATACCGTTGGCGCTGATCAGGGTCCGGCGCCATTCGCCCTGGCCGGTGATACGGCGGCTGTCGACCCCAGGCAGGTCGGTCGTTATCGCAGGGATGATCTCGGGTCGCAGGATCGGGCCGCCGACGTAGGCATCGCGATCCAGGACGACGGCCGAGCCCTTAAGTCTGAGACGCCCGCCAAAGACGGGGCCTTCCGGTTCCCACCGAGCGTCGATGATCGGCGCGACCAGCGGCAAGGTGTGGTCATCCTCGAAGACCTTGTAGCCATCGAGATCACGGAAATCGGTGGACGCATATCTAGGGTCGAGACGCAGGCTCTGGATGTCGAAGGCGGCGATCGACAGATAGGATCGGTCAGTCTGGCGTTCGGCATACAGCTGAGTGATCAGGCGCCGCCGGTCTCCATAGTAGAGGCCGTTGTCCTGATACGGGTCGCGAACGTCATAACGGTCGAACAAAGTCTTGTCCGACGTGCGTTCGGCTGTGAAGCCCCAGCGCCAGGCGCCGATCGGATCGAACTTTCCGTGAGCCAAAAGATAGCTGCGGTTCGTGCGGTCGCCAAAGCGGACGTTGCTTTCGGCATCCCCGTCGCCATCCAGGTCAAAGTCGCCGAAATTGCGCTCATAGGTGTAACCGCCGCGGGCCTCGACCACGCCAGCGTTGAAGCGCCGACGCCACTGGACGTTCAGCAACGGGGCGACATCCATGTTGATCTGGGGGCTGATCAGCCAGTCCTCGGATGGCGAGACGACGATCAGATAGGGCTGCTCCCAGCTGACGCCGCGCCCCTCGTCGTAGTTGATCATCGGGATCAGGAAACCCGACGCACGTTCGACCGAGGGATCCGGATGAGCGAAGGCCGGCAGATAGAGCACAGGCACGCCACCCACGCGGAACACCGCGTTGCGATACAGGATGGCCCGCAGCCCTTCATCCTGAACCACCTTTTCAGCCTGGATAGAGATGCTGGGCGTCCTGGGCCCGTTCTCGTCGCAGATCGGGCAGGGTGTGAAGATGACGTGGTTCAGTTCGCTGACATTCGCCGATCTACGCACCGCCGTCGCGGCCATCAGGCTGGCGCCGTTCGACAGGCGGGTGGCGAAATCAACCGCAACCCCGGCCTTCAGGTCGCGATCAAGCTCCAGCTGGCTGGCGAACACAACTGTACCGTCCGGATCGGTCAGTTCCGCCTGGCCCGATGCGGTCGCCACGCCGGTCGTCAGATCGTAGGTGACATTACGCGCCAACAGCGTCCGGTCGCGGAAGCGCGCCAGTACGCGATCCTCGATGCCTTCGGCCGATATCACATCACCCAGCCGTGTCGTGGCGTCAGCCTCGATATAGGCGGCGTCCTGCGTCAAGCCGTCGGCGCTGACGGGCGCGCTAACTTGCGGAGCCGTCTCTTGAGCCATGGCCAGTGAGGGCGTGCAGGCCATGACCGCGGCGCCCATCAACAGGCGCGCACGCCGACCTGACCCGCGGAACAGGCGGCTATGGCGGTCGCGCGACAGGCGGTTCGGGGTCATAGAGGACGGCGTCTCGTAAGGCGAAGGGGGCGCTTAGCCGTCTTCGGTATAGAACAGCAAGGTGAAGGCGGCGAGCGCCGTCAACACGGGTGGCAACCAGGCCGCCAGAAACGGCGGAACCACCTCGGCCGATCCCATCGCCGACGAAAACTGGTTCAGGAAGAAGAAGGCGAAGCCGAGCACGACCGCCGCCACCGTCATGCGCGCCATGTCCCCCAGACGCATCAGGCGCAGGGAGAAGGCGGCCGCCAGGATGGACATGGCCGCGAACACCAGGGGGGTCGCCAGCAACTGCTGTAAACGCAGGCGATAGGCAGTGGACGAGAAACCTGCGTCCTCAACCCGCCTGATTTGCGCAGGCAACGACCAGAAGGGCGTGGCCTGGGGCCGGGCGAAACGTTCGAACGCTTCGTCATCAGCGAGGCTGGAGGGCAGGTCGAGCGCGGCATAGCGGACGGCGCGTTGCCCCGTTTCGGCCCCGACCACGTTCGTCAGGCGCCAACTCCCGGCGGAGAGGGCTGCCGCCTGCGCATCCAGACGCTCGCTGAATGTCCTGCGCCCCTCCTGGTCGATCGTGTAGATGAAGAAGGTCACGTCCTGCAGGCTGGCGTCGGCCCGGTTCTGGCGCGTGGCGCGGATGACCATCTGGCGACTGGCGTTGCCTTCACGCAGCCAGACTGCGTCCTGTGTCGCGCCCGATGCGCCGCCGGACAGGCGGGTACGTTCGCGCTGGAACAGTCCGTCAGCGGACGACGCCATGGGGCCCAGGACCGTCACGGTCAGAACGCCGGCAACAAGCGCCGCGCCGGCAGCGGGCAGCACGAATCGCCAGGCGGACACGCCCGCCGCGCGCATGGCGATCAACTCGCTGCGCCGGTTCAGTCCGATGTAGGCCGCCAGTGTTCCGAACAGGAAGACGAACGGCATCAGTTGCAGGATCACCGATGGTGACTTCAGCAGCATCAAGCCCAAGATGCGGGCCCCGGACAGATCGACATCCGAGCCCACGCCGCGCGAAATTTCGACAAAGTCGATCAGCATCACCAGCGCCGAAATCACCGTCAGGGCGATGGCTAACGATCGGGCCTGCTGGATCAGCACATAGCGTTCGATGCGGCCCAGCTGGAAGCGAGGAACAGACAGCCGCCGGTTCATGCGAACCTCGCCCTGAGGCGCTCGATAGCCGACGAGCCCCGGCGTCGCCGAGGCTTCAGCGCGCGGAACAACAAGCGCAAGGACAGCGCCGTTGCGGCGATCGGCAGGGCGTACTGGAACAGGTTCAGCCACACATTCCATGCACTGGCGGCGACGAGGCCGTAACCGATGATGCGTACCGTCAGAAAAGCTCCGGCCGCCCTGGCGATGCGACCTGCATAGCCTGTCCGACTGAACGCGCCCCCCAGGATTGCAGCCAGCGCCATGGCCATGGCGGCGAGAGCGTACAGGGGCGAGGCGATCCGTGAATGCAGTTCGGCCATCAGTTCGCCGCGCGACTCCCGCTGCGCCTGCGGTGGATTCAACAACTGGCTGACGTACAGGTCGGCTGGCTTGTAGCGGACGTTGTCGCTGACTTGCGTGTAGGGGGCCAGGTCGAAAGCATAATGGTCGAAGGAGAGGTAGTTCAGCACGCCGTTGGAGCCGTAACGCTGCATGGAGCCATTCTCCATCGTCAGCACCGGCGCCCCCGCGATCCGGCCGAACCGCGCCTCGGACGCGTCCCAGGTCGTCACGCTCTTGCCGTTGTCCAGATAGATGAACAGGTTTTGCATCAGCCCGTTCTGCTGAACCTCCTGCACATAGACGGTCAGCCCGCCCGGCCCCTGAACAAACTGTCCCTCCTGGACCAGCAAGGCCGCCAGATCGGTGCGAATGGCGAAGGCCTGTCGCCGCGCCTCCTGCTGGGACCACGGCTGGACGAACAGGTTGATGAACAGTCCGGCCAACGTCACGATCATAGCCAGACGCGCGGCCGGCGAGATGACCTGCCACCGGGTCATTCCGCCGGCAAAGGCGGCGGTCAGTTCGTGTTCACGCTGAAGACGGGTCAGGACGATCAACGCGCCGACAAACAGGCCGATCGGCAAGATGACGCTGACCAGTTGCGGTGTCGCCAGCAGCGTCAGTTTGGCCATGACCCAGATGCTCTGGCCGCGTTCGACCACGACCTCCAGCTGATCCAGGCTCTGGCTCAGAATGCCGATTCCCGCCAGCGCCGCGCACGCCGCCAGTACTGGGCGAGCAATCTGGCGGAAAAGATAGCCTTGTATCAGCGTCATGCAGGGAAAATTTGCGCCCGGTTGCAGGCGAGGGCGAGGGAGAGCATCTAATACACCATCCGGACGTGACCGCGACACCCGTGGGCGCGCGCCTAACTATTTCCCTGATACGCCGGAGCGACGCTTCGGTTGGAGTTAAGTCGCATGAAAGTCGAGTTTGTCGCCGAAGCCGGCGCCGCCGAGGTCCTGGCCCTGCTCGTGCATGAAGGCCGCCAGTTTGCGGGCCAGAACGCGGAACACGACGAAAAGGCGGGGGGCAGTCTGGCTCGCGCCATGAAGAACAGCCGCTTCAACGGCGCCCCCAACAGCACCCTGATCGTCGCGGCGCCTCAAGGCGTGTCGGCGGATACGATCGTCCTGACGGGCGCCGGAGCGAGCGGCGCCTTGAGCGACCTGACGGTCGAGGCGGCGGCTGCGGCCGCCTATCACGCTGTGAAGCTGTCGGGCGCGACGACGCTGACCCTGGACGTGGGCAGCCTGTCGGCCGAGCAGGCCGCGCGCGCCGCCTTCGCCGTGCGACTGGCCGCCTATCGCTTCGACAAATATCTGACCAGGCAGAAGCCCGAGAAGATCCCGTCGGTGACGACGGTTCGCGTGGTGACGTCGGACGTAAAGGCGGCCGAGAGCGCCTTCGCCCCGCTGTCGGCGGTCGCGGACGCCGTGCTGTTCTCGCGCGATCTGGTCGCTGAACCGGCCAACGTCCTCTATCCCGCCGAGTTCGCGCGCCGTGTGAAGGAACTCGAGAGCCTGGGTCTGGAAGTCGAGATCCTGGGCGAGGCCGAGATGGAGAAGCTGGGCATGCGCACCCTGCTGGCCGTCGGCCAGGGCTCGGTGCGTGAAAGCCAGTTGGCGGTCATCAAGTGGAATGGCGGCAAGGCGGGCGACGCCCCCATCGCCTTCGTCGGCAAGGGGGTCTGCTTCGACACCGGCGGCATCTCGATCAAGCCCGCGGACGGCATGGAAGAGATGAAGTGGGACATGGGCGGCGCCGCGGCTGTGACCGGCCTGATGCACGCGTTGGCGGGGCGCAAGGCCAAGGTTAACGCCGTGGGCGTCCTGGGTCTGGTTGAAAACATGCCCGACGGCGACGCGCAACGTCCGGGCGATGTGGTCATCTCAATGTCCGGCCAGTCGGTGGAGGTGCTGAACACCGACGCCGAGGGTCGCCTCGTTCTGGCGGACTGCCTCTGGTACACGCAGGAGCGTTTCAAGCCGCAATTCATGATCGATCTGGCCACCCTGACGGGCGCCATGATCATCTCGCTGGGCATGGAATATGCGGGCGTCTTCTCGAACGACGACGGCGTCGCCGGCGGCGTTCTGGAAGCCGGCCCCAAGGTCGGCGAGAAGGTCTGGCGCATGCCGTTGCCAGCCGAGTACGAGCGTCACATCGACAGCCCGATCGCCGATGTGAAGAACATGGGCAACGGCCGGGCCGGGGGTTCGATCACCGCCGCCCTGTTCCTGCAGCGCTTCACCAACGGCACGCCGTGGGCGCACATCGACATCGCCCCGACCGCCTGGGTCAAGGACAGCCGCAATCCGACCGTGCCGGACGGCGCCGTGGGCTGGGGCGTGCGTCTGCTGGACCGCATGGTCGCGGACAAGTACGAGGCCTGAGTCTTTCTAAAGAGGTGGAGCCGGGTGTCTGACGCCAAGCCGGAAATCTGGTTCTACCATCTGGAGCGGTCCACGCTCGATCAGGTGCTGCCGACCCTGCTGGACAAGACGGTTCAGCGGGGATGGCGTGCGCTGGTGCGCGCCCGTGATGGCGGGCGGCTGGCAGATATCGACGCTCAACTCTGGACATATCGCGACGACAGCTTCCTGGCGCATGGGCTGGCTGACGAGCCGCATGCGGATCGTCAACCGGTCCTGTTGTCAGAATCAGCGGGCAACCTGAACAATGCTCAGGCGCTGTTCATCGTCGACGACGCAGAAACGGGCGCGACAGAGGCTTTTGAACGATGCTTCATCATTTTCGACGGACGGGACGAAGCGGCGTTGCAGCACGCGCGAGAGCGCTGGCGGACGCTGAAGTCGATCGAGGCCAATCTGGCCTACTGGCGTCAGGACGAGGACGGGCGCTGGGAAAAGGCGGCCTGATCGGCTTGCTGGCGCTTGCCGGCTGTTCGACCCCTCCGGACACCACACCTGCTGCCCCTCGCATCGTCGAGCAGGCTGAACAGAGCCAGCCGGTGGGCACGCGAATGCCCCAGACCGACGCCGATCTGTGCAAGGCGGGCGAAAACCAGTGGCTGGTCGGGAAACTTCGCACCGAAATCCCCGTTCCGGTGGATGTGATAAACCGCAGGGTCGCCTGCACGACCTGTCCTATCACAGAAGACTATTCGCCTTACCGGTTGAATATCTTTTACAATCAACAAACGAGCTTGGTCGAAACCGTGCGCTGCGGCTAGGCCCATCCCGGAGACGCTGATGAAGATCGCCCTGACATTGATAGCCGTCGGCGCCCTGTCGCTTGCGGCTTGCGCTCCGACCCAGGACGCCTCAACCCCGCCCGCCGATGGCGCACAGCCGAATCCGATCGCCTGCCAGCCTGGTGACTATCAGGAGTATGTCGGGCGGAACCGGTCCACGATACCGGCGGCGCCCGCAGGTCGTTCGTTCCGTGTTCTGTGCAGTAGTTGCGCCGCCACGATGGATTACCGCTTTGACCGCGTGACCTTCACCTACGACGACACCAGCAATCTGGTGACCCGCGTCGCCTGCGGCTGACGCATTAGCGTTTGAAATCGGCCGTGCGCTCCAGGGCGTAGATCGCCTCTACCGTTTCTTCAGCCCGGGCCGTGACCACGGCCTGGGCGTCGTAGAGCCCGCGATTGTAAAACCAGCCCCCGATCTCGGCGCCAAAGAAATCCAGCGTCATTTCGGCCTGCAGTTGGCTGATGTCCTGATCCAGCTCTTTGCTGAAGAAGTCGCGGATACGGCCGCCGATGGCGGTGCGTTCTTCCCGGGTGAACTGAATCGGTTTGGTCATCAGGACACGGCCGCCAGGGCTTCTTCGGCCTCGACCCATGCAGCTTCGGCGGATTCAAGGTCGCCCTGTGTTTTGGCGCGGGCGCGGGTCAGGCCTTCCAGCGCCTTGGGGTTCGATATGGCGGCATTGGCCAGGTCGTCGTCGATGCGGGCCAACTCGGCGGTCAGGGCGGCCATTCGCTCTTCGGCCTTCTTGACGGCGTGACGCAGGGTTGAGGGCGACGGCCCTGATTTCTTGTCGTTCTTTTTCTTGCCCGGCGACGGCGCAGCGACGTTTGCGGCCTCTTCCTTGATCTGGGTCGGCTTGACGGCGGCGGCCTTGGCGCGGTCGAGGACGAATTTCTGATAGTCGTCCATATCGCCCTCATAGGGCTTTACCGTTCCATCAGCAGCCAGCCACAGACGGTCGGCCACCAGTTCCATCAGCGAACGGTCGTGGGTGATCAGAATGACGGCGCCGTTGTAGTCGTTCAGGGCGTCCAGCAGGGCGCGGCGGCTGTCGATGTCCAGGTGGTTGGTCGGTTCGTCCAGGATCAGGACGTGGGGCGCGTCCATGGCCACCATGTTCAGCAGAAGGCGCGCGCGCTCGCCGCCCGACAGGCTCTCGACCGTGGTTTCCTGTTTCTCATAGCCCAGACCGAACTGGGCCAGTTTTGAGCGGCGGCTGCTTTCGGTCGCGTCCGGCATGGCGCGGCGGATGATCTCCAGCGGCGTGTCGGTCGGGTCCATCGCCTCAATCTGGTGCTGGTGGAACCAGCCCACGCGCATCTTGCGGTCGCGATGGAGCTCGCCCTCGGTGACGTTCAGAGCACCGGCGATCATCTTGGCGAAGGTCGATTTGCCGGCGCCGTTGACCCCCAGCAGGCCGATGCGGTCGTCCAGATCCATCCGCAGGTTCAGATTGCGCAGGATCGGCTTGCCGGTCTCATAGCCTACGTTGGCGCGTTCCAGACGGATCAGCGGCGGCGCCAGCGGGCGCGGCGGCGATGGCAGGGTGAAGGGGGCGACGCGTTCCTCGATCGTGGTCGATACCGGCTCCATCTTGGCCAGGCGCTTCATCCGCGACTGGGCCTGGGCGGCCTTGGACGCCTTGGCCTTGAAGCGATCTACGAAGGCTTGCAGGTGGGCGCGCTCGGCGTCCTGTTTGGCCTTGGCTGACAGTTGCAGGCGGGCCTTTTCGGCGCGTGCCTTCTCGAACATGTCGTAGCCGCCGGTGTAAATCTCCAGCTTGCGGTTCGCCAGATGCAGGATGTGGGTGCAACTGTTGTTCAGCAGTTCGCGGTCGTGGCTGATGATCAGGGCGGTGTGCGGATATTTCTGCAGCCGGCTTTCCAGCCACAGCGCCCCTTCCAGATCCAGATAGTTGGTCGGTTCGTCCAGGAGCAGCATATCCGGCTCGGAGAACAGCGCCGCCGCCAGGGCCACACGCATCCGCCAGCCGCCCGAGAATTCGGACATGGGACGCTGCTGGTCCGCCTGGCTGAAGCCCAGACCCGCCAGGATTTCACCGGCGCGGGCGGGGGCGGAATCGGCGTCGATGTCGATCAGGCGGGCCCAAATCTCACCCATCTCTTCCGGCTCGGCCGTTTCAAGCCGGGTCAGCAGGCTGTGACGTTCCTCATCGGCCTCCAGAATCGTATCCAGAACACTATCCGGCGTTGCCGGGTGCTCCTGGTCCACTGAGCCGATACGGGCGTTCCGGGGCATGCTGACCTCGTCGCCATTGGCGGCCAGTTCACCGAGGATCAGCTTGAACAGGGTGGATTTACCGATCCCGTTGCGGCCGACCAGGCCGACCTTGGAGCCCGGCGGCAGGCTGACGGAGGCGTCGTCCAGGAACTGGCGGCCCCAGGCGTTGAACGTCAGGTTGGTGATCTGGAGCATGGTGACGACAACGATTCAGCAGGCAGTTGGAAAGCGGGGAGGGCGCCGCTATAAGCCCGCGACCTTCAAACTCCCAAACAAGAAGTCACTCTCATGACCGAACGCACCTTCTCGATCATCAAGCCGGACGCGACCCGTCGCAACCTGACCGGCAAGATCAACGCCGTTATCGAAGACGCCGGCCTGCGCATCGTCGCCCAGCGTCGCGTCCAACTGACCGAGGCCCAGGCCAAGAAGTTCTACGAAGTTCACGCCGAGCGCCCGTTCTACGGCGAGCTGGTCGGCCAGATGACTGCCGAGCCCGTCGTCGTGCAGGTGCTGGAAGGCGACAACGCTGTCGCCAAGTACCGCGAAGTCATGGGCGCGACCAACCCGAACGACGCCGCTGACGGCACGATCCGCAAGCTGTTCGCCCTGTCGATCGGCGAGAACTCGGTCCACGGCTCGGACAGCCTGGACAACGCCAAGATCGAGATCGCCCAGTTCTTCACGGACGATCAGATCGTCGGCTAAGCTACGGCGAAGCGTCTGTGCTCTGAACACAGCGTCACAATAAAGACGGCCCGCGCCCGGAACCGGACGCGGGCCGTTTCGTTTTCAGCTCGACCTTATCCCCCACCAAGGAGACCGGACATGAAGACGATCATCAAGCTTGCCCCCGTCATCGGCGCTGTCGCCATGCTGGCGGCCTGTGGCCAGACGATGGAACAACGGGCCGCCACCGGCGCCATCGGCGGCGCAGTCGCCGGCCAGGCCATTGGCGGCAACACAGGTGCGACCGTCGCCGGAGCCGCTATCGGCGCCGTGGCAGGTGCGGCGACCACGCCCCGCTAAGCCCTGACGAGGTGAATGAAGAGCGGCCCCGGAGCGATCCGGAGCCGTTTTTTTTATGTGCGATCGCGACAAAAGGCGGTGAGCGCAGAAGGGTAGAGCGCGTGCTCCGCCTCCAGCACCCGACTGGCCAGCGTTTGCGGCGTGTCGGCCGTAAGGATGGGCACGCGCGTCTGGGCCAGAACGGGGCCTTCGTCGACGCCCTCTGTAACCAGATGGACCGTGCAGCCCGCTTCGGCGTCGCCCGCTTGTATAGCGCGGGCGTGGGTGTCCAGGCCGGGGTAAAGGGGCAACAGGCTGGGGTGGATGTTCAGCATCCGACCTTCCCAGCGCTGCACCAGCCAGGGGGTAAGCAGGCGCATATAGCCGGCCAGGGCGATGACTTCGACCTCGTGAGCGGTCAGGACGGCGTCGAGCGCCCGCTCATGTCCCTCGCGATCCTTGCCAAAAGGGCGATGGTCGATCGCCAACGTCGGCACGCCACGCGCGGCGGCATGAGCCAGACCGGAGGCGTCAGGGCGATTGGACAGCACCAGCGCGATCTCAAACGCGGCGTCAGGCGCCTCGGCCGCCGCGATCAGGGCGGCCATGTTCGAGCCGGTCCCTGAAATCAGGACGGCGACCCGCGTCCGTGTCACGCGGCGACCAGTTGTCCGCATACGAAGGCCGTCTCGCCCGCGTTCAACAGGGCGGCCAGCACCGGTTCGGCGTTCTCGGGCGCAACAATCAGGATGAAGCCGACGCCGCAGTTGAAGGTGCGGCGCAGCTCGTGATCCGAGATACCGCCGACCTGGCCCAGCCATTCGAAGACGTGGGGCAGCGGCCATGCGTTCCAGTCGAATTCGGCCTTCAGGCCGTCGACGATGCAGCGCGGTGGATTTTCGATCAAACCGCCGCCGGTGATGTGCGCCGCGCCCTTGATCAGACCGGCCTTCATCAGCGGCAGGACAGGCTTCACATAGATGCGGGTCGGCTCCATCAGCGCCTGGGCCAGGGTGCGATCCTTGGCGAACGGGGCGTCGTCACCCCACGACAGGCCGGATTTTTCGACCACCTTGCGGATCAGCGAATAGCCATTGGAGTGCGGGCCGGACGACGCCAGGCCGATGATGATGTCGCCGGTGTTCTGCAGATCCAGCCGCGGCAGGACATGCCCCCGCTCGACCGCGCCGACCGAGAAGCCGGCCAGATCATAATCGGCGCCGTCGTACATGCCCGGCATTTCGGCGGTCTCGCCACCGACCAGTGCGGCGCCCGCCTGACGGCAGCCCTCAGCGATGCCGGCGACGACGCGGCGCGCGGCGTCCACATCCAGCTTGCCCGTGGCGTAGTAGTCCAGGAACATCAGCGGCTCGGCGCCCTGTGCCAGCAGGTCGTTGACGCACATGGCGACCAGATCAACGCCGACGCCATCATGACGGCCGGTTTCGATGGCGATTTTCAGTTTCGTACCCACGCCGTCCGTCGTCGTGACGATCAGGGGATCTTCAAATCCCGCCGCCTTGAGGTCGAACAGGGCGCCAAAACCGCCCAGCGACGCCTCTGCGCCGGGGCGACGCGTGGATTTGGCCAAGGGCTTGATGGCGTCGACCAGCATCTCGCCCGCGTCGATATCGACCCCCGCATCGGCGTAGGTCAGCCCATTCTTGAGGTGTTCGGGGCTGTCGCTCATGGGTCACGGGCCTGAATCAGTGGCGGGAATGTGTCGCGGCGCTCTTGCCACAACCGGCTTGCGCGGGGCTATAGCATCCGAATGACGCCAATCACCACCAATGACGCGCTGATCGAATTCTGCGCACGCCTGTCAAAGGCCCCCTTCATCACGGTCGATACCGAGTTCATGCGGGAAACGACCTACTGGCCGAAGCTGTGCCTGATCCAGGCCGCCTCGCCGACGGACGCCGCCATCATCGATCCGATGGCCGAGGATCTGGATCTGGAGCCGTTTCTGGCGCTGTTGCGCGACGAATCGATCCTGAAGGTCTTCCACGCCGCCCGGCAGGATGTCGAAATCTTCAATCGGCTGGGCGCCATGCCTCGCCCGATGTTCGACACCCAGGTCGCGGCCATGGCCGCCGGCTTCGGCGATCAGGTCAGCTATGAGGCCCTGGTGCGCCAGATGCTGCGGCAGGAGCTGGACAAGGGCAGTCGTTTCACCGACTGGGCCCGCAGGCCCCTGTCGGATGCGCAACTGGTCTATGCGCTGGGCGACGTGACCCATCTGGCGGCCCTGTATCCCAAGCTCAGGGATCGCCTGCAAAAGGATGGGCGTCTGGACTGGGTCCTGTCCGAGATGGAGGATCTGATCGATCCGGCTCTCTATGACACCACGCCTGAGAACGCCTGGAAGCGGCTGAAGCCCAAGAAATACGCGGCCAAATATCTGGCCGCCTTCGTCGCCACTGCGGTCTGGCGCGAGCGCGCCGCCCAGGAACGCGATCAGCCGCGCGGCCGGATCCTGAAGGACGACGCCATCGACGAGATCGCGACCCAGGGGCCGACCGATCCGGACGCCTTCAACCGGCTGCGGTCGGTGCCCAAGGGATTCGGCGGCTCGCGCCTGGGGCTGGAACTGGCGGCCGAGCTGAAGCGCGTGCTGGCCGATCCAGAGGCTCATGCGCCCAAGATCGAGCGACCGGCCCACAACCAGCCGGCGGCCCCGTCGGTGGTCGAGCTTTTGAAGGTGCTGCTCAAGGCCAAGAGCGACAATGCGGGCGTGGCGTCCAAGCTGATCGCCAACGTTGCTGATCTGGAGAAGATCGCCCAGAGCGATGACGCGAATGTCGAGGCGATGAAGGGCTGGCGCCGCGAACTGTTCGGGGAGGACGCGCTGAAGCTGAAGCGCGGCGAGATCGCCCTGGTGCTGAACGGTTCACGGGTCGAGGTGGTCGAGATCGAGCCCTGAGGTCGGCAAGCGCTGAAACGCAAAAGCCCCCGGAGCGATTCCGGGGGCTTTTTGCTGGCTGGACGAACCACGCAACGGCGATGCGCCAAGGTGGCTGCGGTTCGGATCGATTGTCGAAGAGGAGAGGGCGGTGTGCGCCACTTCTTTCCCGGATCGGAAAGAAGTGGCGCGAGTGACGGGGCTCGAACCCGCGACCTCCGGCGTGACAGGCCGGCACTCTAACCAACTGAGCTACACCCGCGTTTCCCGCTGCGGCGGCAGTGCGCCGCGGCGAGGGGCGTCGTTTAGGCGGGCTCGCGGCGGGCGTCAAGCGCCCTTCCTGTGGAAAACTCAGCTTCCTTGCATCGGGGCGCTCGCAGGGGCCGAAATGGCCGCTGGCAGCTCGTAATGCACGCCCACGCCGGGCCCCAGCGGCAGGTCCAGCGCGACCCAGGCCGCGATCATGCAGAGACCCGCCACCAGGAACGCCCCGGCATAAGGCAACATCGTCGCCATCAGGGAGCCGAGGCCGAAATCCTTGTCCCAGCGCTGGGCGAAGGTGAGGATCAGCGGGAAATAGCTCATCAGCGGCGTGGCGATGTTGGTGACCGAATCGCCCATGCGGTAGGCGGCGGTCGTCATCTCGGGCGAAATGCCCAGCAGCATGAACATCGGCACCACAATGGGCGCCAGCGCAGACCATTTGGCCGAGGCCGAGCCGATGAACAGGTCGAAGAAGCAGGACACCAACACCACGGCGATCAGCAGCAGGGGAGCGGGCAGGGCGATGGCCTTGAGCTGGGCCGCCGCATTGACCGCCAGGATCGGGCCCAGACCCGACCAGTTGAACATGGCCACGAAGTGGGCGGCGAAGAAGACCAGCACGATGTAGGGCGCCAGCGTGACGATCCCGTCCCGCATCATCCGCACCAGGTCATGGTGACTGGAGACAGAGCCCGAACCGAATCCATAGGCGGCGCCGGACAGGAAGAAGGTCACGGCGAAGAAGGCGGCCAGCGACTTGAACAGCGGATTGAACCGCTGTGCCGCCTCGGCGTCCGGGTCCACGAAGGGTGAGCCGGGCAGCCAGGTGATCAGGGCCCACAGGGCCAGCATGCCCAGAACGGTCAGGCCGGCGAACATCAGGCCGCGCTTCTCGGCGCCGTTGAGGCCCTGTTCCTGCGCGTCCTGAGGCTGGATCGGCGCCTCTTGCAGCTTGCGCGGGTTCAGAGCGTTCAGGCGCGGCTCGATGATCCTGTCGGTCATGAACCAGACGATGGGCGTGAAGACCAGGACGACGCCGACGATGAAGAACCAGTTGCCCGCGATGTTCACCGAATAGGTGGGATCGATCAGACGCGCCGCAGGCTCCGTAATCCCCAGAATCAGGGCGTCCGAGGCACCGGGGAACAGGTTACCCGCATAGCCGCCCGAAACGGCTGCGAAGCCGGCCGCCAGCCCGGCCAGCGGATGGCGTCCCGCCGCCGCGAAGATCACAGCCGCCAACGGAATGACCACGACATAGGATGCGTCGGAGGCATGGTGTGAGACCATGCCGGTGATCACCACGATCGGCGTCAGGATCGCCTTGGGCGCATTCAGCAGCGCGCCGCGGATGGCGGTGGCGAACAGCCCCGTCCGCTCGGCCACGGACGCGCCGTAGATGATGGTGATGACCAGGCCCAACGGCGGGAAGTTGGCCAGCGTGTTGGGCATGCCGATGATCAGCTTTTCGAGGTTTTCGCCCGACAGCAGGCTTTTGGCCTGAAGCACGTCGCCGGTGACCGGATTGACGGCGGACCAGCCGGCTGCGGCGCCGACAAGGCTGAGCACGACAAGGCCTGCGATCAGCCAGAGGAACAGGAATACGGGATCCGGAAGCCGATTGCCGACACGTTCGACAGCGTTCAGGAGGCGGGCGCCGAGGGTCATTCGTCGTCGTCTCGTAGCAAGGAAAGGGAAGGCGATGATTAGGCGGGGTGCGGCCGGACGCCGCAATCCGTTTCCCCTGCGGCAAAACGCGCGCAATCCTGCGAACCGTTCGCAAGAAAATCCTTTTACGTCTTGGGTTTGAACCCCGGCGAGCTTGGGTCTAAGAAGCCCCGATTCCGCCCCCTCCCTGGCGGGCGAGGCAGCTCGAAATGAACGAATTTCTTCTCGAATATCTGCCGATCGTCATTTTCCTGGCGATCGCGGCTGTCCTGGGCCTGGGCTTCATGGTCGCGGCGTGGGTGCTGGCGCCTAAAAATCCCGACTCGGAGAAGCTCTCGGCCTATGAGTGCGGGTTCAACGCCTTCGACGACGCGCGGATGAAGTTCGACGTGCGGTTCTATCTGGTGTCGATCCTCTTCATCATCTTTGACCTGGAAGTCGCCTTCCTGTTCCCGTGGGCGGTGTCGATCTTCGACCTGTCGCGCGGTGGGATGATCTTCGCCTTCTGGTCGATGATGGCTTTCCTGGGGGTGCTGACCGTCGGCTTCATCTACGAATGGAAGAAGGGAGCCCTGGAATGGGAGTGATCGCCCCCTCCAGCCCGCTGCCGGCCGCATACGGCCAGGGCGCGCGCTCGACCGTCGAGGGGTACGACCCCAAGATTCACGACAAATTCTTTGAGGCGGTGAACACCGAACTGGGTGAGCGCGGTTTCCTGACGACCTCGCTGGACGACGTCATCACCTGGGCCCGCACGGGTTCGCTGATGTGGATGTCGTTTGGCCTGGCGTGCTGCGCCGTTGAGATGATCCACCTGTCGATGCCGCGCTTTGATCTGGAGCGTTTCGGCATGGCGCCGCGGGGTTCGCCCCGTCAGTCGGATCTGATGATCGTGGCAGGCACCCTGACCAACAAGATGGCCCCGGCCCTGCGCAAGGTTTACGACCAGATGCCGGACCCGCGCTATGTCGTGTCCATGGGCAGCTGCGCCAACGGCGGCGGCTATTATCACTACAGCTACAGCGTCGTTCGCGGCTGTGATCGCGTGGTGCCGGTGGACGTTTATGTCCCGGGTTGCCCGCCGACCGCCGAAGCCCTGCTGTACGGTCTGCTGCAACTGCAGAAGAAGATTCGTCGCACGGGGACTATCGAGCGATGAGCGTTCCCGTTTCCGCGACGGCCGCGGATATCGCCGTGTCCGAATCCGCCCTGACGCCGCTGGGCGTCGAGATGGTCGCCCGTCTGGGCGTAGAGGCCCAGGTCGCCTATGGCGAACTGACCCTGATCGCCCCGCGCGAGCAGGTCGTCGAGGTGATGTCTGGCCTGCGTGACGATTTCGGCTTCCAGCAGTTGATGGATGTCTGCGGCGCCGACTATCCGGACCGGGCAGAGCGTTTTGAGGTCGTCTATCATCTGCTGTCACTGAGCCGGAACGCGCGCGTTCGGGTCAAGGTGGCGACGGACGAGGTGAAGCCTGTTCCCAGCGTGGTGTCGGTCTATCCGTCAGCCGGCTGGTTCGAGCGCGAGGCGTTCGACATGTACGGCATGATCTTCTCGGGTCACCCCGATATGCGCCGCATCCTGACCGACTACGGGTTCCAGGGGCATCCGCTGCGCAAGGACTTCCCGATGACGGGCTATGTCGAGGTCCGCTATGACGAGGAGCTGAAACGGGTGGTCTATGAGCCCGTCAAACTGACCCAGGAATTCCGCCAGTTCGATTTCCTGTCGCCGTGGGAAGGGGCCGAGTATCCGGCCCCGATCCTGCCGGGCGACGAAAAGGCCGGGGGCAAGGCGTGATGGCCGACGGAAACAACATCCCGGCCCCGCTGGGCGCGCAGGTCGACCCGTTCGAGGATTACGAAGAGGGCATGACCGCGCACGCGCGCGCCATGGACGATCGCAAATTCACGATCAATTTCGGTCCCCAACACCCGGCCGCGCACGGCGTGCTGCGACTGGTGCTGGAACTGGACGGCGAAGTCGTCACGCGTGTCGATCCGCACATCGGCCTGCTGCATCGCGGCACCGAGAAGCTGATGGAGGCCCGCACCTACCTGCAGAACATCCCCTACCTGGACCGGCTGGATTACGTCTCGCCGATGAACCAGGAGCATGCTTTCTGCCTGGCCATCGAGCGACTGCTGGGTCTTGAGGTGCCGTACCGGGCACAGTTGATCCGTGTGCTCTATTCGGAAATCGGCCGCATCCTGAACCACCTTCTGAACGCGACCATGCAGGCCATGGACGTGGGCGCCCTGACCCCGCCTTTGTGGGGCCACGAAGAGCGCGAGAAGCTGATGGTGTTCTATGAGCGGGCATGCGGCGCCCGTTTGCACGCCAACTATTTCCGCCCCGGCGGCGTCCATCAGGACCTGCCGATGGACCTGATCGATGACATCGGCCGCTGGTGCCAGACCTTCCCGGTCGCGCTGGCCGATATCGAGAAGCTGGTCACCGAGAACCGCATCTTCAAACAGCGCAATGTCGATATTGGCGTGGTATCCAAGGAGCAGGCTCTGGCCTGGGGCTTCTCGGGCGTGATGCTGCGCGGTTCGGACATCGCCTGGGACCTGCGCAAGTCGCAGCCCTATGAGTGCTATGCCGAGCTGGAGTTCGACGTCTGTGTTGGCAAGAACGGCGACTGCTGGGATCGCTATCTGGTTCGCGTCGAAGAGATGAAGCAGTCGGTGCGCATCATGGAGCAGTGCATCCACAAGCTGCGCAACTGCCCCGGCGAGCCGGTCCTGACCCAGGACAACAAGGTCACCCCGCCCCGGCGCGGTGAGATGAAGCGGTCGATGGAATCGCTGATCCACCACTTCAAGCTCTATACCGAGGGCTTCCGGACGCCTGAGGGCGAGGTCTATGCGGCCGTCGAGGCGCCCAAAGGCGAGTTCGGCGTCTATCTGGTTTCGGACGGCACCAACAAGCCGTACCGCGTAAAGCTGTCGGCCCCCGGCTTCCGCCACCTGCAGGCGATGGACTGGATGAACCAGGGCCACATGCTGTCGGACGTGTCCGCCATCCTGGGCTCGCTCGATATGGTGTTCGGAGAAGTGGATCGATGAGCGTTCGTCGCCTCGCCAAGGAACAGCCCCCATCGTTCGCCTTTTCCAAGGCGACGAAGCAGAAGGCCGACTGGTGGATCGCCAAATATCCCGAGAACCGTCGCCAGTCGGCGGTGATCCCGATCCTGTGGCTGGTCCAGAAGCAGGAAGGCTGGGTCTCGGAACCTTCCATCCGCGCCATCGGCGAGCTGCTGGGCATGCCCTTCATCCGGGTGCTGGAGGTCGCGACCTTCTACACCATGTTCCAGCTGGAGCCGGTCGGTAAGGCCGCGCTGATCCAGGTTTGTGGCACGACGCCCTGCATGCTGCGCGGCGCTGGCGATCTGATGCGCGTCTGCAAGGAGAAGATCGGGCCCAAGGACGAGTTGTCGGCCGATGGCCGGTTCACCTGGCAGGAAGTCGAATGCCTGGGCGCCTGCGCCAACGCGCCCATGGCCCAGATCAACGACTACTATTACGAAGACCTGACACCCGAGACGATGGCCCAGATCATCGACGATTTCGCCGCCGGCAAGTCGCCGAAGGCTGGCTCGCGGGTCGGCCGCAACAGCTCCGAGCCGGAAGGCGGCGCTCAGGTCTTGTCCGACCCGACCTTGTACGACGGATCCCGCGCGAAGCCGATCAACAAGCTGCCCAACAGCGAACCGGCGAAGGAACCGGCCTGATGACGCGGCCTGACCTCGAAACCGAAGCGGGCAGGGCGGCCTATCGGGCCGAGCTGAAGCGCGTGGCCTGGCCGCTGCGCTGGGGCGGACTGGCGATGATTGTTGTCGCCGCAGGCCTGGTGCTGTTCGCGCGTGAAGGTCGTTTTGGCCTGACCGAGGGTGCGGTTGTGATTGCTTACGGCATGCTCGCAGCAGGCTGGGCGATGATGATGGCCGCTATCTTCCTGCGCACCCGCCACCACAAGCGCCGTCTGGCGGAAGGACTCTGAGGGACATGGTCGGAATCCTGCAAGACAAGGACCGGATCTTCACCAACCTCTACGGCTTCCACGACTGGAACCTTGAGGGCGCAAAGACGCGAGGCGCGTGGAACGCCACCAAGGACATGCTGGACCTTGGCCGTGACTGGATCATCACCAACGTCAAGAACTCGGGCCTGCGCGGGCGTGGCGGCGCGGGCTTCTCGACCGGCCTGAAGTGGTCGTTCATGCCCAAGGAAGTGAAGGATCGTCCTCACTATCTGGTCGTCAACGCCGACGAATCCGAACCCGGGACCGCCAAGGACCGGGAGATAATGCGCCACGATCCGCAACTGCTGATCGAAGGCTGCCTGATCGCCAGCTTCGCGATGCAGGCGCACGCCTGCTACATCTACCTGCGTGGCGAGTACGTGCTGGAACGCGAGCGGATGGAGGCGGCGGTCAAGCAGGCCTATGAGGCCAGGCTGATCGGCAAGAACAACGTCCATGGCTGGGACTTCGACGTCTATATCCATCACGGCGCCGGGGCCTACATCTGCGGCGAAGAGACGGCGCTGCTGGAAAGCCTTGAGGGCAAAAAGGGCCAGCCGCGCCTGAAGCCGCCGTTCCCGGCCGGCGCGGGCCTCTACGGTTGCCCGACTACGGTGAACAACGTCGAGTCGATCGCCGTCGTGGGCACCATCCTGCGCCGCGGCGCGGAGTGGTTCGCCGGCTTCGGCCGTCCGAACAACACCGGCACCAAGCTGATGACCATCAGCGGCCACGTGAACCGGCCGTGCAATGTTGAAGAGGCGATGTCGATCCCGCTGAAGCAACTGCTGGAAGAGCATTGCGGCGGCGTGCGCGGGGGCTGGGACAATCTGAAGGCCGTGATCCCGGGCGGTTCGTCCGTGCCGTTGATCACGCGCGAGATGTCTGAGACTGCGTTGATGGACTTCGACTCCTTGCGCGAAATGCGCTCGGGCCTGGGCACCGCAGCGGTCATCGTCATGGACCAGTCGACTGATCTGGTGAAGGCGATCGCCCGCATCAGTTATTTCTACAAGCACGAGAGCTGTGGCCAGTGCACGCCGTGCCGCGAGGGCACGGGCTGGATGTGGCGCGTGCTGGAGCGGATGGCGACGGGCGAGGCGGATCCGTCCGAGATCGACCTGCTGCTGGACGTCGCTGGCCAAGTCGAGGGCCACACCATCTGCGCTCTCGGTGACGCCGCCGCCTGGCCGGTTCAGGGCCTGATCCGGCACTTCCGTCACGAGATCGAGGAGCGGATCGCCAACTACCGCAGCCGCCGCGCGAACTTCGCCGGCCACACGATCGCGGCGGAGTGACGATGCGCGCCCTGACTGTCATCGCAGTGACGGCTCTTGCTCTCGGCGCCTGTGGCGAACGGGGAGAGAAGGCTGCGCCGACGCCGGTGGAAACGGTTTCGGCCGAGGCACCTGCCTCCGACGCCGTCGCCTCGGCGCCTGCTGTGCTGACTGACGCCCAATTGCGTCGCGTGTGCCAGGCCGGACTCGGCGCTGTGCATGGTCAAAGCGCCGATGACATCCAGATCGAGGGTGTGGCGAACGGCGTGGTGACCGCCAACTGGCGCGCGCCGGTCGATGGCGGCCGCATGCGCGCCGAATGCCGGGTCGAGAAGGATCTGGTTGGCTGGAAGCCGCTGGATCTGCCCGATGCGGCGCAGGTTCGCTGGATGAACCAGGCCGGTGATCCGGTCGTGCGGTTCACGCTGGACGCCGACAAGATTTCGATTACCCAGACGCTCCCTGACGGGACGAGTGAACAGTCGCAAGCGACTGTTTCTGTTGCACAAGAGGCCCGCTGATGCCTGTCGCCAAGGTCAACGGCGTAGAAACCGAGTTCGAGCCCGGCATGACCGTGCTGCAGGTCGCCGAGCGCGCCGGGCATGAGATTCCGCGCTTCTGCTATCACGAGCGCCTGTCCATCGCCGGCAACTGCCGCATGTGCCTGGTCGAGGTGAAGCCCGGACCGCCGAAGCCGCAGGCCTCGTGCGCCCTGCCGGCCGCCGAGGGCCAGGAAATCTTCACCGATACGCCGATGGTGAAGAAGGCTCGCGAAGGGGTGATGGAGTTCCTGCTCATCAACCACCCGCTGGACTGCCCGATCTGCGACCAGGGCGGCGAATGCGACCTGCAGGACCAGGCCGTGGGCTATGGCCGCGACGGTTCCCGCTATGCGGAGAACAAGCGCGCGGTCGAAGAAAAGCACATGGGTCCGACCATCAAGACCTTCATGACGCGCTGCATCCAGTGCACGCGTTGCGTTCGCTTTATCACCGAGGTGGCGGGCGTGCCCGACATCGGCATGATCTCGCGCGGCGAGAGCGCTGAAATCACGACCTATCTGGAGAAGTCGGTCGACAGCGAGCTGTCGGGCAACGTCAACGACCTGTGCCCGGTGGGCGCCCTGACGCACCGCCCGTGGCAGTACCACTACCGTCCGTGGGAACTGAAGAAGACCGAGACCATCGACGTCATGGACGCCCTGGGCTCCAACATCCGCGCCGATTATCGCGGGGCCGAGGTCATGCGCGTGCTGCCGCGCGTGAATGAGGGGATCAACGAGGAATGGCTGTCGGACAAGAGCCGCTATGCCGTCGATGGCCTGACCGCGCGCCGCCTGGACCGTCCGTGGCTGCGTGAGAACGGCAAACTGCGTCCCGCCACTTGGGACGAGGCGCTTGGCGCCGTCGCAGCCAAGCTGAACGCCGCCAAGCCCGAACGCATCGGCGTCATCGGCGGTGACCTGCAGGACGCCGAGTCGATGAAGGCGACGCTGGACCTGTTCCGCGCTCTGGGTTCGGCCAACACAGACTGCCGCCAGGACGGCGCGGCGATCGGCTATGGCCCGCGCGAAAGCTGGCTGTTCAATAGCGGTCTTCAAGGCATTGAAAGCGCGGACGCCATCCTGATCGTGGGCGCCAATCCGCGCGTCGAGGCGCCGTTGCTGAACGCGCGCATCCGCAAGAGCTGGATCAAGGGTGGGGTCGAAATCGGCGTCATCGGTCAGCAGGCCGACCTGACCTATGAGTACGCCTGGCTGGGCGCCGGATCTAAGACGGTCGGCAAGCTGCCCAAGTCGGCCATGGATTTCCTTACGCGGGCTGAACGTCCGGCCATCATCGTCGGCGCGAGCGCCCTGACCAGTGAGACCGGCCCGGCCGTCTTGCAGGCGCTGGGCAAGCTGGCCGCCAAGGTCGGTGTGTTGAAGGACGGCTGGAACGGCTTCAACGTGCTGCACACCGCCGCCGCGCGCGTCGGGGGCTTGGACATGGGCTTCGTGCCCGGCCCGAACGGTCTGTCAGTCGCCGAAATGCTGAAGCCGGGCGCGCTGGATGTGCTGTTCCTGCTGGGCGCGGATGAGGTCAACACCTCGGCGACCAAGGCCTTCCGCGTCTATCTGGGCAGCCACGGCGATCGCGGCGCGCATGGCGCCGACGTCATCCTGCCGGGCGCGGCCTATACCGAAAAGCCGGGTCTTTACGTCAACACCGAGGGCCGGGTGCAGATGGCGGAACGCGCCGTCTTCCCCAAGGGGCAGGCCAAGGAAGACTGGGCCGTCATCCGCGCCCTGTCGGAGCGGGTCGGCCAGACGCTGCCCTATGATACGCTGGAGCAACTGCGCAGCAAGTTGATGGCGGACCACCCGACCTTCGGCCGCATCGACTATCTGGCGCCGTCCGGAGCGTTCGATGTCGCGTCGCTGGGCGCGAAGGGCGATCTGGGCGATGTCGCCTTCGCCTCGACCGTCGTCGATCCCTACCTGACCAACCCGATCGCGCGCGCCAGCGCGACCATGGCCGAGTTGTCCGCCCAGCGGATCGCCCCGGTCGCGATGGCGGCGGAGTAAGCCATGGACGCTGTGACTTCCTTCTGGGCCACGCCGGTCGGCTGGACGCTAATCACCGTCGGCCAGATCCTGCTGGTCGTGGTCGGCGTGCTGATCTCGCTGGCCTTCCTGTTGCTGGCCGACCGCAAAATCTGGGCGGGCGTGCAGATGCGCAAGGGGCCGAACGTGGTCGGCCCCTTCGGCCTGCTTCAGTCGTTCGCTGACTTCTTTAAATTCGTGCTCAAGGAAATCGTCGTCCCGTCCGGGTCGGACAAGATCGTCTTCCTGGCGGCGCCGCTGATCACCTTCATCCTGGCGTTTATCGCCTGGGCTGCGATCCCGTTCGCGCCGGGCTGGGTCGTGTCCGACCTGAACGTCGGCATCCTGTACATTCTCGCGGTCAGTTCGCTGGGCGTGTACGGCATCATCATGGGCGGTTGGGCTTCGAACTCGAAGTATCCGTTCCTGGGTTCGCTGCGTTCGGCGGCGCAGATGGTGTCCTATGAGGTCTCCATCGGTCTGGTGATCGTCAACGTCATCCTGCTGGCGGGGACGATGAACCTGACCCAGATCGTGACGGCCCAGCAGGGTTATTTCTGGAACTGGTTCTTCTTCGGCGGCGGGCAGGGGACATGGCCGCTGATCGTGGTCATGTTCCCGATGATGGTGGTCTTCTTCATCTCCGCCCTGGCCGAGACGAACCGTCCGCCGTTCGATTTGCCGGAAGCCGAATCCGAACTCGTGGCCGGCTATCAGGTCGAATACAGCTCGACCCCGTATCTGCTGTTCATGATCGGCGAGTACGCCAACATCGTCTTCATGTGCGCCATGATCAGTCTGCTGTTCTTCGGCGGGTGGAACCCCGGTTTTCTGCCACAGGACGTGCTGGACGACATGCCGGCCTGGGCCGAGTACACGATCTATCTGCTGACCTTCTTCATCAAGATCGTCATCTGGTTCTTCATGTTCGCCCTGGTGAAGGCCTTCGTGCCCCGCTACCGCTATGACCAGTTGATGCGCTTGGGTTGGAAGATCTTCCTGCCCACCTCGCTGATCGCCGTGGTCGTGGTTTCGGCCTGGCGTGTGTTCGCGGTGGGCGCATGAGAACCGCGCTTTCCATGGTCACACTCGCCGTCGCGGCGACGGGTCTGTCCGGCTGTTTCCAGCCGGATACGCGCCTACCCGAGAGCAGCTATCAGTGGCAGCGACGTCAGGATGAGATCGAGCGGCGCGAGGCGGAACGCCAGCGCCTGTGCCAGATGATGGATAAGGTACGGGACGCAAAGCGCTATGAGCGCGATTGCACCCGCCCGGGAGACCCCGACTGATGTTCACGCGCATAGCCCAGGCGGCCAAGGGCGCCCTGTTGATCGACGCATTCAGCGCCATCGGCCTGACCATGAAATACATGTTCCGGCCCAAGGCCACGGTGAACTATCCGTTCGAGCGCAATCCGCAGTCGCCGCGTTTCCGCGGCGAGCATGCGCTGCGTCGCTACCCCAGTGGGGAAGAGCGGTGCATCGCCTGCAAGCTGTGCGAGGCCATCTGCCCGGCGCAGGCCATCACTATCGAGTCCGAACCGCGCGCCGACGGCAGCCGCCGCACGACCCGCTACGACATCGACATGGTGAAATGCATCTACTGTGGCCTGTGCCAGGAGGCCTGCCCGGTGGACGCCATCGTCGAGGGACCAAACAGCGAGTTCGCGACCGAGACGCGCGAAGAGCTGCTGTTCGACAAGGCGCGCCTGCTGGACAACGGCGACCGCTGGGAACGGCTGATCGCGAAGAATCTGGAACTCGACGCCCCGTATCGCTAAACGAGGCGCGTTTCCGCTTAGCTGCTCCGGTTCGTCCGGGGCGCGGTTTTTGGAAGGGTCCGGGGGCGTTGCTCCGGCTCACTGGTTTGAAGGGGGCGTCGTCCCGCACATGCTGCAAGGACTGACCTTCTATTTGATGGCCACGGTCGCCGTGCTGTCCGGCCTGCTGGTCGTGACGGCCCGCAACCCCGTGCACTCGGTGCTGTGGCTGATCCTGACCTTCTTCTCGGCGGCGGGGCTGTTCGTCCTGCTGGGGGCCGAGTTTCTGGCCATGCTGCTGGTCGTCGTCTACGTCGGCGCCGTCGCGGTGCTGTTCCTGTTTGTGGTGATGATGCTGGACGTCGATTTCGTCCGGTTGCGCGAAGGTTTTGCGCGCTATCTGCCGCTGGCGGCCATTGTGGCGGCGATTCTGCTGGCCGAGATGATCATGATCTCGATCTCCGTGGTTCAGGGCGGCGCTGCACGCGACGCAGTCGCCCCTGCGGTGGCCGGTCCCGAAGCCAGCAACATCGAGGCTATCGGCCGGGTGCTCTATACGGATTACGTCTACTTCTTCCAGGCGGCCGGGATCGTGCTGCTGATCGCGATGATCGGCGCCATCATACTGACGCTTCGCCACAAGCCGCATATCCGCCGCCAGGATCTGGCCGCCCAGGCCAACCGCGCACGTGACAAGGCCGTCGAGGTCAAGTCGGTGACCAGCGGTCAGGGCGTCAATGCCGAGGATCTGATCTGATGGACATCTCGCTCCAGCATTATCTGGCGGTCGCCGCCATGCTGTTCACGATCGGTGTCTTCGGCATCTTTGTGAACCGCAAGAACATCATCATCATCCTGATGTCGATCGAGATGATCCTGCTCGCGGTGAACATCAATTTCGTCGCCTTCTCGGCCTACCTCAACGAGGTGTCGGGCCAGATCATGGCGATGTTCGTCCTGACCGTTGCTGCGGCCGAAGCCGCTGTCGGTCTGGCGATCCTGGTGACCTTCTTCCGTAACCGCGGCGACATCGCGGTCGACGACGCCTCAGTGATGAAGGGCTAAGCGTGACTATCCAGACCCTCGTCACCCTCGGCGTTTTCGCCCCGCTTCTGGGCGCGATGATCGCCGGCTTCTTTGGTCGGCGGATCGGCAACGTCGCCTCTCAGGCCGTCACGACCGGCTTGCTGTTCTTCTCGTGCATCGTCGCCTGGACGGTGTTCAGCGCCTGGACCTGGGGCGGGCTGGAAGCCTTCACCCTGACCCTGTCGCCGTTCATCCATGTCGGTGACTTCCAGTCCAACTGGTCGATCCGCATAGATGCCATGTCGGCGACCATGCTGATCGTGGTGACCTCGGTCTCGTCGCTCGTGCACCTGTATTCCTGGGGCTATATGGCCGAGGACGACAGCAAGCCGCGCTTCTTCGCCTATCTGTCACTGTTCACCTTCATGATGTTGGCGCTGGTGACGGCGGCCGACTTCATGCAACTGTTCTTCGGCTGGGAAGGCGTGGGCCTGGCGTCCTATCTGCTGATCGGATTCTGGTACAAAAAATCGACCGCCAGCGCCGCCGCCATCAAGGCGTTCGTGGTCAACCGTGTCGGCGACTTCGGCTTCCTGCTGGGCCTGATGACGATCTTCTGGATGTTCGGCACGATCCAGTTCGCCGAGCTGTTCCCTTTGATCGCGGACAAGGCGGGCACGGGTTGGACGTTCCTGGGCCACACCTGGTCGGCGCTGGATCTGGCCGGCTTCCTGCTGTTCATCGGCGCCATGGGCAAGTCGGCGCAGTTCTTCCTGCACACCTGGCTGCCGGATGCGATGGAAGGCCCGACCCCGGTGTCGGCCCTGATCCACGCCGCGACCATGGTCACGGCCGGCGTCTATATGGTCTGTCTGCTGTCGCCGATCTATGAGTATGCGCCGGTCGCCAGCCAGATCATCGCCGTCATCGGCGGGATCACGGCCCTGTTCGCCGCGACGGTCGGCCTGACCCAGAACGACATCAAGCGGGTCATCGCCTATTCGACCTGTTCGCAACTGGGTTACATGTTCTTCGCTGCTGGTGTCGGCGCCTACCAAGGCGCGATGTTCCACCTGTTCACGCACGCCTTTTTCAAGGCGCTGCTGTTCCTGGGCGCCGGATCGGTGATCCACGGCATGCACCACGAGCAGGACATGCGGAAGATGGGCGGCCTGTGGAAGCTGTTGCCCGTGACCTATGCGGTCATGATGGTCGGCACGATCGCCATCACCGGCCTGGGTCTGCCCGGCGTGGGTGGCTTCGCCGGCTTCTATTCGAAGGACTCGATCATCGAGAGCGCCTTCGCCGCGGCCACGACCGGCCACTCGCCGGTCGGCATGTTCGCCTTCGTCATCGGCATCATGGCTGCGGGTCTGACGGCCTACTATTCGTGGCGCCTGGTCTTCATGACCTTCCACAACAAGCCGGTGTGGAAGGAAGAGGGCAACGCCCACCACGCCGATGATCACGCGTCACATGCCCAGTTGGAGACGCACTCCGAGCCGCTGGCGGATGATCATCACGCCGACGATCACCATCACCACGGCCCGCTGCATCCGCACGAGAGCCCGTGGGTGATGCTGGTTCCGCTGCTGGCGCTGTCGGTCGGCGCCGTCGCGGCAGGCTTCATCTTCGCGCCCGAGTTCATCGGTCATCACGAGAGCGAGTTCTGGCGCGGCGCGATCTTCACCAGCGCGGCCAATCACGTCCTGCACGAAAGCCACAACGTCCCGACCTGGGTGAAGTGGGCGCCGCTGGTCGTCACACTAACCGGCACGGCCGTCGCCTTCTGGCTGTATGTGCTGAAGGAAGGGCTGGCCAAACAGTGGGCCGACCGTCGCGGGCCGCTGTGGACCTTCCTCTACAACAAGTGGTTCTTTGATGAGTTGTACGACTTCATCTTCGTGAAGGGCGCCAAGGCGATCGGCGATCTGTTCTGGAAGATCGGTGACGTGAAGATCATCGACGGGCTGGGGCCGAACGGCGCCGCCTGGGCTTCGCTGAAATCGGCCGCACGTCTGGGCAAACTCCAGTCTGGCTATGTCTATCACTATGCGTTCGTGATGCTGCTGGGCGTGGCCGGTCTGCTCGCCTTCGCCATCCTCGCGTGGGGAGCCTGAGTCCTGTGCCTCACATCCTGAGCATCGTCACTTTCCTGCCGCTGATCGGCGCCTTGGCGGTCCTGATCGCGCGGCTGCTGAACAAAGGCGGCCCGGACGCCACCGCGCCCGCCGCGCGCTGGATCGCTTTAACCACCACGCTCGTCACCCTGGCGGTGTCGGTTCTGCTGGTCGCCCGGTTCGATCCGTCGAACCCGGCCTATCAGTTCGTCGAGAACTACGTCTGGTTCGCGGGCGCGGCCTATCATCTGGGCGTGGACGGGATTTCGATCCTGTTCGTCCTGCTGACGGCCTTCCTGATGCCGATCTGTATCCTGGCCAGCTGGAAATCGATCGAGACGCGCGTCGTCGAATATATGATCGCCTTCCTGGTGCTGGAGACGCTGGTCATTGGCGTCTTTACGTCGCTGGACCTGTTCCTGTTCTATATCTTCTTCGAAGGCACGCTGGTGCCGATGTTCCTGATCATCGGCATCTGGGGCGGGGCGAACCGGATCTACGCCTCGTACAAATTCTTCCTCTATACACTGCTGGGGTCGGTGCTGATGCTGCTGGCCATGCTGTGGATGGCCCATGAGACGGGCACCACCAGCATTCCGGCGCTCAAGGAGTACGCCTTCGATCCGGCTGTTCAGCCAATCCTGTGGCTGGCTTTCTTCGCTTCGTTCGCGGTGAAGATGCCGATGTGGCCGGTGCACACCTGGTTGCCGGACGCCCACGTGCAGGCGCCGACGGCCGGTTCGGTCATCCTGGCCGGGATCTTGCTGAAGCTGGGCGGATACGGCTTCATCCTGTTCAACCTGCCGATGTTCCCGCAGGCCTCGCTGACGTTCCAACCGCTGGTCTTCACCCTGTCGGTGATCGCCGTGGTCTATACGTCGCTGGTCGCCTTCCGGCAGACGGACATCAAGAAGCTGATCGCCTATTCGTCGGTCGCCCACATGGGCTTCGTGACGATGGGTATCTTCGCCGGAAACGACACGGGCGTTCAGGGCGCGGTCTTCCAGATGCTGAGCCACGGCCTGATCTCGGGCGCGCTCTTCCTCTGTGTGGGCGTGGTCTATGACCGGATGCACACGCGTGAGATCGCCTTCTACGGCGGTCTCACCAGCCGAATGCCGTGGTATGCGGCCATCTTCCTGATGTTCACCATGGCCAACGTCGGCCTGCCGGGTACTTCGGGCTTCATTGGCGAAGTGCTGACGATGACGGGCGCCTATCAGGCCTCGACCTGGACGGCGTTGATCGCCGCCTCGGGCGTCATCTTCTCGGCGGTCTATGCGCTGACGCTGTATCGAAACGTCATGTTCGGCGAGATCACGAACCCCGCCCTCAAGACCATCAGCGACATCGACAAGCGCGAGCTGCTGATCTTTGTGCCGCTGATCGTCGGCACAATCTGGCTGGGTGTGTATCCGGCTGCCGTTCTTGATATCACCGGGCCCTCCGTCGAGGCCCTGACCAGCGCCTATCGCGCCGCGATTGGCGGGTGAGACCGTAATGCCTGATCTGTCCTCCGCCCTTCCTCTCGCCGCTTCGGAACTGACCCTTGCGGTCGGGGCCCTGGTCCTGCTGGTCCTCGGCGCCTTCATCGGCGAGAAGTCGGCCAAGCTGATTTCCGGCCTGTCCGTGCTGCTGCTGATCGCCGCTGCGGTCATCGTGGCGACCGCGCCGCTGGGCGTGGCCTTCAACGGCGCCTTCGTGGCCGACCCTCTGGCCGCCTACGCCAAGGTGGTGATCTATCTGGCCGCCGCGGTTGGGGTCATTCTGGGCAACGGCTGGATGCATCGCGCAGGTATTGCGCGGTTCGAGTATCCGATCCTGATCGTTCTGGCTTCGATCGGTATGGCGATGATGGCGTCTTCGGGCGACCTGATCTCGCTCTATGTCGGGGTCGAGCTGCAATCGCTGGCGCTCTATGTCCTGGCGGCCTTCCACCGCGACAACCTGCGCGCCTCGGAAGCAGGCCTGAAGTATTTCGTGCTGGGCGCCCTGTCGTCCGGCCTGCTGCTGTACGGCGCCAGCCTGATCTACGGCTTCACCGGCTCGATGCGGTTCGAGGATATCGCCGCCGTCGCTTCGGGTGAACCGGGCGCTGGCCTGATCTTTGGCCTGGTGTTCCTGATCTGCGGTCTGGCGTTCAAGGTTTCGGCCGCGCCGTTCCACATGTGGACGCCCGATGTCTATGAAGGCGCGCCGACGCCGGTCGTGGCGCTGTTCGCCTCGGCTCCCAAGATGGCGGCCATGGTGCTGTTCGCGCGCGTCCTGTCGGAAGGGTTCGCTGGCGCTCATGACCAATGGGCCCAGGTGATCATCCTGATCTCGCTGTTCAGCTTTGCGGTCGGCGCCTTCGGCGGTCTGGTGCAGAAGGATCTGCAGCGGCTGCTGGCCTATTCGTCGATCATCAACATCGGCTACGCCCTGCTGGGCATCGCGGCGGGAACCCAGATCGGCCTGCAAGCGACGCTGATGTTCATGACGTTGTATGTCATCGACCAGTTGGGCTTCTTCGCCGTGCTGCTGTCGCTGTCGCGCAACGGTCGTCCGATCCGCCGCATCGCCGATTTCGCCGGTCTGAAGAAGGATCGTCCTGTTACGGCGATCGCCCTGACCATCCTGTCGCTGTCGGCCGTCGGTATTCCGCCGATGTCGGGCTTCTGGGGCAAATTCTATGTCTTCGGCGCTGCCGCCGACGCCGGATACTGGATGGCCGGCGCTGCGGGTCTGGTGGCTTCGGTCGTGGCGGCCTTCTACTATCTGCAGATCATCAAGGTGATGTGGTTCGACGCGCCGATCGATGAGACGCCTCTGGATGCTGCGCCTGTCGAGGCAAAGTGGGCGGGTTGGGTCTTTGCGGCCTTCTCCTTCCCGCTGGTCATCGTCGGTTTGACCTGGCTGGAGCCCCTGACGCGCATCGCCGCATCCGGCTTCGGGGCCGGGTAGGGCGCCTTGGTCGCCGCGCCCGTTCTGATCCTCGACGATATCGACTCCACCAACGCCGAGGCGCGCCGCCGGGCCGAGGCGGGCGAGACCGGCCCTCTGTGGATCGCCGCCCGCCGTCAGACGGCGGGGCGGGGCCGTCGTGGCCGTGAATGGTCCAGCGAGACGGGAAATCTGGCGGCCACCCTGCTGGTGATGACGCAGAAGTCCCCGGCCGAGGCGGCGCAGATCACCTTCGTGGCCGCGCTGGCGGTCGCCGACCTGCTGGACGCCTTCACGCCCCCAGGCCTGGTCACGATCAAATGGCCCAATGACGTGATGCTGGATGGCCGCAAGGCGTCGGGCATCCTGGTGGAGTCGGGGCAGTCGCCCGCCGGCGGCCTGTGGCTGGCGGTCGGGATCGGCGTGAATCTGGCGCATGCGCCGGACGACATCGAGCGCCCCGCGACTGCTCTGGTCGATCATCTGAGACATGATGTGGCCTATCCCCCGTCGCTGGACGCCGCCGTCGGCGTATTGGCCGAGGCGTTCGCCGTCTGGGTGCAGCGCTGG
This sequence comes from Brevundimonas sp., assembly GCF_004210735.1. Lineage (GTDB taxonomy): Bacteria > Pseudomonadota > Alphaproteobacteria > Caulobacterales > Caulobacteraceae > Brevundimonas. The sequence continues at coordinate 46,285 of NZ_SDZL01000015.1, forward strand.
GAGACCCTAGGTTTTCAGCCCGTGCTGGATGCCTGGATCGCCCGCACGCCCGGCCTGCATGGTCCCTGCGTCGCCCGTCTGAGTCATGAGACGGTCACGGGCGTGGCCGATGGTGTCGAGGCGGACGGCGCGTTGCGGCTGCGGTTGGCCGACGGTTCGCTGCGGCTGATTTCGGCCGGGGATGTCTTCTTCGGGGAGAGCGTCTGATGCTGCTGGCGATCGAGCAAGGCAACACCAACACCCTGTTCGCCATTCACGATGGGGCGCAGTGGATCGCCCAATGGCGCACCTCGACCTACGCCAACCGGACGGCTGACGAATACGCCGTCTGGCTGCACCAGTTGCTGACCATGCGTGGTCTGGAGATCACCCAGCTGGACGGCTGCATCATCTCCAGCGTCGTGCCGCAGTCGATCTTCAACCTGCGCAATCTGTCGCGCCGCTATCTGAAGGTCGAACCTCTGGTGATCGGCGATAATGCCGAGTTGGGCATACCGGTGCGTATTTTGAAGCCGAGCGAGGCGGGCGCCGATCGGCTGGTCAACGCCATCGGCGCGCACATCGCCTACCCGGGCGATCTGATCGTCATCGACAGCGGCACGGCGACGACATTCGACGTGATCGCCGCCGACGGCGCCTTTGAGGGTGGGGTCATCGCGCCGGGCATCAACCTCAGCCTTCAGGCGCTGCACGAGGCGGCGGCCATGCTGCCGCGCATCGCCATTCAGAAACCCGATCATGTGATCGGCAAGGACACGGTGTCCAACATGCAGTCGGGCGTCTTCTGGGGCTATATCGCCCTGATCGAAGGCCTGGTGGCGCGCATGAAGGCGGAGTGGGGCAAGCCCATGACCGTCATCGGCACCGGCGGCGTCGCCTCACTGTTTGAGGGCGCCACATCATCAATCGACCGGTTCGATCCGGACCTTACCATCCGCGGCCTTCTCGAAATCTGGCGGCGGAACACCCATCTCTAGGCCCGCATGAAAAAATCTGACTCCAACGAACTCGTTTTCCTGCCGCTGGGCGGCTCGAACGAGGTCGGCATGAACCTGAACGCCTATGGCTTTGGTCCGGCGCATGACCGCCAGTGGATCATCGTCGATGTCGGCGTGACCTTTGGCGATCCGTCGACCCCCGGCGTGGATGTGATCGTGCCTGATCCTTCCTTCCTGGAAGGCGAGAACATCCTGGGCATCGTGCTGACGCACGCCCACGAGGACCACATCGGCGCTCTGGGCTGGCTGTGGCCCCGGATTCAGGCGCCGCTGTACGCCACGCCGTTCACCGCCTTCCTGATCCGCGAAAAGCTGCGCGACGCCGGCATCATGCAGGATGTCGAACTGCATGAGGCGCCGCTGGGCTCGACCGTGAACCTGGGTCCGTTCGAGGTGACCTATGTCACCATCACCCACTCGATCGCAGAGCCGAACGGCTTGGCCATCAAAACGCCCCTGGGCACCATCTTGCACACCGGTGACTGGAAGATCGACAACGATCCGGTGGTGGGCGAACGCACGGACGTGGAGTTCATCCAGAAGCTGGGTGATGAAGGCGTGCTGGCCATGGTCTGCGATTCCACCAACGTCTTCGTCGATGGCGTCGCCGGTTCTGAAGGCGATGTGAAGGTGGCGCTGGCGTCGCTGATCGCGGACCTGAAGGGCCGCGTGGCGGTCGGCTGTTTTGCCTCTAACGTCGCGCGCATGGACAGCGTGATCCGTGCCGCAGAGGCGGCTGGCCGCCGCGTGGCCCTGGCCGGGCGCTCGATGCATCGCATCACCGCCGCCGCCAAGTCGGTCGGCATGCTGAACGACGTGAAACCCTTCCTGAGTGAACAAGAAGCCCGCGTCTGGCCCGCCGACGAGATCCTGTATCTGTGCACCGGCAGTCAGGGTGAGGTGAGGGCGGCCTTGTCTCGCGTGGCCGAGGGCACCCATCCCTTCATCAAGCTGGGCCGGGGCGACCACTGCATCTTCTCGTCACGCGTCATCCCGGGCAACGAACTATCCATCGGCCGTCTGCAGGACAAGTTGGCCGAGCGCGGTGTGCGGATATACACCGAGAAGGACCACCCCGGAATTCACGTCTCGGGCCATCCATGCCGCGACGAATTGCGTCAGATGTATCAGTGGGCGCGTCCGCAGATCGCCGTGCCGACACACGGCATGCGCCGACATCTGATGGAACATGCCAATCTGGCGCGCGATATGCAGGTTCCGGAGACGGTCGCCCCGCGCAACGGCGACATGGTGCGATTGGCCCCCGGTCCTGCGGCCATCATCGACGAGGTGCCCTCAGGCCGTCTGTTCGTCGACGGCGGCATGCTGGTTCAGGAGGCAGGCGAGGCCCTGCGTGAGCGCAAGCACGCCGCCACTAATGGGGTGCTGGTGGTCAGCTTCGCGCTGGACAAGCGCGGCAAAATCGTCAGCGACATCGACGTGCGTGGCATTGGTCTGCCGGGCGATGACGAGCGGCCCCTGGGTGACGTGCTGGACGATCTGGCCGAGCGCGCCGAGAACGCCGTACGTGCGCTGAAAGGCGATGTCCTGGACGACGAACTGGTGGTCGAGCAGGCCGTCAGCCGCGCACTTAAGAAAGCCAGTCAACAGATATGGAATCGTCGTCCGATCGTCGAGACAGTCATCCTGAGACTGTAGTGGCGGATCGTCTTTATCTGCTGAATCCAGGCTGGTTCGATGGTCAGGGTGGGCCGTGGTTTTGCCCGGCGGGTGCGGTGATCGAGGGTGTCTTGGGATTTTATCCGCGCCTGCGGGAAGAGCTGCAGGTGACATATCTGGACCACCCCCGGCCACGGCCAGCCGTCGTCGCCGAGGTCGGCGAGGAGCATCAGGGATGTCCGATCCTGGTAATCGACGAGACCGTCGACTGGCCGGCCGCGCGGATCAGCGTCGAGACCGGTCGTCGTTTTCTTCAGGACGAGGCGATCATCCCCTATCTGACGGCGCGCTATGGGATCGGCAGGCCGCATCCCTAGGTCGACTTGACCATTGATCGGCGCGGCGTCCTGCCGTCATATCCTCCATCGTTTGAGTCTCTAGGGGGAAGTTTCCATGCGTCGTCTTGCTGTCGTTCTGTCCACCGTGGCCGTCATGGCCTTGGCTGTTCCCGCTGCCGCACAGGCGCCCGATCGCGTCGCCATCAACGGCATCTTGGATCAAGGGCTGAACCACAGCGAAGTGATGCAGACCGCCGCGTGGATGACCGATCGGATCGGCGGTCGCCTGACCAACTCGCCCCAGATGCGTCAGACCGAGTCCTGGAGCCAGCAGAAGTTCCGCGAGTGGGGCCTGTCCAATGTCCACGCCGAGCCGTTCGAGTTCGGTCGCGGCTGGTCCATCGTCCGATCCAGCGCCCGCATGATCGAGCCGCGCCCGCTGGATCTTCGCGCCATTCCGATCGCCTGGACGCCGGGCACCAATGGCGTGATTAGCGGCGACGTGATCGTAGCCCCGATCACTAGCGCCAGTCAGTTCGACGCCTGGCGCGGCAAGCTGAACGGCAAGATCGTCATGATCAGCCGCCCGGACACCGGTTCGGAGCCGACCGAGCCAGCCTTCCGCCGCTGGACGGACGAGGAGCTTGCCGAACGCAGCAGCTATGTCCAGCCGCGCAACGACCCGGCGGCGGCCGAGCGCGGCCTGCGCAGTGACCGGGCCGATTTCGCCCGCAAGCTGGACGCCTTCCTGGCGGAAGAGGGCGCCGTGGCCTGGGTGCGGATGTCCCAGCGTGACGCCGGCCTGCTGCATGGCACGGGCTATACATATCAGGTGGGCGCAACCCCGACCTTGCCCGGCATGGAACTGGCGGCCGAGGATTACCGACGGCTCGCCCGCCTGGCGCTGACCGACGCCAAGCCAAAGCTGGAGTTGATGAGCGAGGTTCAGTTCCACGACGAAGACGTCAACGCCTACAACGTCATCGCCGATATTCCGGGCTCGAGCCGCTCGGGCGAATACGTGATGGCCGGCGCGCACTTCGACAGTTGGGTCGCCTCAGACGGCGCCCAGGACAACGCCGCCGGCACCGCCGTGGTGATGGAAGCCGCCCGTATCCTGCGCGCCATGGGCGTCAAGCCCAAGCGGACGATCCGCTTCGCCCTCTGGAATGGGGAAGAGCAGGGGCTTCTGGGCTCACTGGCCTATGTCGACCGGCATCTGGCCACACGCGCGCCGTTGGCGGACGCCGAACTGGCCGCCTTGCCTAACAGCCGAACCTGGCGCGCCCGCTGGCCGATCCAACCCCGCGCCGGCCATTCGAACCTGGTCGCCTATTTCAACATCGACAATGGTTCGGGTCGCATCCGTGGCATCAACGCCGAAGGTAACGTCGCCGCTGCCGCCGTGTTCGAGGGATGGCTGAAACCATTCGAGAGCATGGGGGCCTCGACCGTGTCGCTGCGTCCGTCGGGCGGCACCGACCACGTCTACATGCAGTCCGTGGGCATTCCGGGGTATCAGTTCATCCAGGATCCGCTCGATTACAGCGCGCGAATTCACCACACCAGCATCGACAGCTATGACCACCTCAAGGCCGAGGATATGCGCCAGGCGGCGGTGATCCTGGCCAGCGTGCTGCTGAGCGCCGCCAACAGTGACGAACCACTGCCGCGCATGCCACTGCCGACCCGGCCGACGGCCAGCGATCCGTTCGCCTATCCGGGCGAGTAAGTGGCCGATTGGTCAGGTGTTCTGCGTGAACCGCAGGACGCCGGCTACGCGGCTTTTGCCGGTGTCCGACGGATGAGCAACCCCGTCGTTCACCGGCACTTCGGCGAAGTCGAACGGACTGACGCCATCCAGGCAGGCGACGTTGACGCCGTACTGGTTCGGGTTCGAACGCCGCTGGTGGTGAGTGTAGATGCCGCACCGCGAGCAGAACCAGTGCTTGGCCACGCCGGTGTTGAACCGATACTCGGTCAGCGTTTCGGCGCCTTGCAGCACGTCCACCCCACCGACTTCGGCGGACACGGCGACCGCGCCCCGCATGCGGCAATAGGAGCAGGTGCAACGCCGCGCCGTGTTCAGGTCGTCGGTCAGCCGGACGCGAAACTGAACCGCGCCGCAGTGGCACCCCCCGATGCGTTCAACAGGCTGGGTCATCGCGATACCTTGCGGTAGTTGTCCTTATCCAGATTGCCGATCTCGACCGAAATCTGGCTGGGCCCCTCGTAAGGCTGGATGCCAGCCAGAAGCGTCGCCAGAACCTGCTCGCCCAGTGCCGTCTTTTGCTCCTGGGTGCGACCGGTCAGGATACGCAGGTCGCAATGGACCATGGCCTGTTCCGATGCGCCATCGGCGATGATCAGATCCTCGCAGCGCACGATCCGCGTCTTGCAGGCAGGTAGGGTTGCGCTCACGACCTCTACGCAGAGGGCGTGGATGCGCAGCGACAGGGCGCGCCAATCGGTCCCATCGAAATGGGTGGAGTGTTCCAGGGTGATCTGTGGCATGGAAGCGTCCTTGATATCCTGCATCTTTAGAGCCGCTGCGGGACCCAAACGGAAGACGGAATGATCGGCAGACTGAACCACGTTGGCGTCGCCACACCCTCTATCGAGGCCAGCGTCGCCCTGTATCGCGACTTGCTGGGCGCGACCAGGGCGCATGACCCGTTCGATCTTCTAGCCCAGGGCGTGCGCGTCTGCTTCGTCGATCTGCCCAACAGCCAGATCGAACTGATCGAGCCGCTGGGCGAGGACAGCCCGATTCATGGCTTCCTGGCCAAGAATCCCAAGGGCGGCCAGCACCACGTCTGTTTCGAGGTCGAGGATATCATCGCCGCGCGCGACGCCTTGCGCGCCAAGGGCGCGACGATTCTGGGGACGGGCGAGCCGCGTATCGGCGCGCATGGCACGCCCATCATTTTCGTGCATCCCAGGGACATGGGCGGGGTGCTGGTTGAACTCATGGAAACACCGAAGGAGGGCGCGCACTGATGCCTATCGGGCCCTTGACCATGTTCGCCATCTATATCGTCTGCTGGTGGGTGGTGCTGTTCGCCGTGCTGCCGCTGGGCATGTCCAAGCAGACCGAGACGCCGCCGACCGACGGCTCTCAATGGGGCGCGCCGGCCGATCCGCAGCTGAAGAAGAAATTCATCACCACGACGTGGGTCTCGGTGATCGTCTGGGCGTTTGTGATCCTGCTGGTCTTCAC
>NZ_SDZL01000016.1 GCF_004210735.1 Brevundimonas sp.
GTCTCTTCCGACACGCCGCCGATGGCGTCGCGGATGGCCGAATAGAAGCCGGGCTTCTCGGCGATGTAACGCTTCATCACCGCGAACAGGGCTTCTTCTTCCTCGTTCTGCGGGTTCGACAGGACCGAGATGTCCTTCTCGGCCTTGGGCCCCAGCACGCACAGCAAGGTGGCGTCGCCGCCGTCGTCCAGGATCAGGTTCGGATAGCCGCCGTCGGCCCATTCAAAGATCTTGTGCGCGTAGTCCCAATACTCGATCAGGGTCTCGCCCTTGGTGGCGAAGACCGGCGTGCCCGAGGCGGCGATGGCGGCCGCGGCGTGGTCCTGGGTCGAGAAGATGTTGCACGACGCCCAGCGCACCTCGGCGCCCAGCGCTTCCAGCGTCTGGATCAGCACGGCGGTCTGGATGGTCATGTGCAGGCTGCCGGCGATGCGGGCGCCCTTCAGCGGCTGGGCCGCGCCGTATTCCGCGCGCAGGGCCATCAGGCCGGGCATCTCGGTCTCGGCGATGGCGATTTCCTTCTTGCCGAAGTCGGCAAGCGAGATGTCGCGGACGATGTAGTCGGTCATGCGTGAGGCTCCTGCCCATGCGCGGATGCTGGATTGGCGGCGGCTATACCCCGGCGCGCCCTTGGGAGCAACAAACCCATAAGGATATCCTTATGTCCCGCCCGCCGACGGATGGGCGCTTGCCAATGATAGGGATCGAGCGTTTCATCCCGTCAAAGATGTCGAGGCCTGAATGGTCAACCGCCGCATGTTGGTCGCGGGCGCCGTCGGCGCCGCGTTCAGTCCCTGTTCAGCCATCGCCCGGCAGGAGTCGTTCGAGAACGAGGATGTGCGGCGCGGGCGGGCGACCGTGCCGGTGTTTCTGAACGATCAGGGGCCGTTCCATTTCATGGTGGATACGGCGGCTACGGCCTCGGTGATCTCCGCCGACCTCGCTGAACGCCTGGGTCTCGCGGACGCCGGACCGATCGGAATGCACACCCTGATCGGCCGCGAAGTCGTGCCGACTGTCCGCGCGATGCGGATGAGAACCGGCGCATTGGACGCTTCGGAGGTACGCCTGGCGGTGGGGCAGCGGCTGGCGATGAGCGGCCTGGACGGTTTGCTGGGCTGCGACCTTCTCGTCGCCAGCAAGGTGATCCTCAATTTCCGCGGGTCGCAGCGCACCCGCATCGCCCGCTCCAGCGCGCCGCCGCGCGGGTTTCACCGTGGCGCCACGCCGGGCATTCCCGTGGTCATCAAGGGGGAGCGCCGGTTTGGAAATCTGCTGATGGCGCCGGCGCATGTCTGGCGCACGCCCGCCACCGCCATCATCGATTCCGGGGCGGAAGGCACCATCGTGAACCGTGCCGCCGCAGTGGCCGGGTACGCTACGCCGCTGGTTCCCCGTGACGGTGAATCTATCAGGCGAATCCAGAGCCCCACCGGCAGCGTGGCCTGGGGGCAAGCGATGGTGCTGCCGTCCTTGCGTTTCGCAGGGATGGGGATGACCAATCTGCCTGTGGCGGTCGGTGACTTTCACAGCTTCCGGATCTGGGGGGTGGAGGACCAGCCGGCGATCCTGGTGGGGCTGGATATTCTGCGCCGCTTCAGCGTGGTTCACATCGATCTCAAGCGCAGTGAGTTGAGCCTTCAGCTATAAGCTCTTTGCGAGCGACCTGGCCGAGTCTACACAGCGCGCCATGATCCGCGACCTCTCGATCCCTCGCCACGACTGGACCCTGGACGAAGTGGAGGCGCTGTTCGCGCGGCCCTTCATGGAACTGGTGTTCGAGGCGGCGACAGTGCATCGGCGCTGGTTCGACCCGTCGGAGGTGCAGAAGAGCCAGCTGTTGTCGATCAAGACCGGCGGCTGCGCCGAGAACTGCGGCTACTGTTCGCAGTCGGCCAGTTTCGACACGGGCCTGAAGGCCGAGAAGCTGATGGATGTGCAGGTCGTTCTGGCGGAGGCCATGGCGGCCCGGGCCGGGGGCGCCGACCGGTTCTGCATGGGCGCGGCGTGGCGTGAGCTGAAGGATCGCGACACGCCCAAACTGGCGACGATGATCGCGGGCGTGAAGGCGCTGGGTCTGGAGACGTGCGCGACGCTGGGCATGCTGACGGCCGATCAGGCACGGCAGCTGAAGGCGGCGGGCCTGGACTACTACAACCACAACCTGGACACCGGGCCGGAGTATTACGCCGAGGTGGTCACGACCCGGACTTATCAGGATCGGCTGGAGACCCTGCAGCACGTGCGCGATGCGGGCATGTCGACCTGCTGCGGCGGCATCGTCGGCATGGGCGAGGCGCGGCGCGACCGGGCCGGGTTGTTGCATGCGCTGGCGACCCTGCCCGAGCATCCGGACAGCCTGCCCGTCAACGCCCTGGTCCCGGTGACGGGGACGCCTCTGGGAGACAGAATTCTGGGCGAGCGGGTGAAGCGTGAGGGCGAGATCGACCCGATCGAATTCATCCGCACCGTCGCCGTGGCCCGGATCGTCTGCCCCCGGTCGATGGTCCGTCTGTCGGCCGGGCGCGAGACGATGAGCCCGGAAATGCAGGCCCTGTGCTTCCTGGCCGGCGCCAACTCCATCTTCGTCGGCGGCAAGCTGCTGACTACGCCCAATCCCGAGCAGGACGAGGACGCGCGCCTGTTCGCCCTGCTGGACCTGAAGCCCTATGTCGCGCCGCGGGCCGAGGCGGCGGCGTAACCGGGCCTTAAGTCCGACGAGGGCAGGGTGCGTCCATGGATCGACGCGCCTTCCTGACCCTGTCCGCCAAGTCTGTGGAGGCACGCAAGACCTCCAGCGACAAGAGTGCGGCCGCCGGTGGTTATCTGCGGCTGGCGACGGCGACGGCGGCGGTTCCCCGACCGGACGGCCGACGCGGGGTGATGACAGTCGAGACCGGGATCGATGTGCAAGACGCGGCCCTGTTCGCCCGGGCCCAACAATCCCAACCTCGCCTGAACGCAGCCTATGCGGCCGTGGTCCAGCGTGAGACGGCGCAACTGCGGTCCGGCTTTCCGCCCGATGTGAACCGTATCGCCCGGGCCTTGCAGACGGCGACCGACACAGCCCTGGGCCGCGCGGGTGCGCGGCTGCTGATCGGCACAGTCATGGTGATCTGAACTCTTTTGTTGGCCTATCGCGCTTCGCGCTACATGAGGCCGTGGATTCGGGCCTGCCGCATTTCGCGCTGCTTGAGGGCGTTGGGCGGTCCCGGCCGTCAGTCCTGCGTCGGGCCCGGGCGGCTGGCGTCGCCGTAGGTCAGGGCCAGGAAGACATCCTCCAGGTCCGGATCCTCGGTGGCGATGTCGCGGATGGTGACACCTGCGGCGCGCACGGCGGCCAACACCTGCTCGACGCTGGATTCACCGGTGCGATAGGTGACCGCGAAGGCGCCGTTGGCGCGCGGCGTGACCTCGAAACCCGCCAGCGTGGGCGGTGCGGCGGATTCATCGACCGGCGCGACGACGACGTTGCGGGTGTCCAGCCGCTTCAGCAACTGGCCGGTGGGTTCGCAGGCCACGACCTCGCCCCGGTTGACGATGGCGATGGTGTCGCAAAGCTCCTGCGCCTCTTCCAGATAGTGGGTGGTCAAGAGGATGGTCACGCCCTCGGCGTTGATCTGTCGGACATAGGCCCACAGCTGGCGGCGCAGCTCGACGTCGACGCCCGCGGTCGGTTCGTCCAGGATCAGCACCGGCGGGTTGTGCACCAGCGCCTTGGCCACCATCAGGCGGCGCTTCATCCCGCCCGACAGGGCGCGGACATAGGCGTTGGCCTTGTCCGACAAGCCCACTGCGGCCAGCAGTTCGTCCGAGCGGCGCTCATCGGCGGGCACGCCGTAGAAGCCGGCCTGGACCTCCAGCGCCTCGCGCGGGGTGAAGAAGACGTCGGCGGTGATCTCCTGCGGGACCACGCCGATGGCAGCGCGGGCGTCGCGCGCTTCGCGATCGATGTCGCGGCCCCAGATGCGGACCTCGCCCTCGGACTTGTTCACTACCCCGGCAAGGATGTTGATCAGCGTCGACTTGCCCGCCCCGTTGGGGCCCAGCAGGCCGAACATCGAGCCGCGCGGCACCACCAGATCAACGCCGCGCAGGGCCGTCTTGGGCGGCGCCTTCCGGGATCCGGCGTAGGTCTTCTTGAGGCCCCGCACCTCGATGGCGTTGTCGGGCAGGGCGGCGGGATCGGACATCGGCGACTTCGTCAGACTGGGTGCGGACGGCTTAGGTAGGCCTCGACCGCCGCTTCGCCAAGGGCGATGCGTGATCCGTGGTGTAAAAGATACTTGACATAACTTATGAAGACAAGTTTCCTTGTCACAAGCCATCAACCAAAAGGAGACCCCATGACACGTCTGAAAATGATCGGCCTGACGGCTATGGCTGGGTGCGTCGTGGGCTATGGCGGGGCTGTCGTCGTGGGCCTGATGTTCCGGCTGGGTCATCTGGATCTGAGCCAGATCCAGGCGGTGGCGATCGTCACGGCGCTGGCGCTTGTCGGCGAGGTCGGGCTGTGGGTCGGAGCAGGGTGTCTGGGCCTGACGATCTTCAAGCGACGCAAGGCGCTGTTCGACCGCGTGTTCCGCCGCAAGTCCCTAGGCGGTGACGTGGCGGGTGTTTGACGGCGAGGGAGGCGGGGACTAGGAACGCGGCGACCCCGTTGCAACGGACCGGACCATGCCCCCCCGCCATCCTGACACCCTGCTCCCGCCCGCCGAAGAGGTCGTCGTCTCGACCAGGCGGGTCGCCTGCGACGGCGGCGGCGGCGCCCTGGGGCATCCGCTGGTCTATATGGATATGGGCGAGGACGATTTCGTCGAATGCGGCTATTGCGACCGCCGCTTCCTGCTGTCGGGCCACGCGCATCCCGAGAACGACTATCTGAGCCCTGCCGCGCGGCCGCCCGAGGCGCACTGACGGCGTCGCCAACCTTGCGTTACCGGAATTGAGTCGGGCATCGGCGCCGGGTTCGCTATAGGCGTGGCCCCGCCTCCCTGACGGAAAGTCCCCATGCGCTATCTGCACACCATGGTCCGGGTGAAGGACCTCGACGCCTCGCTGAAATTCTATTGCGACCTGCTGGGCCTGCAGGAGATGCGGCGTACCGAGAACGAGGTCGGGCGCTATACCCTGGTGTTCCTGGCGGCGCCCAGGGATGCGGCGCGGTCGGCGGCCGAACGGTCGCCCGAGGTCGAGCTGACGTATAACTGGGATCCAGAAGACTATCAGGGCGGACGCAATTTCGGCCATCTGGCGTACCGCGTCGACGACATCTATGCGGCCTGCCAGCGGCTGATGGACGGCGGGGTGACGATCAACCGGCCGCCGCGCGACGGCAACATGGCCTTTGTCCGGTCGCCGGACGGCATCTCCATCGAGCTGCTGCAGGAAGGCGCACCGCTGGCGCCGGCCGAGCCCTGGGCGTCGATGCCCAATACGGGCGTCTGGTAGATGCGGCTGTCTGCGGCGAGCGCCGCCATCCTGTCGCTGGCCATCGTCGTGAGCGGTTGCGCCTCGTCCACCGAGACCTATCCGGGGCGCACCGCGACCGAGCAACTGCTGGTCGCCCGCGCGGCCGACAGCGCCGTCGAAGGTCTGACCCTGCCGATCCCGCAGGGCTCGCGCGTGTTCGTTGACGAAGCCTATTTTCAGGGCGAGGCCGCCCGCTACGCCATCAGCGCCATTCGCGGCGCCCTGTCCGAGGCCGGCTATTCCCTGTCGCGCGAACGGGACAGCGCGGATGTGATCTTCGAGATCCGCGCCGGCGCCCTGTCGCTGGAGCAGATGCGACGGGTGTTCGGCGTGCCGGAGATGCGCATTCCGATCAACGACACCTTCAACGTCGTCTCGATGCCGGAACTGTCAGTCTACAGCAGCCGCGACCGGATCGGCGTCGCCGAGTTCTCCGGCTTCCTTTATCACGCCAAGACGGGCGCCCCGATGGGCGCGGTTCTGCCGATGATCGGCCGCTACCGTATTCGCAGCCACAAGGCCTTTATGGTCGTCAGCTGGGGTCAACAACAGGCCCAGCCTGGACAGCGCGATCCCGGATCAAGCTGGACGGAATTCTAGAAGCGCGCCGCGCGACGACTTTCGAGTCACCCGCACGTCACAATCCAGACATTTTTCGTTAACCCCATCTTCCCACCGGATAAGTCGCATGCAACCTTGCGTTCCGGTAATGGATTTGGGGGTCTCGATAATGCAACGCTTTCATAAGCTTGGCCGTAAGGCCGGGTGGCTTTCGACCGCCTCGGCCGCCAGCGTTCTGGCCGCGGGTCTGCTGGCCGCAGGCGCGGCGCAGGCAGAGGTGCCGAACAACAGCCTGAACCCCAATGCGCCGCCGACACTGGCCGACCCCGATGCGGTCAACGGCATCGGCATTGTCTATGCCGACTATGGTCCGCTGGGGGGCGGTGTCTGCACCGCGACCCTGATCAATCCGCGCACGGTCATTTTCGCGGCCCACTGCGTCAATGACGACGCCGAGACCAACTATGGCTATGGCAACGGCGGAACGCCGTTGGCCGTCGGATTCAAGGGGGATGCGCGCACCGGCCTGATCAACTGGCTGGGCAGCCGCAGCTCCAGCTATATCGATCAGACCTACAACATCGACCGCGTCTTCTATGACGCCCGGTCGCTGGATCAGCCGGCCGGCGGTTTCTATGAAGCCGATGTGGCCATCGGGGTGCTGGACGCGCCGACGCGCGGCGTGCCGACCTGGGCCATGCTGTTCAGCCCGCTGACGGGCGAAGAGGACCTGCACGTCACCATCGGCGGATACGGCCGTTCGGGCACCGGCACGACCGGCCAGTCCCAAGGCGTCGACTTCCGGCGCCGCGCCGGCGAGAACATGATCGGGGCCCTGGCGTCCATCGACGACGTGAACCTGTGGCTGTTCGGCGACGGCAATCAATCGGGTCTGGGCCAGAACCTGTATCTGGTCGATTTCGACGACCCGGCGGGGACCAGCCCCTATGATTTCAACATCTTCGGCAATGACGTCGCCCTGCCCGGCGAGGGCCTGACGGCCCAGGGGGATTCGGGCGGCGCCCTGATCCTGGACCGCGCGTTCGACATCCCGGTCATCGCGGGCGTGCTGTCGCTGGGCACGCGCTATTTCAGCGCCCAGCCGTCGGCCAGCTACGGGACCACGGCGGGCTATCAGCCGTTGTACCTGTTCTGGGACTATGTGGTCGCCAACAACCCGTACAAATACGTCACGGCCAAGGGCGGTGACGGCGACTGGTTCGATGCGACGCATTGGACCCAGATGATGGACCCCAACTACAAGATCATCGTCGACGGGCAGTTGCAGACCGGTCTGCCGGGCACGCCCGCCGCCGGCGTCGGCGGCCAGGGCGGGGAATGGGGCGCCATCTGCTTCCTGGACGATTGCCTCGATGCGTCCGAACTGGCGGAGTACAACCACGAGAACGCGCCGAACGCCGGAACGGTCCCGGTTTCGCAGAGCGGTTCCAACCGCGCCATCGTAGGCCGTGATGACCTGGTGGTCGGGCTGAACGATGCGTTGGGTGCGGCAGTGGCTGTGCCGATCGGTTCGACCGCGACCCCGTCAGCCGTTGTCACGGCGCCGGGCGCGTCGGCCCCGTTCGAATATGTAGCGGGCGGCCCCGGCTCGACCGGGTTCGTGCCGGACAACACCGCCGGCTCCATCGCCGACGACATCCGGCCCGCCTATTATGACGTGACGCTGACGACGGCCGGGCGCACCCGGCTGAACAACGGCGGTGCGGTGATCGATCGCCTGCTGATCGGCGCGTCGGGCGCGGTTCTGGACATAGGCGAGAACGGCTATCTGGCCTCGCTGATCGACACCACGGTGACGGCGGGCGAGCTGAACGTCGACGGTCGGTTCGACACCTTCGAGATGCTGCTGATGGGCGGCCTGCTGAGCGGCAGGGGCGTGGTGGACCCCACCGTCCTGACCTCCATCATGGGCTCGATCGCGCCCGGCGGCGTGGGCCAGGTGGGCGAATTGACGGTCATCGGCGACGTGGTGATGACCTCGGGTTCGCGTCTGTTCATTGACATCGCGGGTTCGACCTCGGACCGGCTGACGCTGGTGGCCGATCCGGCCCAGGGCACGACCGGCGAGATCTCGGTCGGTGGCCTGCTGGGGCTGAATTTCGTGGCCGCCCCGACCTATGGGACGACCTATACGATCATCACCGCGCCGGGCGGCGTGTATGGCGGCTTTGACGGGATGGTTGACCTGCCCGGCGTTCTGACGCCGACCCTGCAGTATACCAACAACGCCGTGCGGGTGACGCTGGACGCCGCGTCCTTCGCGGACTTCATCAATCCCAACTCGCCGTCGCAGGCGGCGATCGGCGGCCTGCTGGACCGGTCGCGGGGAGCCAGCTACGCGGCCCTGTCGCCGATCTATACCCAGGTCGATCTGATGGAGGGCGCCCAGCTGGGCGCGGCGCTGGAAAGCCTGGCGCCCTATACCGCCCTGTCGGCGGCGACCCTGGGCGCATCGCAGACCGAGACCTTCCAGGCGGTGGTGTCGGACCGTCTGGCCCTGCGCCGGGACGGGTCGCACACCGGCCTGACCCTGATCGGCAAGGGCGTCCAGGTTGCGGCGATGAACGACGAACTGGCGCCCATCGTGGCCGCGGCCATGGCGGCGGCGCAGGACGAGACCTCGGCCCGCCCGGCCTGGGCGACCGGCTGGCGCGAAGGCGTCGCCGCCTTCCTGGCGGCCGGCGGGTCGCAGGGCGAGGCGCGGTCGCTGCGCGGCGTCACGCCGATCGGCACGGACCGCGACGATCAGGACGCCTGGTATGTCACCGGGGGGCTGGAGCGGACGGTGGACGCGCTGACGGTCGGCGGATCGCTGGGCTATGCCGACGGCACGTCCGAGTATGCGGCGTCCCTGGGCCGGACGGACACGCGCCAGATTCAGGCGACGGCCTATGCCACGATGCGCGGTTCGCGCGGTGGCTTCCTGGGTGGCTATGTCGGCTATGGCTGGCTGGACGTCGAGAGCGAGCGCAACGTCGTCCTGGGCGGCACGACGCTGCGCGCCGAGGGCGAGACGGACGGCACGGTCCTGTCGGCCGGGTTCGAGGTCGGGGACGAGATCAACACCCGCCAGGGCATCGCCATCATCCCCAGCTTTGGCCTGAACGCCTACAAGGTGTCGCTGGACGGCTATGACGAGACCGGTTCGGCCGTCGCCATGTCGATCGGCGACGTCGACTATGACTCGCTTCAGGGCTTCATGGGCGTGCGCTTCGAGGGCGAGGTCCGGACCCGGGACTGGAGCATTCGCCCCGCGCTGGGCCTGCGCGCCGTCACCGCCATCTCGGGCGATTCCGAAGGGGTCATGGCCGGCTTCGTGGCCGGCAGCGGCCCGTTCGCCGACTTTGCCGGCCCGACCCGCGACAAGGGCTGGGGTGAGGTGTCGGGCTCGGTGGTCATCGCCGGGCCGCGCGCCGACCTGACTCTGCAGGCGGCCTCGGTGTTCGAGCGTGACGATCTGGACTACCAGACCTATCGCGCCACGGTGTCGATGAAATTCTGAGGCCGCGCAGCCTCTGAAAGCGAAGGCCCCGGCGGAGCGATCCGCCGGGGCTTTTTCGTGCGACATCCTGCGATGACGGATCGCGTTCGGCACCCTATGTTCGCGCCCATGACCGACGCGACCGCCGCTGAACCGATCGACCGCCCCCTGACCCAGGACGGGCCGCCGCTGCGCCTGTGGATGATCGACGCCTCGGCCTATATTTTCCGGGCCTATCACGCCCTGCCGCCGCTGACGCGCAAGTCCGACGGCCTGCCGGTCGGGGCGGTCCAGGGCTATTGCAACATGTTGTGGAAGCTGATCCGCGACATGAAGGGCGAGGACGGGCCGACCCATCTGGTCGCCATCTTCGACCATTCGGAAAAGACGTTCCGCAACACCCTTTACCCGCAATACAAGGCCCACCGCCCGCCGCCGCCCGAGGACCTGATCCCCCAGTTCCCGCTGGTGCGCGAGGCGACGGCGGCGTTCGGCGTCCACTGTGTCGAACTGCCCGGCTATGAGGCCGATGACCTGATCGCCACCTATGCCTGCAAGGCGCGCGACGCGGGCGGCGAGGCGGTCATCGTCAGCTCCGACAAGGACCTGATGCAGCTGATCGGCAACGGCGTCGTCATGTACGATCCGATGAAGGACCGGCGGCTGGAGGAAGAGGCCGTCTTTGAAAAGTTCGGCGTCACCCCGGACAAGGTGGTCGAGGTGCAGGCCCTGATCGGCGACAGCGTCGACAACGTCCCCGGCGCGCCCGGCATCGGCCCCAAGACGGCCGCCCAACTGATCCTGGAATACGGCGATCTGGACACGCTACTGGCGCGAGCGGGCGAGATCAAACAGCCCAAGCGGCGCGAGACCCTGATCGAGTTCGCCGACCAGATTCGCCTGTCCCGGGAGCTGGTGACCCTGACCTGCGACGCCCCGGCGCCCGAGGCGATCGACGACTTCATCATCCGCGATCCGGACCCGGCGACCCTGTCGGAGTTTCTGGAGCGGATGGAGTTCCGCTCCCTGTCGCGCCGGGTCGGCGACGGCAAGGCCCCGCAGAAGGAAGGCTCGGCCTTCGCCCGCCAGCCGACCGCGCCGATCGCCAGCCCGCGCTATGCCCCGGCCGAGGTCGCGACGCCGGTCGAGGCGCACGATTTCGACCGCGACAGATACGAATGCATCCAGACGCTGGAGGACCTCGACCGCTGGATCGCCCGCGCGCGGGAAGTTGGGGTCATCGGTTTCGACACTGAGACGGACGCCCTGTCGGCCACCCACGCGGGCCTGTGCGGGGTCTCGATCGCAGTGGGGCCGAACGAGGCCTGCTATGTGCCGCTGACTCACGATCACGAACCGACGGGGGATGGCGGTCTGGATTTCGGTCTGGACCTGAACGGCGGCGCGGCGCGCGAGCCGCTGACCCAGATCCACAAGCCCACGGCGCTGGAGCGTCTGAAGACCCTGCTGGAGGATACGTCTGTTCTGAAGGTCGGCCAGAACATCAAATACGACCTCGCCGTCATGGCCCGGCGCGGCGTCCGCGTGGCGCCGATCGAGGACACGATGCTGATCAGCTACGTCCTTGAAGGCGGGATGCACGGCCACGGCATGGACGAGCTGGCGCGCCTGCACCTGGGCCACGAGCCGATCCCGTTCAAGACGGTGGCTGGGACCGGCAAGAGCCAGAAGAGCTTCAAGCACGTCGAGCTGCAGCCGGCCACCTGCTACGCCGCCGAGGACGCGGACGTGACGCTGCGCCTGTATCATATCCTCAAGCCGCGACTGGCGGCCGAGGGCCTGTCCACCGTCTATGAGACGCTGGAGCGGGGCATGCCGCCGGTGCTGGCGGACATGGAGCGGGCGGGCATTCGTGTCGATCCGGACCGGTTGCGGTCGCTGTCCAGCACCTTCGGCAAGCGGATGGCCGAGCTGGAGGAACAGGCGCACAAGCTGGCGGGCCGCCCCTTCAACGTCGGCAGCCCGCGCCAGATTGGCGAGATCCTGTTCGGCGAGATGAACCTGCCCGGCGGCAGGAAGACGGCGTCCGGCCAATGGGGCACCGAGGCCAGCGTGCTGGAAGACCTGGCCCTGACCCACGACCTGCCGCGCGCCATTCTGGAGTGGCGCCAGCTGTCCAAGCTGAAGGGCACCTATACGGACGCCCTGATCGCGGCGATGGACGAGAGCACCAACCGGGTCCACACCAGCTATCAGCTGGCGGCGGCGACGACGGGCCGGCTGGCGTCCAGCGATCCCAACCTGCAGAACATCCCGATCCGCACCGAGACCGGGCGCCAGATCCGTCAGGCCTTCATCGCTCGCCCCGGCCATGTGCTGATCAGCGCCGACTACAGCCAGATCGAGCTGCGGTTGTTGGCCCATATCGGGGACATCGCCGAGCTGAAGCGCGCCTTCAAGGCCGGGCACGACATCCACGCGGCCACGGCGTCCGAAATGTTCGGCGTGCCGATTGAACAGATGGACGCCGAGACCCGCCGCCGGGCCAAGGCGATCAATTTCGGCATCGTCTACGGCATTTCCGCCTTCGGCCTGGCCAATCAGCTGGGCATCGATCAGGGCGAGGCCGGGGCCTATATCAAGACCTATTTCGAACGCTTCCCCGGCATCCGCGACTACATGGACCGGACCAAGGCCGAGGTGCGACAGGCGGGCTATGTCTCGACCATCTTCGGGCGACGCATCCATATTCCCGCGATCCACTCCAAGTCGGGCGCCGAGCGTCAGTTCGGCGAGCGGGCGGCCATCAACGCCCCGATCCAGGGCGCCGCCGCCGACATCATCCGCCGCGCCATGATGCGGATGCCGGGTGCGTTGAAGGACGCCGGGCTTGAGACCACCATGCTGCTGCAGGTCCACGACGAACTGATTTTCGAGGCGCCGGAGACCGAGGCCGAGGCCGCCATCACGGTGGTCAAACGTGTCATGGAAGAAGCCCCCGAACCTTTCGTGGCCCTGACCGCTCCGCTGGTCGTGGACGCCCGCGCGGCGAAGAACTGGGATGAGGCGCACTGATGGAGACCCCGATGATCGACCCCGACATCCACGACAACGCCGAGGCGCGTCGCTACGAGCTGACCGTCGACGGTCAGACGGCGGTGGTGATCTACAACCCGGTCGAGGGCGGACTGCTGATCACCGAGACCATCGTGCCGATCCCGCTGGAAGGACAGGGGATCGCCAGTCGGATGGCGAAACATGTGTTGGCGGATATTCGCCGGCGCGGGCTGGTGATCCTGCCGACCTGTCCGTTCTTCGCCGGCTATCTGAAGAAGCATCCCGAGCACGCCGACATCGTGCATTCGGGCTATCGGACGGTGCTGGGTCTCTGACCTCGCCGTGCGTCGCCGGGCCTGCTAGGGCGGGGCGATGAAGAGCGAACCCCTCGATGTCCTGATCGTCGGCGCCGGCGCGGCCGGGATGATGTGCGCTATCGAGGCGGGCAAGCGCGGCCGCCGGGTGCGCGTGATCGACCATGCGCGGGCGCCGGGCGAGAAGATTCGCATCTCGGGCGGAGGGCGCTGCAACTTCACCAATCTGGGGACCGGCGCGGCCAATTTCCTGGGCGAGAATCCGCGCTTCGCCACCTCGGCGCTGAAACGATTCACCCAGCATGACTTCGTGAAGATGGTGCAGCGGCACGGCATCGCCTTCCACGAGAAGACGCTGGGCCAGCTGTTCTGTGACGACAGCGCCAAACAGATCATCCGTATGCTGACGGACGAGATGCGGGCGGCGGGTGCGGTCCTGTCGCTGGACGTCGGCGTGGATCGAATCGAGCGCACGGGCGAGGGGTTTGAGATCGCCCTGAGCGACGGGTCGCGGGTGCGAGCCACCTCGCTGGTGGTGGCGACGGGCGGCAAGTCGATCCCCAAGATGGGCGCGACCGGCTGGGGCTATGATGTTGCGCGCCAATTCGATTTGCGGGTGACCGAGACGCGGCCGGGGCTGGTTCCCCTGACTTTCGAGCCGGGACTTCTGGAGCAGCTGAAACCGCTGGCGGGCGTGTCGGTCGAGGCGGTGGTCAAACACGGCAAGACGACGTTTGCCGAGGGCCTGCTGTTCACCCACCGCGGCCTGTCGGGGCCTTCGATCCTGCAGATTAGTTCTTACTGGCACGAGGGCGAGGCGATCACCGTATCGCTGGCGCCGGATCAGGACGTGGCGGCGCGGTTGCTGGCCGCAAAGATCGAAAACGGCAAACAGGCGGTGCATACGGCGTTGGGCCATATCGTGCCGCGCCGTCTGGCCGAGGTTGTGGTCGCGCGCGAGGGTGTGGCGGGCAAGCTGGCCGAGGTCGGGGACAAGCGGCTGCGGGCGCTGGATGCGGCGATCAATCAGTGGACGGTCAAGCCGGTCGGATCCGAGGGTTATCGCACAGCCGAGGTGACGCTGGGCGGGGTCGACACCCAGGCGCTGGATCAGCAGACGATGCAGGCGAAGAGCGTTCCCGGCCTGTATTTCATCGGCGAAGTGGTCGATGTGACCGGCTGGCTGGGCGGCTATAATTTCCAGTGGGCCTGGTCTTCCGGCTGGGCGGCGGGTCAGAGCTGCTGATCCCTGCGGCGTCGGCGCCCGTTGTGGTCACGCGGGCCGCCTCCTAGATTTCAGACGCGGGACCGGGCCCCTCTGGCGCGACCTTTCGGACGCGTGATGTCGGACCGCATCGAAACAGGACAGAGGACCGACATGCCCCTTTTGATGTGCCCCAACGACAATGCGCCCATGCAGACGCTGGATCGCAACGGCGTCCAGTTCGACATGTGCCCGACCTGCCGGGGCGTCTGGCTGGATCGCGGCGAGTTGGAGAAGCTGATGGCGACCGCGACCGAGGAAGGCCGCGCGTCGGCGCCCGCCGTCGCCCCCGTGGCCGCGCCGCCGGTCCAGCCCTATCCCCCCCAACAGGCCCCGCAGCAACCGTGGGGGGGGCAGGGTTACAAGGACGAGCGGCGATACAAGGACGAGCGCTATCGCGACGATGACTATCGCTATCGCAAAAAGAAGCGCGACAGCATCTTCGACATCTTTGACTAGGCTGCGGCCAGCCCGGCCGCCTGCATCAGGGTCTTGAGCGCCCCCAGCGCTTGGGGCGTCTGGCCCAGGGCGGCGCGGGTGTCCGGCACGCGTAGCAGGCGAACTGCCTCGGCCTTGGCCCGGTCGGCGGCCGGCCCCAGCGGGGCCGTCTCGCCCGCCGCCAGACGCAGAAGGGCACTGAGTTTCTGCGGAGCCGGGGCTGGTGACCGGGCCAGCTGGGCGGTGATGCGGCCCTCGGCTTCGACCACGCCACCGACCACGCCGATGGCGGCGGCGATCTGGCTCTCGTCGGTTTCGGACAATCCGGCGACCCGGGTCGATCGCTGCAGGGCGGCGAGTGTCAGCAGCTTCTGCGCGGCGCTAAGGGATGACTGACGCAGTTCGCTTTCGAAGCGCAGGGAGCTGACGCAGGCCAGCATCCAGCGGGCGGCCGATCGCTTGCTGGCGCTGCCCGTGACGTTCTCGCACAGGCGGCTGAGCGCCTCGGCCTCGGCCAGGACGGTCTGGCAGTCCCGCACATAGGCGCCGACGAAATCGGCGGTGACCAGACTTTTGGAGCGTTCGATGAAGGCGTTCTGGACCTCGTCCAGCGTCAGCAGGCGGCCGGCGGCGGCGGTCAGGCTGGTGGCCAGGGTGCGCAGGATGTCGATTTCGCCCCCGGCGTCGGTCGGACGCAGGCGACACGGGCTCATCAGTTCGCGCAGCACCATCCGCGCCAGGGCGGCCGCCAGCAGCGGAAATTCGCCGGCCTGGAGTCGCTGGCCCAGCCGTTCGGCAGGGCCGTCAACGACCGGAATCTGGATCGCCAGCCGGGCATCGTGAGCGATCAGGGCCGCGATCTCGCGCGGGGCGGCCATGCGGACCACGGCCGCCAGACTGCCGCCCTGGTCCAGCGAGGGGCCCAGCACCTGGGCCAGGTTAGTGCGCGAGGCGAAGATTTCGCTGAGCAGCTGTTCGGCCGCGACCAGCACAAGAGCGCGGGGCGGTCCCTCGGCCGGGGCGCGGTCCAGCAGGTTCATCAGCGTCTCGACACGCGCCCGGGCGCCGCGCACCCCCTTCAGCGCCTGGCTGATGGCAGCGCCGATGATGAAGGCGCGATCGGCCGAGCCGGACAGCTTCTGGGCCACCTCGGCCAGTGATTTTTCGGCCAGATCAGGGATCTTTCCCCGACGACCCATGGCCAGCACCCGTTCGATCGCCTGTTCCGACAGCTTCTGGTAATGGCGGATCAGTTCGTGCACCGGCTGGCCGGTCGCCTGACTTTCGGGCACGGCCACCTTCTGGATCGCGTGTTGCAGTTCGACGCCTGACGCTTCCAGAATTTCGGCCAGATCGGGTCGGTGCAACAGTTCGAAGGCCGTGACGCCCTGACGCGCCAGCCAGTCCTCCAGCGCCCGGGCGATCAGTTCACGGGCGTGGGGGGCATAAAAGTCGTGGGGACCGGCGCAGGTGGGGCCACGGCTTTCCTCGGACACCAGCCGCTTGCGCTGGACCTCGGGCGCGCCCCGGGTCAGCACGGTGACGCTGGCGAATTCCATGGTGTCGGGGTCCAGCGTCTCCTTGGTGACGCGGACGGCGGCGGCGCGGTCGTCCGCCAGCAGGTCCTCGGCCGTCTCGATCGCGTGCTTGCGGTCCTCGGTCGCCATCAGCAACGACCACGGAGCGGGCGCCGTCTTGCGGATATAGACTTCGTAGTGGACGACGCCGGCCATTGAGCGCTCACGCAGATACTGGGCGGCGACCCTGACTCATCGAGATTAAGGCGACGTTGCGCTCCACGGGTTGGCGACCCATCTGGAAAAGCCCTAATGTCACCGCGATCCCGTAGAACGGTTACGCTTGCCGCGCGTTGATGAGGCAGCGCGCCGCACGGATCGCATTGAGGAGAAGCCCTTGGCCAATATCACCCTGGTCGATGACGACGAAAACATCGTCGCCTCCGTCTCGCTGGCGCTGGAAAGTCATGGCCACAAGGTCACCGCCTATCACGACGGCGCCGCGGGCCTGGAAGCGCTGGAAGCCAGCCCGCCCGACCTGGCGATCCTGGACGTGAAGATGCCCCGCATGGACGGCATGGAGGTGCTGCGTCGTCTGCGCCAGACCAGCCAGCTGCCGGTCATCATGCTGACGTCCAAGGACGAGGAGATCGACGAGATCCTGGGCTTCAACCTGGGCGCTGACGATTATATCCACAAGCCGTTCAGCCAGCGTCTGCTGATCGAGCGGGTCAAGGCGCTGCTGCGCCGGACCGGCGTCGAGGGTGTCGAGCCCGACACTGCGAGCGGCGAGAACGCGGGCAAGGCGATCAAGCGCGGCAAGCTGTCGATGGATCCGGCGCGTCACGAAAGCACCTGGGACGGCAAGCCGGTGAAGCTGACGGTCACCGAATTCCTGCTGCTTCAGGCGCTAGCCCAGCGGCCCGGCTTCGTGAAGAGCCGGGACAATCTGATGGACGCCGCCTACGACGACCAGGTCTATGTCGATGACCGCACCATCGACAGCCACGTCAAGCGGATGCGAAAGAAGTTCCGGGTGGTCGATCCCGAGTTCGACGCGATCGAGACCCTGTATGGCGTCGGATACCGCTACCGCGAAAGCTGAACCTCGGCCGGGCGCCGTACCGCGTCGCCGTGGGCTGTCGTTCGGCGGCTCGCGGCTGGGCGCGCTGATTCTGGCGCTGAATCTGCTCAGCCTGCTGATCCTGTTCGGCGGCGCCCTGGCGCTGAACGAATGGCGGCGCGGGCTGGTCGAGGCGCGCCAGGAATCCCTGTCGGTCCAGGCCGAGCTTCTGGCCAATGTGCTGGGTGAACTGGGCATCACCCGGGGCGAGCCCTATCCCATGCTGGATCCGGTGGCGGCGGCCCTGTGGCTGCGCGACAATTTCATTCCGACGGGTCAGCGCGCGCGCCTGTACGACATGGACGGCCTGCTGGTCACCGACAGCTACGCCGTGTCGGACGCCATTCCGGGCAACCCCCTGCCGCCCGCGCGCCCGGCAGGCACACCCGAGCCGATCAATCGCAACAAGGCCCGCGACGCCGATCGGCTGGACAAGTCGCGCGGCGAACTGGCGGCCGAGGTGGAGCGCGCCCTGGCCGGCGAGGTCCAGACCACGGTGCGGCGCTCCGAGACCGGCGATCGCGTGGTCTCGGTGTCCGTTCCCATCCGCCATGTGGAGCAGGTGCTGGGCGTGCTGACGCTGGAGGCCGGGGACGTGGACGCCATTCTGGGCGCCCAGCGTCGGGCGCTGATGCCGTTCGCCCTGGTGGCGCTGGCGGTCAATCTGCTGGCCTCGCTGTTGCTGCATCTGTTCGTGGCGCGGCCGGTGCTGCGGCTGTCGGCGGCGGCGGATCAGGTGCGGATGCAGCGCGCCCGCGCCATCTCACTGCCTGACCTTGAAGGCCGCAAGGACGAGATCGGCGACCTGGCCCGCTCGCTTGAGACCATGACCCGCGCCCTGTCCGAACGGATGGACGCTATCGAACGTTTCGCCGCGGACGTCTCGCATGAGATCAAGAACCCCCTGACCTCGATCCGGTCGGCGCTTGAGACCCTGCCGCTGGTCAGGACGGAGACCCAGCGGGACAAGCTGACCGGCCTGCTGCAACAGGACGTGCGCCGGCTGGACCGGCTGATCACCGACATCTCCAACGCGTCGCGGCTGGACGCCGAACTGTCGCGCGACCGGCCGCGCGCCATCGACCTGTCGACGCTGCTGACCGATATCGTCGGTGTCTATGAGACGACTGGAAAGCCGGGCGAGCCCGCCGTGAAGCTTGAGTTGCCGACCGTTGACCCAGGCCGGGTGGTGGGCCGTGACGGGCCGCTGGGCCAGGTGTTCCGCAACCTGATCGACAACGCCCGCTCGTTCAGCCCACCGGGCGGCGCGGTGCGGGTGTCCCTGACCCATGACGACGACGCGGTCCATGTCCGCATCGAGGATGACGGACCGGGTATTCCTGCGGACAATCTGGAGACCGTGTTCGAGCGGTTTTACACCTCACGGCCGCGCGGGACGGCCTTCGGGTCGAACTCCGGTCTGGGCCTGTCGATCGTACGCCAGATCGTCGAGGCGCACGGCGGCGTCGTCTGGGCCGAAAACCGTCACGTAGAAGGAGGGGGCGTCACCGGCGCCCGCTTCACCGTACGTCTGCCCGCTGCGCCGAACGGCGTCGGTCGCAAGGGATGAGCGGTGAACTGATCCACGCGAGCGTCGTGGCCCGGCGCCGAAACAGTGGCGGCTGGCGCGGCGTGATGATCCGCGGCGTGTCCGGCGCGGGCAAGAGCGATCTGGCCCTGCGGCTGATGGGGCGCGGGTGGCGGCTGGTCGCCGATGACTACGTCCATGTCTGGACGTCGGGCGATCGGGTGTGGGCCACGGCGCCCCAGACGATCGCAGGGCGGATCGAGGCGCGCGGTGTGGGCATCCTGACCGTTCCGACCCGTCCCCTGACCCGGATCCTGCTGGTGGTCGATGCCATTTCCGGCGCGCCCGAACGTCTGCCGGAGGCGCAGACGACAAA
Source organism: Brevundimonas sp. (assembly GCF_004210735.1). GTDB lineage: Bacteria > Pseudomonadota > Alphaproteobacteria > Caulobacterales > Caulobacteraceae > Brevundimonas. Next base: position 19,114 of record NZ_SDZL01000016.1, read on the forward strand.
CCTCGCCGGAGTGGCGATTCCGCGACTAGAACTTCGCCTGCTGGACGCATCGGCGGGCGATTTGGTCGCAGCGGCCATCGACCGGCTTTAATCCCGCGCGGCTTTGGCCTATCTAGGCCGGCTTGCGGTCCGCCCGGCGCGGCGAAAACGACGTCGCGATGTTGGGGGGCGTGGTTCTGGTGATGCCTTCATGATCGGTCTGGTGATCGTCACCCACGGGGGACTGGCCACGGAATTCCTTTCGGCGATGGAGCATGTCGTGGGCCCGCAACGCGGGGTCGCGGCCATCTGCATCGGGCCGGAAGACGATATGGAGCGCCGCCGGCGCGACATCCTCGACGCCGCGGGCGCGGTGGACGATGGCGACGGCGTGATCCTGCTGACCGACATGTTCGGCGGCACCCCGTCCAATCTGGCCATCTCGGTGATGGAGCAGACGAAGGCCGAGGTCATCGCCGGGCTGAACCTGCCCATGCTGATCAAACTGGCCAGCGTGCGCGGTCGCGAACCGCTCGAAACCTGCGTCGCCCATGCCCAGGACGCGGGGCGCAAATATATCTCGGTCGCCTCGTGGGTGCTGGCGGGGGAAAAATGAGCGACACCATCCGCACCTCGGCCGACATCTGCAACGCGCGCGGCCTGCATGCCCGCGCCTCGGCCAAATTCGTCAAGCTGGCGTCCGGCTTCGAATCCGAGATTCGCGTCACGCGCGACGGCGTCACGGTCGACGCCCGCTCGATCATGGGCCTGCTGATGCTGGGCGCCGGCATCGGCTGCTCGATCGACATAGAGGCGGAAGGCCCGGACGCCTCTGAAGCCATAGACGCCCTGAACGCCCTCATCTCGCGTCGTTTCGACGAAGATCAGTAGGCGCGAGCGCCGGTCAGAATTTTCTAGAAAACGCCTGGTGGAGCCGAGGGGAGTCGAACCCCTGACCTCGTCATTGCGAACGACGCGCTCTACCAACTGAGCTACGGCCCCGATCACAGGCAGCGCGGGACATAGGCGGCAGGGCCGGGGGGTGTCAACGGGTCGCGCGTGAAAGGCAGGCCCCGCAGGCGCTGTGGCTTGGCTGCGCGGCGGCGAACGGTCTAGAAGCAAGCCTGTAATTTTCGGAGAGATCGCCCCATGGGCTACGCCCTCGTCCAGCTGGTCAACGCCGTGCTGAGCCTGCTGTCCTTCTTCATCATCGCCTCGGCGATTCTGAGCTGGCTGTTCGCTTTCGACGTGATCAACCATCGCAACCGGTTCGTCAGCCAGGTGGCCTATTTCCTGGATCGGGTTACGGGACCGCTGCTGGAGCCGGTGCGGCGGGTGATCCCGTCGCTTGGTGGCATCGACATTTCGCCGATCATCGTCCTGCTGCTGATCCAGTTCCTGACGACGGTGTTCAACCGGATGGCCGCGCCGTCGCTGATCTACGCCCTGGGCTAGAGCCTGATCGGTTGAGGTGGAATCGCTTCGTGGTTCCATCGATACCGTGAATCAGGCTCCAGCATTGATCTGGAGCGAAGATCTGGGTTCAGATGCGATCGCATCTGAACCGATTTCGCTCCAGGCCGGATTTCGACACGGTCGGCGGGATTCCGCGGCGGCGGGGGTTTCGGCCCTTGCGCCGGGGACGGACCCTCCTAAGGTGCCGGCGAGGGGCCGACAGGCCGCAACAGACATTCTTGCATGATCACGATCCGGACAGTCGCCGTTGTCGGCGCGGGACAGATGGGCGCGGGTATCGCCCACGCCGTGGCCCTGGGCGGCTATGAGGTGCGGCTCTACGACGTGGAGCCCAGTCGCATCGCCGAGGCGCAGGGCGCCATCGCCGCCAGTCTGGCCCGTCAGGTCGGGCGCGGCCTGATGGAGTCGTCAGCGGCCGATGCGGCGCTGGCTCGCATCCGTCCGGCCGCCGATCTGGCCGAGGTCGGGTCGGCCGATCTGGTGATCGAGGCGGCGGTTGAGGACGAGGCGGTCAAGAAGGCCGTCTTTGTCGGGCTGACCCCGTTCCTGGGACCGGACACCCTGCTGTCGTCCAACACCTCGTCCATCTCGATCACCCGGCTGGCGTCCGTGACAGACAGACCGGACCGGTTCATCGGCCTGCATTTCATGAAGCCGGCGCCGGTAATGAAGCTGGTCGAGATCGTGCGCGGCATCGCCAGTTCGGCCGAGACTTATGAGACGGCGGTCGCCTTCGCCGAGAGCCTGGGCAAGACGACGACCGAGGCCGAGGATTTCCCTGCCTTCATCGTCAACCGCATCCTGGTGCCGATGATCAACGAGGCGATCTACACCCTGTACGAAGGGGTCGGGAACGTCGCCTCGATCGACAAGGCGTTGAAGTTGGGAGCCAACCATCCGATGGGGCCGCTGGAGCTGGCGGACTTCATGGGTCTGGATGTGGTGCTGGCGATCATGAACGTGCTGTACGACGGGCTGGCCGACAGCAAATACCGGCCCTGTCCGCTGCTGGTGAAATATGTCGAGGCCGGCTGGCTGGGCCGCAAGTCGGGCCGTGGTTTCTATGACTATTCCGGCGAAACGCCGGCGCCGACCCGATGAGCCCGCGGTTCGAGACAGCGGCCGACCTGCCGGGTCAGAATCCCGTGGCGCCGCGCCGGTCGGGCGGGGCGCTGCCGCTGGCGGCGCTGGCGGGCGCGGCCTGGCCGCCGCTGATCCTGACTTTGCTGGTCTGGCCGCCCAGTCACTGGCTGCCGGGCACCGAGACGGACTGGCGCCTGCTGGTGCTGGTGGTCGGGCTGATCGCGGTGCCCGCCGGCCTGTGGCGCATCGGTCGCGAGCGCGAGCAGACCGGCCGTCCGGGCACCCGACTGGGCGTGGTTTGGCGCTTCATGTTCTATGGCGGCCTGCTGGCGGCGGCGTTGCAGACGCTGATGGCGCTGATCGTGACCCTGCTGGCCATGATCCAGTCGGGCAGTCTGGTCCAGGCGTTGGGCGCGGCGGAGACGACGCTGTTGATCTATGGCGTGGGCGGCCTGCCGATCGCGATCATCGTCGGCGTCAGCTACGCCTTGTGGGCCGGGCTGTGCGCTGCCTTCATCGCCTTTGTGCCGCGCGCGCCCGTCAAGGATCGACTGGGCCTGATGCGCGACGAGGCTTGACGGTGCGACCTTGACCGTAAAGGGCGCTTGACACCACCCTGATTTGTGAGTCAAGGTTACTTGACTCATGAGGGGGCATGTCATGACGACTGAGACGACAATCGACACCTTGAACCCGGTGCGCGCCAGGGATCGCATCGCCACGCTGGACGTGCTGCGCGGACTGGCGGTGCTGGGGATCCTGGCGGTGAACGCGGCGGCCTACGGCCTGCCGTTCGGGCTGCAGATGGCGCCGGACCAGACGCCCTTCACCATGACTGGCGACAACGCCCTGGCGCACTGGGTGGTCGAGGTCTTCTTCCGCCAGAAATTCCTCACCCTCTTTTCGATGCTGTTCGGCGTCTCGATCTTCCTGGTCGGCGGCGAGCGGGCCGATGAGGCGCGGGGCAGGCTGCTGCGCCGCCGTCTGTTCTGGCTGGCGGTGATCGCGATCATTCACGGACTGGCGCTGTGGTATGGCGACGTGCTGCTGCTCTATGCTTGGGCCGGGCTGTTCGTGATGTTGATGCGGTCGATGAAGGCATCGACCCTAATTGCGGTCGGCCTGGGGGTGACGCTGCTGCTGGCGACCATGCAGGGCGCGATGGGCTGGCTGGCCGCGGCCGGACCCGAAGAGTTCGTGCGTCAGTATCAGGCCAATCAGCCCAAACTGCCCGAAGGGGCGATCGCTGCGATCATCGCCGACTATCAGAGTGGCTGGGCCGGGGCGATGAGCCGGAATTTCAACACCTGGCTGATGCTTCAGGGCATGAGCCTGCTGGCCTTTGTCTTCTCGACCGTGCCGCTGATGATGCTGGGGCTGGGGCTGTTCAAGTCGGGCTTCCTGAGCGGCCGGGCGCCGATGTGGCTGTATGGCGTGCTGATCGTGCTGGGCGGCGCGGTGCTGGCCTTGCACGGCGTGCTGCAATGGCGAGAGATCGCGGCGGGGCCGGGGGTTGAGGCGACGGGCGGCCTGGCGGCCCTGGTCGCGGCCTATCCGATCTTTATCACCTTGGGTTACGCCAGCGCGATCATCGTGCTGGTAACGCGCGGGGCGGGCTGGCTGAAGGCGATTCTGGCCCCGGTGGGACAGATGGCCTTCACCAACTATCTGGCCCAGACAATCATCATGACCTCGATCTTCTACATGCCGTGGGGCCCGCGCCTGTACGGTCAGCTGGACTATGTGCAGCTGTGGGGCGTGGTCGCAGCGGTCTGGGCGATTCAGCTGATCTGGTCGCGGTTGTGGCTGTCGCGCTTCGCCATGGGGCCGCTGGAATGGGTGTGGCGCTGCCTGACCTATGGCCGCCAGGTGCCGCTGCGACGCGCCGCCGCCTGAGGCCAGCCGTTGCGAGGCGGCGGGGGATGGCTTAATCGCGCGCCATGACCTCCCCCGCCGACACCCCCGAACCCATCCGGCCCGACGCCCGCGCTCCGCGGGGTTTCGGGGACAAGCGCGGCCGCGATCTGACCGCCGAGCGCCGCATCGTACGCCAGGTGTCCGAGGTCTATGAGCGCTGGGGCTTCGAGCCTCTGGAGACGCCGGCGTTCGAATACGCCGACGCCCTGGGCAAATTCCTGCCCGACGCCGACCGCCCGAACGAGGGCGTCTTCGCCATGCAGGACGACGACGAACAGTGGATGGCCCTGCGCTACGACCACACCGCGCCGCTGGCCCGGTTCGCCGCCCAGACGTGGGAGACCCTGCCCAAGCCGTTCCGCCGCTATGCCTATGGGCCGGTGTGGCGCAACGAAAAGCCCGGTCCGGGCCGGTTCCGCGAGTTCTGGCAGTGCGACGCCGACACCGTGGGATCCGACCGGCCCGAGGCCGACGCCGAGATCATCGCCATGGGGGTCGAAGGGCTGAAGGCGGCGGGCCTGGCCCAGGGTCAAGCCGTCATCCGGGTCTCGAACCGCAAGCTGTTCGATGGCCTGTTCGACGCCTCGGGCGTGACCGACGCGGGCCAGCGGCTGACGGCCCTGCGTGCGGTGGACAAGTTCGACCGGTTGGGTTGGGACGGCGTGGTTCAACTGCTGGGCGAGGGACGGCTGGACGAGTCGGGCGACTATACCAAGGGCGCGGCCCTGCCGACGGGCGCGATCGACGCCATCGGCGCCTTCCTGAATGCGGGTGAAGTCGCTGGCGGGCGATCGGTGCGTCTGCAGGCTCTGGCTGCACTGGGCACTCTGGGCGAGCGCGGCGAGCAGGCCTTGAACGAGCTGGCGGCCATCGACCGGGCGCTGAACGCCATGGGCGTTCCCGAGGCCGAGGTGGCGTTCGACCCCACCATCGTGCGCGGGCTGGAATACTATACCGGCGTGGTGTTCGAGGCCGAACTGCTGCTCAAGACCGTCGATGAAAAGGGGCGGCCGGTCCGCTTCGGCTCGATCGGCGGGGGCGGGCGCTATGACGACCTGGTGGCGCGGTTCACCGGCCAGCCGTTGCCGGCGACGGGCTTCTCGTTCGGGGTGTCGCGCTTGGCGTCGGCGCTGAGGGCGGCGGGGCGGGGCGAGGCCGATGTGGCGCGCGGGCCGGTGGTGGTCATCGTCTTTTCGGATGATGACATGCAGCATTATCTGGACGCCGTGCGCGAACTGCGCGCTGCGGGGGTCGCGGCCGAACTGTATCTGGGCCGGGCCGGCATGAAGGCGCAGATGAAATACGCCGACCGGCGCGGCGCCCCGGCGGCCGTTATCCTGGGCGGCGACGAGATCGCGGCCGGTGAGGTGACGATCAAGGATCTGGACGCCGGCCGGGCCCTGGCCGCGGGTGTGACCGACAATGAAGCCTGGAAGAGCGAACGTCCCGGCCAGCGCAAGGTCGCACGCGCAGACCTAGTCGCCACGGTAAAATCGATTATCGAAGGATCATCGATAAAATAGATGACACCCTCGTGTATTATCGACGTTCAGTCAGAAAAATTCCCGGTCTTGCCATGGGCTTGATTGACGCCGGGGGAGCGATGACGTCAATTGGTCCCACTCGAGAGACGGACAGCCGGTGACGGCAGACGCTTCTCGAAGGCGTTTCGGGGAGGAAACGTCCGCTCCTTCAGAGAGCGAGAAGGCCCGCTGCGATGTATCCCCGCAGCGGGCTTTTTCATGCCTGCAGCCTGGCTGTATTGCAGTTTCGTAACTGGCTCGCCCGTACGGCGCCGCTAAGATGCCGCGATGACCGAGGGGCCGCTGGCGGATCGCCGTTTTTCATTCCGATCTGGCGACGGAACAGTGCCCTTGGCGCTGGGCCTTTGGGGGCTTTTGACGCTCGCGCATATGGTCCTTCTGGCCTCGGGCGGCATAACGCCGTGGCTTCTGGTTCTTCCGCCCGTCTGGACCATCCACGGTCTGTTGCTGACGGCGGTTCTGGAGGGAGTGATCCGTCGGGCGCGCGCCTGTACCGTCGCAGTGCGCTGGGTGTTGGTCGGGGCGGCGGTCGTGGTCTTTACGGCGGCTCAGACGTGGCTCGATATGACCACGACAGGCCTGACGGCCCGGCTGATCGTTCAAATATTCTCGCCTGATCCGTTCGGCGCCGGAATCTACTTCTGGAACGGCTTCGGGATGAAGAACATAGCCCTCGTCATCAGCGTGGTGATCTATTTCTGGGTCTTCGGCTGCTACGCCGTGGCTTCGACCCTGCTGTTGTCGCAGACGCGTCTGGCGGCGACGGAATCGGCGGCCGCCCGGGCCGAGCTGATGGCGTTGCGCTTCCAGTTGAATCCACATTTCGTGTTTAATGCGCTGAACTCGGTCTCCAGCCTGATCGTGTCGGGGCGCGCTGACGAGGCGGACCAGGCCAATCTGGCCCTGGCGGGATTCCTGCGCCGGTCGCTGGAATCGGATCCGACCGCACCGGTGACGCTGGATGACGAGCTGGAGATGATCGACGCTTATCTGGATATCGAGCGTGTCCGTTTTCCCGACAATCTCGACATCGACTATCTGGTCACGCCTGAGGCGCGCTCCGTGACCCTGCCGCCCTATCTCCTTCAGCCGTTGGTGGAGAATGCGGTCAAACATGGGGTCGCCGGGTCCGGGCGAACGCGCATCACTGTCGAAGGCGAGGTTCAGGCCGGGCGTCTGCGGGTCGCCATAACCAATATCGGGCCGACGACGGGCACTGGCCGGACCGGCACCGGTACGGGGCTGGCCAATATCCGGGCGCGACTGGCGGCCATCCACGGCGATGCGGCGCGACTGGAAACCGGCGCCGCTCCCGGGGGATTCCGGGCCGTTCTGGAGTTGCCGATACCGCCGGCCGCATAGGTCCATGAAAAAGGGCCGGAACGTCGCCGTCCCGGCCCCTTCATTGATATCCCGATCCTACCAGAGGCGAACGCGGTCTTCGGGCGCGACGTAGTAGGCCTGGCCTTCCCTGACGCCGAAGGCGTCATACCAGGCGTCAAGGTTTCGCACCGGGCCGATCACGCGGAACTGTGGCGGCGAGTGCGGATTGCTGGCCACCAGCTGCTTCATGGCGTCGTCGCGATATTTCGACGCCCAGACCTGGGCCCAGCCATAGAAGACGCGCTGGTCGCCGGTCACACCGTCCAGCACCGGACTGGGCTGGCCATGCAAGGACAGGCGATAGGCCTCGAGCCCCAGGGTGATGCCGGCCAGATCGCCGATGTTCTCGCCCATGGTCAGGCCGGGCTTCACCTTGTGGCCGGGCAGGGGTTCATACTCGGCGAACTGGGCGCCCAGACGCGCGGTGCGAGCGTCGAAATTGGCCCCGTCCTCGGGCGTCCACCAGTCGCGCAGCACGCCGGCGCCGTCGGACTTGCGGCCCTGATCGTCGAAGCCGTGGCCGATCTCGTGACCGATCACGCCACCGATACCGCCATAGTTCACCGCTGGATCCGCATCGGGATCAAAGAAGGGCGGCTGCAGGATACCGGCAGGGAAGGTGATCTCGTTCAGCGTCGAATTATAGGTGGCGTTCACCGTCTGGGGCGTCATCCGCCATTCGGCCCGATCGACCGGATCGTTGATCCGGTTCAGCGAGTATTGCCATTTGAAGGTGCTGGAGCGTTCGGCGTTGCCCAGCAGGTCGTCCGACCGGACCTGGAGGTCCGAATAATCCCGCCACTTGTCCGGATAGCCGATCTTGACGCTGAAGCTCTCCAGCTTGGCCAGGGCCTCCTGTTTGGTGGCCTCACCCATCCAGTCCAACTGGCGGATGCGACCGGCCAGGGCGACGCGCAGATTGGCGACCAGTTCGTCCATCTTGGCCTTGGACTCGGGCGGGAAATATTCGGCGACGTAGAGTTTGCCCAAGGCCTCGCCCAGACCGCTTTCGGCGAAGCTGACGGCGCGCTTGTCACGGCTGCGCTGTTCCGGCTGACCTTCCAGATCGCGTGAGCGGAACGCCCAGCGGGCGTCCGAGAAACGCGCCGACAGATAGGGCGCCGCCTGGTCAATGGTGTGGAACGCCTCCCACGCCTGCCAGGTGGCGACGGGGGTCTCGGCGAAGATGGCGGCGATCTGCGGGAAGGCGGTGTTCTCCTGCACCACCAGCCGCCGGACATCGCCCAGACCCATGGCGCCCAGATAGGCCGACCAGTCGAAGCCGGGCGCATAGGCCGCCAGCTCGGCCTGGGTCATGGCGTTATAGGTGGTGTTGCGGTCGCGGCTTTGCTCGGGTGTCCAGTGCGCCTCGGCGATGCGGGTCTCCAGCGCGACGATGGCGGCCGCAGCCTGCGCCGGCTGGTCCCAACCGGCCATCTCCAGCATCCGGGCGACATAGGCCTGATACTTCTCCTTCTTCTCTGTGAAGAGGGGCGACAGATAATAGTCGCGGGTCGGCAGGCTGATGCCGCCCTGGCCCAGATAGACGGCATAGCGGTCCGGCGCCTTGGCGTCGGCGGCGATATAGGTCCCGACGATGGCGCGGCCGAAGCGGCCCTGGGTCGCGCCCATGACGCGGGCCATGTCGGCGTGGCTCTCGGCGGCGCGGATGGCGGTGAGGTAGGGCTCCAGCGGGCGGCCGTCCAGCGTCTCGATCCGGTCGGCGTCCATATAGGAATGGTACAGGCCCGCGACCTTGGCCGCGTCCGATCCCGGAGTCAGGTCGGTGCGGGCGTTCAGTCCCTCGATCAGGGTCTTCATCCGGTTGTCGGACAGTTCGCGCAACAGGGCGAAGGCGCCGTAGCTGGTGCGGTCGGCCGGAATCTGGATGGCGTCCACGGCCTTGCCGTTGGCGTAGCGGAAGAAGTCGTCGCCCGGCTGGACCGAGGTGTCCCGCCCGCTCAGATCGAAGCCCCAGGTCCCGTACTTCGGCGCGGCGACGCCCTGCCAACCCGCGCCGCCAGCGGGCGCTTCGAACAGACTGGCGTCGAACAACGCCTGAACCGTGCAGGTCTGGTCGAGGCAGACGTGGTCTTCATGCGCCAGGGCGGCGGCCGGGATCATCAGGGCGCCCAGGGCGGCGCCGACAAGCATCAACTTCATGGACATCCTCAATACCGGTCCGGCCTGGGCCGGGTCGGCCGGACCCTACGCCGGGACCGGCGGGCCTTGTCTTAAAAATAGTTCATGCGCCGCGACCTTCTGTCTCGCCATCCGGCACAGCGCGCGCGAGACTGGCGCCGGGATACGGAGGGCCGATGGCGAGCGGGCACGCGGGTGGCGACTACAAGGATCTGGTGGTTTTCCTGGCGGCGGCCGGGGTGGTTGTGCCGTTGTTCAACCGCCTGAAGATCAGCCCGATCCTGGGGTTCCTGGCGGCGGGGGTGCTGCTGGGGCCGGACGGGCTGGGCCGGTTCTCGGAGGCTGCGCCGTGGCTGACGTGGCTGACCATCGGCGACCAGGCGCAAATGCGTCAGCTGTCGGAACTGGGCGTCGCCTTCCTGTTGTTCATGATCGGACTGGAGCTGTCGTGGGAACGGCTCAAGTCCATGCGCCGTCTGGTGTTCGGGCTGGGCCTGTTGCAGGTCACGGCCTGTTCACTGGCGCTGGGGATGGGGTTCTGGATCGCGGGTCAGTCGCTGACTGCGGCCGCCGTTCTGGGCATGGGTCTGGCGTTGTCGTCGACGGCGGTGGTCATGCCGGTGCTGGCCGAGCGCGGGCGATTGAAGGGCGCTGTCGGTCGGACGTCGTTCGCGGTGCTGCTGGCTCAGGATCTGGCGGTGGCGCCGATCCTGATTTCGGTCACCATCATGGCCAGCCTGGCGCTGCAGGGTGGGTCGCCCGATCCGGCGCATCTGGGGCGCGCGCTGCTGGCCCTGGTTCCGGCGGTGGTGGGCCTGTTGCTGATCGTGTTGCTGGGGCGGCTGGTGTTGCGGCCGATGTTCCGGTCGGTGGCGCGGGCGCGCAACCGGGGCGAGGGGCGCGAACTGTTCGTGGCCGCTTGTCTGCTGGTGGTCGTCGGCGCCGGGGTGGCGGCCCAGGCGGCGGGCTTGTCGATGAGCATCGGCGCACTGGTTGCGGGCCTGCTTCTGGCCGAGACCGAGTTCCGGCGCGAGATCGAGGTCTCGATCGAACCGTTCAAGGGGCTGTTGCTGGGGGTCTTCTTCATCAGCGTCGGCATCGGCCTGGATCTCGACGCCATCGCCGCGCGGCCGGCGTTCATCCTGGGTCTGGCGGCGGGCGTCACGGTGCTGAAGGCGGTGATCATCTTTGGCCTGGCGCGGGCGTGGGGGCTGAAGGCGCGGCCGGCGCTGGAGACGGCGCTGGTGCTGGGGCCGGCGGGCGAGTTCGCCTTTGTCATCCTGGCCACCGGCATGGCCGAGGGCGTGATCGGGCCCGAAATGGCGTCAACGGTGACCCTGGCGGCGACGCTCAGCATCTTCGCGACGCCCTTCCTGGCCATGGCAGGCCAGGGTCTGACCGACCGGCGCAGTCCGCCGCTGGCCGACATACCGGAAGAAGCGTTCGAGGAGCCGGCGGGCGATCATGAAGTGCTGATCGTCGGCTTTGGCCGGGTCGGGCGGCTGGTGGGCGAGATGTTGACGGAGCATGGGCGGCGCTTCGTGGCGCTGGACACGGATCCGGCGACGGTGACGCAGGGGCGGCGTGACGGGCTTCAGGTCTATTATGGCGACGGCGCCTATCCCGACATGCTGGAGCGCTGCGGGGCGGGCTCGGCTCGGGCCGTGGTGGTGACGATGGACGCCCCGGCCAAGGTGGACGAGGTGGTGCGCACGGCGCGGGCGCTGCGGCCGGATCTGGTGGTCATCGCGCGCGCGCGGGACGACCGCCACGCGGCGCGGCTGTATGCCCTGGGCGCGACCGACGCCGTGCCGGAAACGACAGAGGCCAGCCTTCAGCTGGCGGAGAACACCCTGGTCGATCTGGGGGTGCCGATGGGTCTGATCCTGGCCTCGATCCACGAACGGCGTGACGCCTATCGCAAGGTGTTCCAGGCGGCTCAGCCCGAGGAATACCGGCGCCGGCCGACCCGCGCCCTGCGGTCCAGCCGCGCGCGTTCCGCGCCGTCCACGGACGATTGACGGTCAGCGGCGACATGCCGCGACAAAGGGTTGCGGGCGTTAATGTCCGGACCCCAATTTGGCCACCGTTCGATGTTGAAACCGCGACGTTCCGATGTCATCGCGCCTTGCAAGGCCGGGCACGGATGCCTGCCGCTCCCGTTCCCCCCGGTCGCACCGTCGCAGTAGTTGAGTTTTTGTCGTTCATGCGTGAATCCGCCCCCCAGGCTTCGCAGTCACCTACCTCCACCGATACCGAAGAACCCCGCCTGAACCGTCGTCAGGCCGCCAAGGTGCGGACCCGGCAGAAGGTGCTGGACGCCGCGCGTAATCTGTTCGCCGAGCGCGGCTATGACGCCGCCACCATCCGCGACATCGCCAAGGTCGCCGGCATGTCGACCGGCGCCGTGTTCGCCAATTTCCAGGACAAGGCCGAGCTGTTCGAGACGGTCTTCGCCGACGAAATGACCGGTCTGCTGAATGACGTTCGCACCGGCGCCGCTGTCGAGGGCGGCGTACGCGAACGGCTGGCGGGCGCCCTGACCGCCGGCTACCATCGCTCGCTGGAGCATCTGCCGCTGATGCAGGCGATGATCGCCCGCTCTTGGTTCCAGCCCGAGGTTGTCGATCAGCGTTCGCGCGCCTTCGTCAAGCCGATCATCGAGGCGATCATCGAGGTGCTGCAAGGCGGCATCCGCGAGGGCGAGCTGCGTCAGGATCTGGACATGCCGGTCCTGGGCCGCATGGTCTGGGACGTCTTTATCTCGAACTTCCGCTACGCCGCCTATGACGGCTGGGGTATCGAGGAACTGACCCCGCATATTCGCAAGCAGATCGATCTGATCCTGGCCAGCCAGCTGTCCCGGCAGTAAGGCGGACAGTCCTGGAGGGCTGCGGTCGCCGGCCCTTCGGGACCTCCCGACGCGGCCTGACGCTGCGCGCAGACAAAACGATCAAAGGCCGTGGTTGCGCCACGGCCTTTTGCTTTCAGAACGCGCTCAAGCAACGAGCCGCCGTGCGGCGAGTGATAGCGCGCAAAAAAAGCCCCTCAGCTTTTCCAGCGCAGGGTCGTGGCCTTGACCGGGTTGGCGAAGGGGCGGTCTTCGGTGCGGCTTTTCGACCATTCACGCTTCAGCTGCTGGTACCATTTCGCCTGTTTGTCAGCGTCGTCGATCCAGATCAGGGCCGGGTCGTAGCGCAGGCCCTCGTTCTGCAGATTCACCATGCCGCCGTCCTGTTTCAGGAAGGCGACCACCCCCATCCGCAGGAAGGGCTTGGCCAGGTCGAAGACCCAGTGGTCGGACCAGAAAATCTGGGTGATCCGCGTCTTCGTCTCGGTCACTGGCGTCAGACAGGTCAGGGCCAGCACCTGTTTCTGGCCCACCTGGATATGCTCCCAGCGATAGCCGGGCAGGCGGAAGGTGATCTCGGTCGCCGGGGCGCCGCCCAGGATCCTGTAGGCGCGGCTGTTCGACGAGGGAGCGTGGCGCACCATGGCGAAACCGTGCTCGCGCGGTTCAAAGGCCTTGGCCTTTTCGTGCATCGAATGGGCCGAGCGCCACCACCATTGCTGGTGGACATAGGGGCCGTGGGCGGGGTCCATCAGGCCGACGACGGCGTGGTCGATATGGCTGTCGAAATCCATCCATTCGACCAGTTTCGCCTCGCCGCCGACGACCCCGGGGAAGACCGGCGGCTCGTGGTCGGGCGCGGCCTCGCCGCGCGGGTCGGACGACATCCAGAGGAAGACCATGCCCTGGCTTTCACGCACGGGATAGGATCGCACGCGGATGCGGTTCGCCTCGAACGCCTGATCCTCGACCAGGGACGGAATGGCGGCGCAGACCCCGTCGGTGCGGAAGCGCCAGCCGTGATAGGGGCATTCGACCGTCTCGCCCTCGCCCGGTCGTTCGACCAGTCTGCCGGCCGACAGAGGCGCGGCGCGGTGGGGGCAGATGTCGCGCATGCCATAGACCTGACCGGCGCGGGTGCGACCGATCAGGACCGGTTCGCCCATGATCTCGTGCCGTTTCAGACTGGCCGGTTTCACGTCGCGCGACAGGGCGACGAAATACCAAGCGTCCAGGACGAAGCCCTTGCCAAAGGCGGTCGGCGGGGCCTTGGCCTCGGGGGCGGTCCTGGCGGAAACGGGTGCGGTGTCGGCGGGCATAGTTCGACATAACACCGCCGTTGTCGGGATGCGACCGGCGCCGCTAGGATGGCCGTCGAATGGAGGGCCCCCGATGAACAGACGCACCCTGATGGCCGCCGGCGCGGCCGCAGCCCTGACCACGTCCGGCGGCGCCTGCGCCCATGCAGTGACGAGTGCTACCCAGGCGCCGTTCGAGTCCAACCGCATCCAGGTGAGCGCCGAGGGGCGCGGGCCGGACGTGGTGCTGATTCCGGGGTTGAGCTCGCATCCGGAGATCTGGGACGACATCGCGCGCCGCCTGGCGCCGACCCACCGGGTCCACCGGGTTCATGTGCGCGGCTTCGCCGGTCTGGACGCCGGGGCCAATGCGCAAGGGCCGTTCATCGAACCGGTGGCCCACGCCATCGCCGAATATATGGAGTCGCAAAAGCTGCGCGGGGCCGCCGTGATCGGCCATTCGCTGGGCGGCAGCCTGGCCATGCGGGTGGCGAGCCATCATCCGGAGCAGGTTGGTCGTCTGATGGTCGTCGACATGGTGCCCTTCAACGGCGTCTGGTTCGGTCCGCCCGGCACGACGGCCCAGACGGTCGCCCCGGTCGCGGACGCCACCGCCGCGCGGCTGGCCGGCATGACGCGGGAGCAATGGACCGCCGCCGCCACGCCCGCCGTCGCCGCCATGATCACCGACGAGGCCAAGCGCGCCGTGCCGATCCGCCACGCGGCCCAGACCGACAACGCCGTCGCCGCGCGGGCCATGCGTGATTTGATCGCCACCGACCTGCGTCCCGAACTGGCGAAGCTGACGATCCCGGTGACGGTCCTGTATGTCCACGGCCCGAACATCCCGCTGGACGGGGCCGTCATCGACGCCGTCTTCACCCAGCAGTTCGCGGGCGTGCCGACGGCGAAGGTGAAATTCATCCCGAACAGCCGCCACTTCATCATGCTGGACCAGCCCGAGGCCTTCGCCTCGGAGGTGAACGCCTTTTTAGAATAGGGCGTGGAACGGTCATGGTTTCGGCGGAATGGGCCTTCACGGTCCCGTGACCTTCGACTGACAAGACAGGCGGGCGACGCGAAGGCGGCGACACGCGGCCGGGGACAAGAGGACTGAGATGGCGGGTTTCGGACAGCGATCCGGGGAGGGCGGCGCGGCGCGCACGCCGTTGCAGCGCGTGCTCTATTGGGGCGCCGTGGCGGCGGTTTGGGGGCTGATCTTCCTGGTGGTCTTCTTCGCCGTGTTCGCGCGCGGCCTGCCCGACACCTCCAGCCTGTACGAGGTCGATCGCCAGCCCTCCATCACCTATCTGGACCGCAACGGCGCCCTGATCGCGACGCGCGGAACCCAGATGGCGCCGCCGGCCGATCTGGACGCCCTGCCGGACTATGTGCCTGCCGCTTTTGTGGCCATTGAGGACCGACGGTTCTGGCATCACCCCGGCTTTGACCCGATCGGCATGACGCGCGCCATGGCGGCGAACATGCGCGCCGGCCGCGTGGTCCAGGGCGGGTCGACCATTACCCAGCAACTGGCCAAGAACCTGTTCCTGACACCCGATCAGAACATGCGCCGCAAGGTGCAAGAGCTGATGCTGGCCGTCTGGCTGGAGATGAAATTCACCAAGAAAGAGATTCTGGCCCTCTATCTGAACCGGGTCTATTTCGGCGCCGGCGCCTATGGCATTGAGGCGGCCTCGCAGCGCTATTTCGACAAGAGCGCCAAACAGCTGACCGTCGGCGAGGCGGCGTTGCTGGCGGGCCTGCTCAAGGCGCCGTCGCGCTATTCGCCGGTGTCCGAGAGCGAACGAGCAGCGACCCGCGCCACCGTCGTTCTGAATCAGATGGAAGAGACCGGCGTCATCACCGCCGATCAGCGCGCCGCCGCGGTGCTGGAGCCGGTGCGCGTGTCGCGGACCCTGGCCACCCAGCACGCCCAGTATTTCATCGACTGGCTGGACAAGTCGATCCGCGGCTTGGTCGGCGAGCCGACCGAGGATCTGGTCGTCGAGACGACACTGGACCTGACGCTGCAGACGGCGGCCGAACGTTCGGTGCGCCGTATCCTGGATCGCGACGCCTCACGCGGGGTGCAGCAGGCCGCGCTGGTGGCGATGGATGGCGACGGACGGGTGCGGGCCATGATCGGCGGCGCCTCCTATGCCGACAGCCAGTTCAACCGCGCCGTGGACGCGCGCCGTCAGGCGGGCTCGGCGTGGAAACCCTTCGTCTATCTGGCCGCCGTCGAGGCTGGCTACACGCCCGAAACGCCGGTGGTCGACGAGCCGATCAAGATCGGCAACTGGAGCCCGCGAAACTATTCCGGCAATTTCATCGGCCAGACGACCCTGGCGAACGCCGTGGCCCAATCGACCAACACCGTCGCCGCGTCAGTCGCCGACCAGATCGGGCGCGACAGCGTCGCTCGCGCGGCCAAGCGGCTGGGCATCTCCAGCCGGATCGGTCTCGAACCCGCCATGGCGCTGGGGGCCGTCGAGGTCTCGCCGCTGGACATGGCGACCGCCTATGACGCCTTCGCCAACGGCGGCCGCCGGGTCGAAGCTTACGGCGTCAGCCGTATCCGCACCCCGCAGGGCCGGGTGATCTATCAGCGCGGCGCCCGCGACAATGCGGGGATGCAGGCGATCAACAATCCGTCGCTGTACTACATGAACCAGATGCTGCGCGGGGTCGTCACCTCGGGCACGGCGCGGTCCGCCGCCATTTCCGGCCGCGACATCGCGGGCAAGACAGGCACGACCTCGGACTACAAGGACGCCTGGTTCGTCGGCTATACCGGCGGCTTCGTCACTGCGGTCTGGGTGGGCAAGGACGACAATACGCCGATGCGCGGCGTGACCGGCGGCGCCGCGCCCGCGGCGATCTGGAAGGGCTTCATGGACGCCGCCCTGCCGCGCCTGGCGGTGCAACGCATTCCCGACGGCCCGGCCATGCCCGAGGGCTGGCAGGCGCCGGACCCGGTGGGCGACTTGCTGGGCTCCATAGGCGACGTGGGCGGAACGCCGTCCGAACCGATCGACCCGAACCAGGGCGAGCCCTATCAGCCGGAGCCAACTCAGCCGGCCGCCCCCGTGCGACAGCCACCGCCGCTTGAAACGGCGCCCCAGGTGAAGTCGGACCTGCCGCCCGAAAAGCGGTCGGATCCCCTGTTCTTCTAGACGAGAAAGCCCGTGCCATGATTGCGCTTCTACTGCTGGCGCTGGACGCCTCGCCCTCGGCGGCCCAGATCCGGGACAGCGAGACCTGCTATTCGATCAACCGGATGGTGGATGGCGAGACCCGTCCCATCGGCGTGACCTGGCAGAGCGTGAAGCATGACCGCATTGACGGCGTCGATGTGTTGAGGGTCGTCGTTCACCAGCGCGGCGCCGGGGGGCGGTTCGACATGCGCGACGCCTTTGTCCTGCGCGCCGATACCCTGCAGCCGATCACCTTTGAGAACACGCGTAGCGGCGCGCTGCATGTCTCGCTGCGCTACGAAGACGGCCGGGTGGTCGGGCGCAGGATTGATGATGGTGTTGAAAAGGCCGTCGACGTGGCCCTGCCCACGCCGGTCTGGGAGGGCAATCTGTACGGCGTCATGTTCGCCGGCTTGCCGCTGGCGGAGGGCGCGACCTTCCAGCTGCCCTACTATCAGTACGACAAGGGCGTCAGCGCCTTTGATCTGCGTGTCACCGGCAGCGAGGTGGTCGCCACCCCCGAAGGCCCGGTCGACGCCTGGGCCGTCGAGGTGACGACGGGTGCGGACGTTCGCATCACCTATCTGATCGCCAGGGAGGGCGGGCGTGAACTGGGCTACCGCGGCCAGTCCTTCAACCAGGTGATGGGCGGCGACTGCTCGGAGATCACGGGCGCGCCTGCGGCCTGAGTTCAGCGTCCGACGGCGTGCAGCGACGCGCCGTGATCGCGCAGCCATTTGCGGAACGGCCGATGATCGCCGACCAGCCGCTGGACCACGGACCAGTAGGCCAGGCTGTGGTCGGCATGGACCAGATGCGCCACCTCGTGCGCGGCCAGATAGTCCAGCACGGCGGGCGGGGCCAGGACGACGCGCCACGAATAGCGGATCGAGCGATTGTGGGGGCTGCAGGAGCCCCAGCGCGAACGAGTGTCGACGATGGACACACGCGCGGGCTTCAGACCCAGCGTTTTCAGATGATGATCGGTGCGGGCGGTCAGCGCCTCGCGCGCGACGCGGCGGAACAGGTTTTCGACCCGGCGGGCGAAGGCCTCGCCCTCGCCGCCCGACAGGATGACGGGACCCTCGGCGTCCCGCGACAGGCGCGCTGCGCCCGCGCCGCCGGTGGCGACCAGCCGGACCGACCGGCCCTGAAAGGGAACGACCGCGCCCGGCTCCAGCGGCGCGCCCTGAGGCCGGGCGGCCAGGCGTTCGGCGATCCAGTGGGCGCGGCTGCGGGCGAAGGCGACGGCCTCGGCCAACTTGCGCTCGGTGGGGGCGACGGCGACGGCCTCGCCCGCGCGGGCGTCGATGCGGACAGATAGACGCCGGGCGCGCGGATTGACCGAGAGGCGAAGCGTGGCGCCGCCGTCAAGCGGCAGCCGCTGTCCGTTCCGGTACTGCACAGATCGCCTCATTGGCCGCGATGAAGTCGCGGACGCGCGGATAGATGTCGTCGCGGAAGCGGCGGCCGTTGAAGACGCCATAGTGGCCGACCTCAGGCTGGACGTACAGCACGCGGCGGGTGTCGGGGATGTTGGGGCACAGGCCGTGGGCGGCCTGGGTCTGGCCGACGCCGGAGATGTCATCCTTCTCGCCCTCGACGGTCATCAGGCCGATGTCGGTGACGGCGGTCAGGTCCACCGGCTTGCCGCGATGCTGCAACAGGCCGCGCGCCAGCAGATGCTGCTGGAAGACAATGTCGATGGTCTGGAGATAGAATTCCTCGGTCAGGTCCAGGACCGACAGATACTCGTCGTAGAACTGCTCGTGCTTCTCGACCCCGTCGCCGTCGCCTGTGACCAGGTCCTGGAAATAGCGATGGTGGGCGTCGACGTGACGCTCCTCGTTCATCGACATGAAGCTGTAGAGCTGGACGAAGCCCGGATAGACCCGCCGTCCCGCGCCCGGATAGGGCAGGGGCACGGTGTGGATCATGTTCGACTTGAACCAGGTGAAGGGCTTGGCCTCGGCCAGCTGGTTGGTGACCGTGGGCGACAGCCGCGCGTCGATGGGCGAGCCCATATAGGTCATGCTGGCCGGGCGGTTAGGGTGGTTCTCCTGGGCCATCAGGGCGCAGGCTGCCAGCACCGGCGGACCGGGCTGGCAGACGCCGACGACGTGCGGCCGGCCGCCGATCCGCGCCAGCATGATGCGGACGTGGTCGATATAGTCGTGGAAGTCGAACCGCCCCTCCAGCATCGGCACGTTACGGGCGTTGATCCAGTCGGTGACATAGACGTCGTGGTCCTGCAGGAAGCCCTCGACCGTGCCGCGCAACAGGGTGGCGTGGTGACCCGACAGCGGCGCGACGATCAGCACCGCCGGGGGGTGCAGCGGCTTCTTCAGCGCCTTCAGGTCGGCACGATTGCGCTCGAACCGCAACAGGCGACACCAGGGCGAGGACCAGACGACCGTCTCGGTGGTGCGCAACGGGCGATCATCGAAAGTGACGACCTCAAGACCCCAGGCCGGCTTGCCGTAGCGGCGGGTCAGGCTCTCGAACAGCTCGGCCGAGGCATAGGCGGTGCGGCCTATGGCCGTGTCGGCGGCCGGATTGAACGGCGAGGTCCAGAACTGACGGGCCCATTCAGCCCCGAAACGGAAAGGCGTCGCGCTGTGGTAGGCGAGCTCGTGCAGTGCGTAGAGCATGAAATCCTGTCGGCGACCCCCGCCTTATGCGGCAGGGCAGCATAGAACGCGCCGCACTGCAAAAAGATTATCGGTGATCGACTTTTACGGCCGACGTCTCGCAGACGGCGCGGAAGCCGGCGGCGGCGAAACGGACCATATAGGCGCAGGCGCTTTCCAGATCGCCCGAGCGGCACAGACCGCCCGACAGTCGGTCCAGCCGCCCTGTCTCGCCCAGCGTCAGGGTCAGGGCCCCTGACAGGTTGTGATAGGCCCAGTAGATATCGACCTCGGCCGCCTGGGGCAGGACCTGTTTGATCAGCTCGATCAGGCGGTGGATCGCCGGATCGAAATAGCGGGCCATGGTCTCGCCCCCGAAGGCGGGGTTGGCGTTGGTCTGGGCCACCAGGGCGGCGTAATGCTTCCACCCCGGTCCGCCTTTCAGCGACCATTCGAACGGCGGGCGCAGGAAGGCCTCGAACAACCCCTCCAGCGTCATGCCGCCTGGTCCCGGGGCCTCGGCATAGCGGTTGATCGCGGCCACGCGATCGTTATTCCAGACCTCGGCCCGGCGCAGGAAGACAGCCTCGAACAGGCCGCGCTTGGCGGTGAAATAATAGTGGATCAGGGCGGTATCCACGCCCGCCTCGCGCGCCACCTCGCGAATGGTGACGCCATAGAAGCCGTGTTTCGAAAACAGATCCTCAGCTGCGTCCAGGATGGATTCGCGCGTGTCCACGCTTGTGGCGGCGCGCGCCTTGGGCGGGCGACCGCGTCGGGCGGCGGGCGTGGCGGGCAGATCGGGCGGCGTCATGGAAGGGAAGCTAGTCGTCCCGGGCCCTTTCGCGCAACGGCGTCCGCCGACGACCTGTGCAAAGGCGCCACAGCGTAACCGTTTTCATACCGCTGCGTAAGCGTCGCCGTTTGACAGGACGCCTTCCACTGAGGCACGGTCCAAGAAAATCATTGAACGCTGAATAAAAGCGTCATCAGGCTGGAAACAGGATTGGAACTCCAATGAACAGACTCGTGAAGACCGCCTTGCTGGCGGGCGCCGCATGGGGTGCGCTCTCGGCCACCGCCATCGCCCAGGACGCCGCGCCGCAAGCGCCGCAGGCCTCCCAGACGTCGACCATCGACGACATCATCGTCACCGCGCGCCGCCGCGAGGAAACCCTGAAGGACGTGCCGGTCGCGGTCTCGGCCTATTCGTCGGAAGCGCTGGAGCAAAAGGGCGCCGCCGACATCACCGAACTGACCCGTTCGACGCCCAGCCTGACGCTGCAACCGGCGCGCGGCTCCAACTCGACCCTGATCTCGTTCATCCGTGGCGTCGGTCAGCAGGACCCGCTGTGGGGCTTCGATCCGGGCGTTGGCCTGTACGTCGACGACATCTACATCGCTCGCCCGCAAGCGGCGGTTCTCGACATCTTCGATATCGAGCGCATCGAAATCCTGCGTGGGCCGCAAGGCACGCTGTACGGCCGCAACACCATCGGCGGCGCGATCAAATACGTCACGAAGCGTATCGACGCCGATGAACCGGAAGGCAGTCTGCGGGCCTCCTACGGCAGCTATAACCAGCGCGACGTGGTCGCCTCGGCTGAACTGCCGTTCACCGAGACCTTCGGCGTCTCGGCTTCGCTGGCCCGCTATCTGCGCGACGGCTACGGCACGAACCTGAACACCGGCAATGAGCACTACAACAAGGACGTGACGGCCGCCCGGGTCAGCGCCGAATGGACGCCGACTGACAGCCTGTTCTTCCGCCTGGCCGGCGACATAGTTCAGGACCACTCCAACGCCCGCCACGGTCACCGCGAACTCGCGCCCATGCCGGACAATGTCTATGACACCAACGCCGGCGCGGGTGACCGTAACCGGGTCGAGACCAAGGGGGTCTCCTTCACAGGTGAATGGACCGTCAACGACTGGCTGACCCTGAAGTCGGTCACCGCCTATCGCGACGGCTACACGCGCGGCAACATCGACTTCGACAACCTGGCTGCGCCGCTGCTGGACATTCCGGCGGCCTACGACGACGATCAGTTCAGCCAGGAATTCCAGGCCCTGCTTTCCGGCGACCGCTGGTCGGCTGTGGCCGGTGTGTTCTATCTGGACGCCAACGCTTCGGGCGCTTTTGATACGGTTCTGGGCGGCGCCAACCTGACGACGCTGACCGCCGGTTCGGTGGGCACCAAGAGCTACGCCGTCTTCGGCGACGTCAGCTATGACGTGACCGACGCCCTGTCCGTCTCCGTCGGCGGCCGCTTCACGCATGACGAGAAGGAAGGCACGGTCTACCGCCAGCAATACCTGGGCATTCGCAGCCCGTATTTCGGCAATAACGCCGCCGTTCCGTTCGGCCCGGTCCGCACCGACTACACCCGCACCCGCGAGTTCGAGAAGTTCACGCCGCGCGTCAGCGTGACCTACAAGATCAACCCGGACTTCACGACCTATGCGTCGTGGGGCCAAGGCTTCAAGTCGGGCGGCTTCGACATGCGCGGCGACGCCATCGCCTATCCTGGCACCGTCGACGGTTATGATCCGGAAACGGTCGAGACCTTCGAAATCGGCCTGAAGGGCTCGACCTTCAATCGTCGTCTGAACTTCGCCACGGCGATCTTCGATTCCTCTTACGAGGACCAGCAGATCACCACCCAGTACCCGTCGGGCGCCACGGTCGCCTCGGTGGTCGATAACGTCGGTTCGTCCTCGATCCGCGGCTGGGAATTCGAAGGTTCGTTCCGCCTGCTCGACAATCTCGTCGTCAACGGCATGCTGAGCTATATCGACGCCCAGTTCGACGAGTTCCTGGCCTATATTCCGACCGGCCCGCTGAACACGTCCTGCCCCACCCAGCCGGGCTGTTTCGTGGATGTCTCGGATGCCCGCGACTTCCAGAACACGCCGGAATGGACCGGGTCGATCGGCGTCGTCTACACCCACTACCTGGGTGACGGCTCCAGCATCGCCTTCCTGCCGTCGGCCGCCTATCGCGGCGATTCCCAGATGTTCGAGAGCCCGCAACCGCTGCTCGACCAGGGCGGCTACTGGCTGTACGACGCCAGCCTGGTGTGGACCTCGGCCAACGATCGTCTGACGGTCGGCCTGCACGGCAAGAACCTGTCCGACGAACAGTACAAGGTCGGCGGCTATGACTTCAGCAGCTTCGGCGTGCTGGCCGGCAACACGGTCAGCGCCTTCTACGGCGCGCCGCAGACCGTCACCGCCACGGTCGGTCTGAAGTTCTAGGAAGAACCGGGTCAGCCCGGAATTGAGCCAGAAGGGCGGCGGTTTCGACCGTCGCCCTTTTTCTTTGGCGTGACGGCCGCCAGCCGCTAGCGTCGCCGCAACAAACAAGACCAGAGGGACGTCGATGAGCCAGGTGGAGGCGACCGTGAACGCGCCGCAGGACACCCCGAAACAGGGCGGGGGCTACAGCTTCTACGTCCTGGCGGTGCTGATTCTGATCTACATGCTGAACTTCCTGGATCGGCAGATCATCGGCATCCTGGCCGCGCCGCTGAAGGCGGAGTTCGGCCTGTCGGACAGTCAGTTCGGCCTGCTGGGTGGGATCGCCTTCGCCTCGGTCTATTCGACGCTGGCCATTCCGCTGGCCTGGCTGGCGGACCGGTTCAGCCGGGTCTGGATCATGACCGGCGCCCTGACGGTCTGGTCCGGCTTCACCGCCCTGTGCGGCGTCGCCGGGTCGTTTGGTCAACTGTTCCTGTATCGCATGGGTGTCGGCGTGGGCGAGGCGGGCGGCGTGGCGCCGGCCTATTCGCTGATCGCCGACTATTTCCCGCCGCATCAGCGGGCGCGGGCCATGGCAGGTTTCGCCTTCGGCATTCCGCTGGGCACGGCGGCGGGGACGCTGGTCGGCGGCCTGCTGGCGGCAGAATACGGCTGGCGGACGGCCTTCATCGTCGTGGGTTTGCTGGGGGTGCTGGTAGCGCCGCTGCTGCGCCTGACCGTGCGCGATCCCAAGCGGGGCGCCACCGATGCGCCCAGGCCCGTTTCGGCCGAACCCGCGGTCGCGGCGCTGGACAAGGGTCTGGGGCGGACGGCGGCCCTGATCATGCTGGGTCTGGGCGGCGGCCTGTTGATCCTGGCGGCGCTGATCCAGTTCGCGGGTCTGGCGCTGGCCAATCCGCTGGTCATCGCCTTCGCCGGCGGATTGTGCGCGGTGATCGGCGTATCGCTGATGATCGCCCGGGTTACGGCCTCGGTGGTCCTGCGCAAGAAAAGCTTCTGGTTGCTGGCGCTGGGCGCGGCCTCGTCGTCGGTGTGCGGTTATGGCGTGGCGGGTTGGCTGCCGCTGTTCTTCATGCGCAGCTTCGACCTGAGCCTGAAGCAGGTCAGCTGGTATTATTCGGGCATCGCCCTGATCGGCGGCCTGCTGGGCATCTGGCTGGGCGGGGCGATCGCCGACAAGCTGGGCAAGCGCGGCAAGGGCGCCTATCCGCTGACGCCGGCCATCGCCTTCCTGATCTCGGCGCCGTGCTTCATCCTGGCGATGAATTCGCCCTGGCTGATCGGCCTGGTGTTGCCGGGCGGCGGCAGCCATACGCAGCAACTGACCCTGGCCTTCCTGATCTTCCTGATCCCGACGGGCCTGAATCTGGCCTGGCTGGGTCCGATCACGGCTGCGGTGCAGCATCTGGCCCCCGCGCCTATGCGGTCGACCGCATCGGCCCTGTTCCTGCTGATCAACAACCTGCTGGGGCTGGCGGTTGGCTTCTATTATTTCGGCTGGATGAGCGACCTGCTGGCGCCGCGCTTCGGCGAGGAGAGCCTGCGCTGGGCCATCTACACGGGCATGGGCTTCTATCTGATGGCGTCGGTGCTGCTGATCGGGGCGTCGCGTACGCTGAAGCGGGACTGGGTGGACTAACGAACCTCAGCTTTTCGGCTCGATAAGCTCAGACTGTTGCGCCTGCGAAGAGGCGGGGCCTATAAGCGCCCCGACCTTTTCCACCCTTTCCCAGGCGCGGGCGCGACATGAACATCCACGAGTATCAGGCCAAGCAGGTTCTCAAGGGCTTCGGCGCGCCGGTCGCGGCCGGCGTCGCCATCACCAGCGCGGACCAGGCCGAAGCCGCCGCCCGCCAGCTGCCCGGCCCGCTCTATGTGGTGAAGTCCCAGATCCACGCCGGCGGCCGCGGCAAGGGCAAGTTCAAGGAACTGCCGGCTGACGCCAAGGGTGGTGTCCGCCTGGCCTTCTCGATCGAGGATGTGGTCAAGCACGCCAAGGAAATGCTGGGCAACACCCTGGTGACCGCCCAGACGACCGACGCCGGCAAGCAGGTCAACCGCCTGTACATCGAGGACGGCGCCGACATCGAGCGCGAGCTGTACTGCTCGCTGCTGGTGGACCGCGAGCACGGCCGCGTGGCCTTCGTCGTCTCGACCGAGGGCGGCATGGACATCGAGGCCGTCGCCCATGACACGCCCGAGAAGATCCAGACCGTTGTCATCGACCCGGCGACGGGCGTGACCGAGGCCGATGTCGCCACCATCAACGCCGCCTATGGCCTGACCGGCGCGGCGGCCGAGGACGGCAAGACCCTGTTCCCGATCCTCTACAAGGCCTTCGTCGAGACCGACATGGCGATGCTGGAGGTGAACCCGCTGATCGTGATGACGAACGGCCACCTGCGCGTGCTGGACGCCAAGGTCAGCTTCGACGGCAACGCCCTGTTCCGCCACGAGGACATCAAGGCCCTGCGTGACGAGACCGAGGAAGACGCCAAGGAGATCGAGGCCTCGGCCTGGGATCTGGCTTACGTCGCCCTGGACGGCAACATTGGCTGCATGGTCAACGGCGCCGGCCTGGCCATGGCGACGATGGACATCATCAAGCTGTACGGCAAGGAGCCGGCCAACTTCTGCGACGTCGGCGGCGGCGCCGGCAAGGAGAAGGTCGCGGCGGCCTTCAAGATCATCACCGCTGACCCGAACGTCCAGGGCATCCTGGTCAACATCTTCGGCGGCATCATGAAGTGCGACGTCATCGCCGAGGGCGTGGTCGCGGCCGTGAAGGAAGTGGGCCTGAAGGTGCCGCTGGTCGTGCGCCTGGAAGGCACCAATGTCGAGCTGGGCAAGAAGATCCTGAACGAGAGCGGCCTGGCCATCACCTCGGCCGACGATCTCGACGACGCCGCCCAGAAGATCGTCGCGGCGGTCGGCTGAGGCTCGTGCCTCACTCGCCACCGCCCTGCTGACAGACCTATTCAGAGCTAGAACATGTCCATTCTCGTCGACAAGAACACCAAGATTATCGTCCAGGGCCTGACCGGCAAGACGGGCGGTTTCCATACCGAACAGGCGCTGGCCTATCACGGCACCCAGATGGTCGCGGGCGTGCACCCGACCAAGGGCGGTACGAACTGGACCGGCTCGAACGGTGAAAGCCTGCCGATCTATGCCTCGGTCGCCGACGCGCGCGACGCCACCGGAGCCGACGCCTCGGTCATCTATGTGCCGCCGTCGGGCGCGGCCGCCGCGATCATCGAGGCGATCGACGCCGAGATCCCCTTCATCACCTGCATCACCGAAGGCATTCCGGTGATGGACATGGTCAAGGTCAAGCGCCGGCTGGAAGGCTCCAAGTCG
Organism: Brevundimonas sp.; assembly: GCF_004210735.1. Classification (GTDB taxonomy): domain Bacteria; phylum Pseudomonadota; class Alphaproteobacteria; order Caulobacterales; family Caulobacteraceae; genus Brevundimonas. Next base: position 45,238 of record NZ_SDZL01000016.1, read on the forward strand.
CGCTTGCTGGGCCCGAACTGCCCCGGCATCCTGACCCCCAACGAGTGCAAGATCGGCATCATGCCGGGCAGCATCTTCTCCAAGGGCAATGTCGGCATCGTCTCGCGCTCGGGCACCCTGACCTATGAGGCCGTGTTCCAGACCACCAACGAGGGCCTGGGTCAGACCACGGCGGTCGGCATCGGCGGCGACCCGGTCAAGGGCACCGAGTTCATCGACGTGCTGGAACTGTTCCTGGCCGATCCGGAAACGACCTCGATCATCATGATCGGCGAAATCGGCGGCGGCGCCGAAGAAGACGCCGCTCAATTCCTGATCGACGAGGCGAAGAAGGGCCGCAAGAAGCCGATGGCCGGCTTCATCGCGGGCCGCACAGCTCCGGCCGGCCGCACCATGGGCCACGCCGGCGCCATCGTCTCGGGCGGCAAGGGCGATGCGGAATCCAAGATCGCGGCCATGGAGGCGGCGGGCATCCGCGTGTCGCCCTCGCCCGCGCGTCTGGGCAAGACGCTGGTCGAAGTGCTGAAGGGCTAAGAGCCCCTCAGCGCGCGCTGCGCGCGGGCGCTATCGCTTGCCGCGCGGCGGCTCGCTGCTTGAGCGCGGTTGACCCGATTGAGCGCTTGATGTGGGCGAATTTGGCCTGCTGCGACGTTTGGAGGCGCCCCTAGTTTGGCCGGGGGCGCCTTTTCTTTGCTGTTTCGAGCAAATTCTTCCGCATTCGCCCCTGTTCGGTCATGACCGGTAAGGAAACACGGCCTATATGAACCGCGCCGCTCTCCGCGCAGAGGTGCGCGCGCGGCCAAAGGGACTGTGACGAGAACCATGGCGGACGATGCCGGCCGGCTGAACCAGGTCTTTGCCGAGACCTCCTTTCTCTACGGGGCGAACGCCGCCTTCATTGAGGAGCTTCACGCCAAATGGGCCGCTGACCCTGCCTCGGTCAGCGCCGAGTGGCGCAGCTTTTTCGACCAGTTGCGCGACAACGCCGATGTGGTGAAGGCGGCCGCCGGCGCGGGCGCCTGGGGTCGCGGAACCGCTACCGAACCGACCGAGGCCACCGCCGTCTTCGACGGCCGCTGGCCCGCGCCCAAGCCGGACCCCAAGACCGCCGCCGGCAAGCCCGGCCCGCGCCCGGCCGCGCCGGCCGCCGGCGCCACCGCGCTGTCGAGCGATGACGTGCGCGCCGCCGCGCATGACTCCATCCGCGCCCTGATGCTGATCCGCGCCTATCGCGTGCGCGGCCATCTGCAGGCCAATCTGGACCCGCTGGGCATCGAGCAGCCGATCAACAATCCTGAGCTGACGCCGGAATTCTATGGCTTCGCCGAGGCCGATCTGGATCGTCCGATCTTCCTGGACGGCGTGCTGGGCCTGCAGACGGGCAGCATCCGCGAGGTGCTGACGCTGCTGAAGCGCACCTATTGCGGCAATATCGGCATCCAGTTCATGCATATCGCCGAACCGGAAGAGAAGGCCTGGCTGCAGGCGCGGTTCGAGGGCGCCGACAAGTTCGAGCAGAACGCCTTCACCCGTGAAGGCAAGCTGGCCATCCTGAACAAGCTGATCGAGGCCGAGGGCTTCGAGCGGTTCCTGCACAAGCGCTTCCCCGGCACCAAGCGGTTCGGCCTGGACGGCGGCGAGGCCATGGTCCCGGCGCTGGAGCAGGTGATCAAGCGCGGCGGCAACCTGGGTGTCGACGAGATCATCTTCGGCATGGCCCACCGCGGCCGCCTGAACGTCCTCGCGGCGGTCATGGGCAAGCCCTACAAGGCCATCTTCCACGAGTTCCAGGGCGGTTCGACCGTCCCCTCGGACATCGAGGGATCGGGCGACGTCAAATACCACATGGGCGCCTCGTCGGACCGCGAGTTCGACGGCAACACCGTGCACCTGTCGCTGACGGCCAACCCGTCGCACCTTGAAATCGTCAACCCGGTCGTGCTGGGCAAGGCGCGCGCCAAACAGGCGTTCGACATCCGCGAGGCCAACGCCGGCAAGCCCGAGGCCCAGTGGGCGCTGGACCGTTCCAAGGTCGCGCCGCTGCTGATCCACGGCGACGCCGCTTTCGCCGGCCAAGGCGTGGTGGCCGAATGCTTCGCCCTGATGGGGCTGAAGGGTTACCGCACCGGCGGCACCCTGCATTTCGTCATCAACAACCAGATCGGCTTCACCACCAGCCCGCGCAACTCGCGCAGTTCGCCCTATCCGTCGGATGTGGCGCTGATGGTCCAGGCGCCGATCTTCCACGTGAACGGCGACGATCCCGAAGCGGTGGTGTTCGCCGCCAAGGTGGCCACCGAATACCGGCAGAAATTCCACAAGGACGTGGTGGTGGACATGTTCTGCTACCGCCGCTTCGGCCACAATGAAGGCGACGACCCCACCTTCACCCAGCCGCTGATGTATTCGAAGATCCGCGCCCAGCCCTCGACGCGCGAAATCTATTCGAAGCGTCTGGTGGAAGAAGGCGTCATCAGCCAGGTCGAGGTTGACGCCGAGCTCACCCGTTTCGAGACCTTCCTGGACGAGCAGTTCGAAGCCGGAAAGACGTTCAAGGCCGACAAGGCCGACTGGCTGGACGGCCAGTGGCAGGGTCTCAGCCTGCCCAAGGAAGAGCTGCGCGGCGACACCGCCGTGCCGCTGGCCAAGTTGACCGACCTGGGCACGCGCCTGACCACCCTTCCCAACAGCGTGGACGTCCACAAGACGCTGAAGCGCGTCGTCGACGCCCGACGCGAGGCCATCCAGTCGGGTCAGAACCTGGATTGGGCCACGGCCGAGAGTCTGGCCTTCGCCAGCCTGGTGGACGAGGGCTTCAACGTGCGCCTGTCGGGTCAGGATTCGGTGCGCGGCACCTTCAGCCAGCGTCACTCGGGCATCATCGATCAGACGACCGAAGAGCGGTACATCCCGCTCAACAACCTGCGCGAAGGCCAGGCCCAGTTCGAGGTCATCGACTCGGCCCTGTCGGAAGAGGCGGTGCTGGGTTTCGAGTACGGCTATTCGCTGGCCGACCCGAACAGCCTGGTGATGTGGGAGGCCCAGTTCGGCGATTTCGTGAACGGCGCCCAGGTGGTGATCGACCAGTTCATCAGCTCGGGCGAACGCAAATGGCTGCGGATGAGCGGCCTGACCATGCTGCTGCCGCACGGCTATGAGGGGCAGGGACCGGAGCACTCGTCCGCCCGCCTGGAGCGTTTCCTGCAGCAGTGCGCCGAAGACAATATGCAGGTGGCCAACTGCACCACCCCGGCCAACTATTTCCACATCCTGCGGCGCCAGATGCACCGGCCGTTCCGCAAGCCGCTGATCCTGATGACGCCCAAGTCGCTGCTGCGTCACAAGAAGGCGGTCTCGACCATGGCCGATCTGGCCGAGGGCAGCTCCTTCCACCGCGTGCTGCGCGACGACGCCCAGACCCGTCCGGAAATCGCCGGCGTTGCGCTGAAGGCGGACAAGGACATCCGCAAGGTCATCGTCTGCTCGGGCAAGGTTTATTACGACCTGCTGGACGCGCGCGAAAAGGCGCGGGTGAACGACGTCTACATCCTGCGTCTGGAACAGTTCTATCCGTGGCCGATCAAGTCGATCTCGGCCGAGCTGGCGCGCTTCCCCAAGGCCGACCTGGTCTGGTGTCAGGAAGAGCCCAAGAACATGGGCGGCTGGACCTTCGTCGATCCATGGATTGAGCTGACGCTGGACAAGATGGACATCAAGGCCAAGCGCGCCCGTTACGTCGGTCGTCCGGCCTCCGCCTCGACGGCGGCGGGCCTGATGAGCCGACACCTGAAAGAGCTAGAAACCTTCCTCGCCGAGGCGCTGGCCTGACGCCCGCCTTCATCGCTACGATACGTTGACCGACGAAAAGACGCTGGACCCATCCCATGGCCGACATCCTGACCCCCGCCCTCGGCGAATCCGTTTCCGAGGCCTCCATCGCCAAATGGACCAAGAAGGTCGGTGATGCGGTCAGGAAGGACGAAATGCTGGTCGAGCTGGAGACCGACAAGGTTTCGCTGGAGCCGCTGCCCCGGCCGCGACCAAGGCCGCCCCGGCCAAGGAAGCGGCGCCCAAGGCGGCTGCTGCCTCGGCCGTCGAGATCAAGGTGCCGGTGATGGGTGAAAGCGTCGCCGAAGGCTCGGTCGGAACCTGGCTCAAGAAGTCGGGCGACACGGTCGCCAAGGATGAGCTGCTGGTCGAGATCGAGACAGACAAGGTCGCGGTCGAGGTGTCCGCCCCGGGCGCCGGCGTGCTGACCATCGCCGCCGACGCGGGCGCGACCGTGACGCCGGGCCAGGTGATCGGTTCGGTTTCGGGTTCGGGCGCTGCCGCCGCTTCGGCGCCCGCCGCTGCTCCCGCCCTCGGCGAATCCGTTTCCGAGGCCTCCATCGCCAAATGGACCAAGAAGGTCGGTGATGCGGTCAGGAAGGACGAAATGCTGGTCGAGCTGGAGACCGACAAGGTTTCGCTGGA
>NZ_SDZL01000065.1 GCF_004210735.1 Brevundimonas sp.
TCGGCGGGCTGTTCGGTGTCGGCGGGGGCACGGTGCTGGTGCCGGCGCTGTTCTACGCCTTCGCCGTGCTGGGCGTGGGCGGCGACAGCAATCTGCACGTCGCGGTCGGGACCTCGCTGCTGACCATCGTCGCCACCTCGTGGCGGTCGCTGGCGACGCATCGGGCGCACGGCGCCGTGGACGAGGCGGTGCTGAAAAGCTGGACGCCGTGGGTCGCGTTCGGGGGACTGGCGGGGGCGGCGGTCGCGGGCCTGACCTCGATGGAGGGGCTGGCCGTCGTTTACGGCGTCTGTCTGCTGCTGGTCGCGGCGCAGATGGGCCTGCTGCCCGAGCATGTAACCCTGCGCAAGGATCTGCCGACCGGCTGGGGGCGGCGCGGCGTCGGCACGGGCATTGGTCTTCTGTCGGCGATGATGGGTGTGGGCGGTGGCAGTCTGGGCGGCATGACCATGACCCTGTGCGGGCGGCCGATCCATCAGGCGGTCGCCACGGCCAGCGGTTTCGGCCTGGCCATCGGCGCTGCGGCCGCGCTCGGCTTCGCCGTGTTCGGCTGGGACGCGCCGGGGCGACCGCCGCTGTCGCTGGGTTATGTCAATGTTCCGGCGGCGCTGGTGATGGGCGTGCTGACGGCCCTGACCGCGCCGATCGGCGCGCGGCTGGCGCACCGGCTGGACCGTCGCATCCTGAGAAAGGCCTTTGCGGTCTATCTGCTGCTGACCGCGGGCTCGGTGGTCCTGAAAGCGCTCTAGAGATTCAGCGTCAGGCCGTCGGGCCCGGCCTGAAATCCGTTCAGCCGTCCCAGATAGCTCATGCCCAGCAACGAATGGGGCAGGCCGTCCTCGACCACCAGGGCGGTGACGCGTTCGACGCGCGCGCCGCCGACGGCGATCTGGGCCAGTTGCACCGGCGCGGCGCGGGCGGCGCCGGCGGCGGTCTGGACCATGACGGTGAACTGGCTGGCGTCGGGCGTGACGCCCAGGGCGGCCGCGTCCTGACGGGTCAGGGCCACCACGCTGGCGCCGGTGTCGACCAGCATCCGCACCGGCTGGCCGTCGACCATGGCCTGGGTCCAGTAGTGGCCGTCCGCCGAGCGGGCGATGGCCGCCTGCGCCTGACCGCCGCGCCCGTCGAACCGGTCCAGCCAATAGGCGGTCGTCAACGACGAGGCCACGGCCAGGGCGATGATGGCGACGGAACGGAGATCGATACGGATCATCGGGGCCAGCGGTCGGCGACCGCTTGCTGCGGCCGTATCCCACTGTGGCGCCCGTCCGTTGGGATGCGGTGAAACGACGTGGCTGACGGGGGGTTAACGCCCCCGGCGGTCAGCCGCCCAGCTTGGCCGGGTCGATGCGGCCGCGACGCGACGCCAGTTCGGCCATGATCTCGGCGCGCCGGTCCTCAGTCAGTTTCGACCAGCCGGCGATCTCGGGCAGGGTCCGGAAACAGCCCAGGCACAGGCCACTGGGACCGTCGACCACGCACACCTGGACGCATGGCGTGGCGATGGCGCGGGGCGGAGGCGAGGGGCTCTGGCTCATCTGGTTTTTGACAGCACGGCTACAACTGGTCCGGAGTCGGACTATTAAATTTGCAATTTACGACCGGCTTCACCATAATGAACCCTGACGCGAAACGACTATGAGGGTGAGACCCCCGAAAAGCACGACGCGTCTCTTTTCATCGTTCAGCGAAAGGAGACGCCAAAAATGAACGACAGAGAGAGAAATCTCCAACACGCCATGATGTCCTTCGCCCTGTGGGGCGGGATGCTGGTGAATACGAAGCAGATGAATCCGGCCGACCAACGCGTGGTCAGCCATCCGTCGAACTTCGTTCCCATCACGATCAAGAAGCCGCGCGCGTAGCTGCGCCGCCCCGATCGTCCCCCAGAAGCCCCGGTCAGAATGGCCGGGGTTTTTCAATTCCGCCCTTGCCTTACGTCCCGTCGCCCGGCGAAAGCCTGTGCAGCATTTGCCGGAGGACGCCATGGCCCTGATCACCACCCGACGCGAAGGCGCGATCGCCGTCTGGACCTTCAACCGGCCCGACCGGCTGAACGCCCTGCCGGACCTGACCGACGGCGACGAGGTCGCGGCCCTGTGCGAGGCGGTCAACGCCGACCCGTCGGTGCGCTGCGTCGTCCTGACCGGCGAAGGGCGGGCCTTCTCGGCCGGTGGCGACCTGAAGGCCATGAAGGAGCGACGCGACCTGTTCGAAGGCTCCGGCGCCGCCATCCGCGAGCGCTATCGCCGCGTGGTCCACCGCATCGTCCGCGCCCTCTATGCGCTGGAGGTCCCGCTGGTCGCCGCCGTCAACGGCCCGGCCATGGGGCTGGGTTGCGACATCGCCGGACTGGCCGACATCCGCATCGCCTCGACCGACGCCAGCTTCGGCGTGCCCTTCCTGAAGCTGGGCATCATCCCCGGCGACGGCGGCGCCTGGCTGCTGCCGCGCAACGTCGGCTATGCCCGCGCGGCCGAGATGCTGTTCACCGGACGCCGTATCGACGCGGCCACGGCCCGGGACTGGGGTCTGGTCAATCACGTGGTCAGCCCCGAGGCCCTGATGCCGGAGGCCATGGCCGTCGCCACCGAGGTCGCCGCCCAGCCGCCCCACGCCCTGCGCATGGCCAAGGCCCTTCTGCGCCAGGGCCGTGACGGCAATTTCGACCAGATCCTGGAGATGTCCGCGGCCATGCAGGCGCTCGCTCATCTGACCGACGACCACATTGAGGGCGTCACCGCCGTGCTGGAAAAACGCCCCGGCGACTTCAAGGGGCGCTGACGGCGGGGCGCAGGCCCAACGTAAGACTGAACATGCCGAGGCAGATCACGCTGGACAGGGTCAGGGCGGCCAGCGGCGACACCTCCAGCGCCATCGCATAGACGGCCGGCGCGCCGGCCTGGAGATAGCGCGCGGGAGTCAGCAGCAGGGACTGCCGAACCGCATAACGATCCGGCCCGAACACATGCAGCGGCAACACGCCGGAGGCGACGGACAGCAGGCCGTTGCCCGCCCCCTGTCCCACCGCCAGCAAGGGCGCCAGGCGCGCCCCTCCGACGACCGCAAGCGCCGCGCCTATCGGGTGAAACAGGCTGGCGATCCGCACCGTCAGGACGGGGTGCGAGCGGTGCAGCACGATCAGGTCGAACAGCCGCGCCGCCACCGCGCTGGCCGCCATCAGCCCGGCGGCCCACGCGGCCGCCTCGACCGTCATGCCCAGTTCGCCCAGCACGCGCGGCAGATGGGCCCCCATGGCGGTCGCCACCATCCAGCCACCGGCGAAGACGCCCGCGATCTGGACCATCCGTCGATCCCACTGCACCCGTTCCAGCGGTGGTGCGGCGGCCAGGGCCGAAACGTCGCGCCGGGGCAGGAACAGGATCGTCAGCGGCAGACACAGCAGCAGATGGGCGAGTGCCCACGCCACGCAGGCCAAGCGCCAGTCGGCGGCCTCGACCAGCAGCCGGCTGATCGGCCAGCCCAGCCCGCCGCCTAGCGCGCCCAGCAGCGAAACGGCCGTGATCGGGCGTCGCGCCGCCGCGCCATGAAGTTCGACCAGCACCGCAAAGGCCGTGCCGTACAGGCCGATCGCCATCCCAAGGCCCAGGGCCGCCACGCCGACCAACAGAACCCACGGCGATGGCGCGACCGCCATCAGCAGCAGCGCGGCGGCGAAGACCCCATGGGCCCAGCACAGCACCCGCCGCCCGCCGCGCCGCTCGATCCAGCGCCCGGCCGCAGGCGTCAGCACGGCGGATATCAGGAAAGCGACCGACAGGGCCGCGAACAACCGGCCGGGCGGCAGGCCGGTGCTCCGCGCCATCGGATCGGCCAGCACGCCTAGCAGATAGTAGCTCGAGGCGAAGGCCACGATCTGGCCCAGGCCCAGGACGGGAACGACAAGGTGGCGGTCGAAGGTCATGGCGCTGATTGGCGAACCGGCCCGCTGGGGGAAAGCGACTTATTGGCCCGGCCTTGTGCTTAAAACTCACAATCCGAGTTCGGCCGCCTTGTGCGGGCCGCCTAGTATGGCGCGCGGATGCGGTTCGCCGGCTCCGGCCGGTCGGCGGTGTCGGCGCGCAGTTCGGCCAGTGCGGCGGCGCGCAGGGCGTCGGGGGCGACGGTTTTCAGGTCGGCGTCGGCGGGCAGGTCCAGGCGGCGTCTCAGGGCCGCCAGCACACGGCGGTTGGCGTGGCTGTGGGCGTCGGCCTGATCGTCGCCCTGATTGCTCTCGAACCGGTTCAGGATGCGTTCGCGCGTGGTGTCGGCCAGCGCCAGCTCCGCCAGCTTGGCCCGGTATTCCAGTTCCCATCCGGGCAAGCCCGGCCAGGCGGCGTAGTCGGCGAAATGCTGGGTCTCGTGGGCCAGGAAGTTGACGCTGAAATTCTCGTCTTCCAGCGACGGATAGGCCGGGACGATGGCGTAGAGCCCCTCGGGCTTGGCCCAGCCGCCGGTGCCCGTGCGGTCGCAGGTGATCCAGTTGGACCAGCCCCGGCTTTCGAACCCGTCCAGCAGGATCAGCGTCGTCGGATAGGATCCCTCAGGCAGGGCGACGCTGACCTCGCGCGCCTCCTGCTGGCGCCACAGCATCAGCTCCAGCAAGCGTCCGGTGCGTCCGCCCAGCGGGCGCCAGCCCTCGGCGCGGATGCGCTCCAGCGTCGGCTCCTCGGCCTCCAGCATGTCGTCCAGTTCGGGACGGTCCAGCAGGGCGCCCAGCCGCCTGGCCAGAGCGATCTCGGCCTGATCCCGCGCCTCCGGCCGGTCGATCGCCTCGCGCCAGTACAGGCGATAGGCGTGCAGGGCCTGCAGGGCGAACGGCGCGTCGGCGGGCGGGGCAGGCAGGGCGCGTGTCAGGTCCAGCCGCTCGGCCGCGCAGGTGCGGAACGCCTCGAACTTCGGTTCAAGCTCGCCGCTTGGCAGGGCGACCAGCAGGCTTCGCGCGCGGGGGCCGTCCGCCTGCAACAGGGCGCCGGCGATTTCCGACAACCGCTGCTCCGGCGTCTGGGTTTGCGCCGCCGCGTCGAATGCGGCCAGGGTCGCCAGGATCAGCACCGTCACCGCACGCATGAGGTGTCCCCTCCACTGTCGCCGATCGTCGAGCCGCTGCTCCGAGCTTACCGCTTGGCCGGCGCCTGCATGGCGCGATCGGCGGGCACGCCCTGGGCGTCGCCGCGGCGAGCGCCGGCGGTCTCGCCCGGCTTCATGAACTTGACCAGCACGCGCTGACCGATCAGCAGCGGGGCGTTGTCGGCGGTCACGACCACCTCGACCACGCGCTCGTCGCTGCGCTGGCTGGGGTCGTCCGAGGCCAGCTTGCGGGCGCCGAAGACGGCGGCGCGGCGCAGCACCTTGCCGACATAGACCTTGGACGGATCGCCTTCGGCCGTGACCTCGACCGCCTGGCCGTCGGTGATGTTGGGGATGTCGGCCTCGACGATCTCGGCGCGCACGATCCGGGGGGCCTCGGGTTCCAGATCGAACATGTTCGACACGTTCAGGGTCGAGGCGCCGGCGCCCGGGTTGGCGTAGCGGCGCACGATACGGCCGTTGGTCGGCGCGCGGATGACCGTCAGCTCCAGATTATAGATCGACTCGTTCAGGCGAGCGCGGGCGGTCTGGACCGACGCCTGCTGCGAGGCCAGCTGCGCCTGGGCGGTGGCGATGGCGTCACGCGCCTGATCCATGCGGCTGGCGGCGACGAAATTGCTGTCCACCAGACGGGCCAGACGATCATGCTCGCGCTGGGCGGTGCGGATGTCGACGCGGATCTGGCCCAGCTGGCTTTCGGCCTGGGCGACCTCGGCCTGGGCGCGCTGAACGGTCAGGCGCGCCTCATCGTCTTCCTGACGGGCCAGAATCTGGCCGGCGACGACGGTCTCGCCTTCCTGGACCAGTACTTCCTTGACCACCCCGCCACGGCGCGCCGCGACCTGGATGATGCCGCCTTCGACATCGACCTTGCCGTTGGCCACAGCGGCGTAGGGGCTCTCGACCTTGGTCGCCGCGGCCTTGTCCAGTTCGGCCTTCTTGGCGGCGCCGGCCTTCTGCATGAAGGTGAAGCCGAGCACGAGCACGACGATCAGGATCAGGCCGATCCAGAGCCATTTGTTTTTCAGGAAGGCGGGCATTGCGGTCAGGTCCTTGAGACGGATCGTCTGTGTCAGTGGTGCGAGGCCAGGACGGCCTCCGGATTGGGGGTGCGGCGTTCGTCGGCGGTGATGACGCCGTCCTCGATATGGATGACCCGGTCGGCCCAGGCCTCAAGGCGCGGGTCGTGGGTCACGCAGATGACGGCCGCGCCGTGTTCGGTGGCGGCGCGGCGCAGCAGGCGGATCACCACTTGGCCGTTCTCGCCGTCCAGCGCCGAGGTCGGCTCGTCCGCGAACAGGATTTGCGGGTTCTTGGCCAGGGCGCGGGCGATGGCCACGCGCTGCTTCTCGCCGCCCGACAGGGCCGCCGGCCGCTGATGCAGGCGATGGGCCAGACCCACCTCCTCCAGCGCGATGGTCGCCTGGCGCCGAGCCTGTTCCTTGGTCAGGCCCTGATATTTCAGCACCGTCATCACCTGCTGCAGCGCCGTCAGCGACGGGAACAGGTTGAACCCCTGGAAGATGAAGCCGCAGTGGTCCAGACGAAACCGGTCGATCCGGCCGGACGACAGTTTCCACAGGTCGTCGACATCCAGACTATCGACCCGGCCTTCTTCGGGCTTCAGCAGGCCGGACAGGGCCGCGATCAGCGTCGACTTGCCCGAGCCGGACGGCCCCATGACCATGGTCAGGTCGCCGTGGCGCGCGTCGAAATCGACGCCCTTCAGCACCTCGACGAAATTCTTGCCGGACTTGAACCGCTTGACCAGGCCCCTGGCCTCGACCGCGAAGTCGCCGTGCTTGCCGTGCGCAGTGGTGTGAGTGATCATCGCAGCAGGTCCGCCGGCTGGCTGTTCTTGAGGATGCCGAGCGACAACAGGCCCGACAGCATTGCGATGGCGATCAGTCCGCCCCCGACCACCACCAGCAGCGGGATCGGCAAGGCGATGATCACCGCATTGGCCGCCGCCAGCAGCGACACCAGCCACGTCAGGACGATGGCCGCCACCACCCCGGCGATGCCGACCCAGAAGCTCAGCTCGACGACGATCCGGCGCAGCGAGCCCATCGACACGCCCAGCGCCCGCAGCGAGGCGAACTCCTTGATGTTGGCCATGATGGCGCCGCGCAGCGTCTGCCAGGTGATGGCCACGCCGATGATGATGCCCAGCACCACGCAGCCGCCGATGATGATGACCAGGATGCCTTCCTCGAACATGGCGCCGGCATTGGCGTCGGCCAACTGCTGCCGGGTCCAGGCCTTCCACTGGCCGCCGCCCTGGGCGTTCAGCTGGGCGGTGACGATCTCGGCTCGCGCCGGGTCGCGCAGCTTGATCATCAGCGGCCCCACGCGCGGGCCGGTGTCGGCCTGGCCCAGCATCCGCAGGGTGTCGCGCGACATGACGATGGTCGACTGCATCATGTTGGGATAGCCGCGGGTGACGGCCGCGACCGTCACCGTCTGGCCGTTATAGATGGCTTTGTCGCCCAGCTTGACGCCCAGCGGCTTCAGCGCCGTCTCGTCGATGGCGACGGCATAGGGTTGGCGCAGGGCCTCCACCAGATCGGGTGAATAGTCTGTGGGAATGGTGACCGATCCGGGGGTCGTGTCGATGATCCGGGTCATCACGAACTGCTGGCGCGGTGCGCCCTGTTTGGCGCGGTCCGCCTGCGACAGGGTCGGGTCGACATTCTTGATCGACTGGAAGCTGCCCCCGGCGCCGTCCAGCGGCTGCACCTCGACCACTTCGGGGTGATTATAGACCTGGGGGATGAAGCGGCGCGGCACGCCCGACGGTCCGCCCATGATGCTCTTGGCGCCGGGTTGCAGCACCATGATATCGGCACGCGACCGTTCGATCTGGGCGGTGAAGCCCTTGCCGATGCCGATGAAGACGCCGGTCATGGCCAGCACCAGCAGGCCCGACAGGGCCAACGCCATCACGGCGGCCATATAGCGGCGCCACTCGAACAGCAGCGTGGAAAGCGCAAGCGACATCTAGCAGTTCAACCCCTGACCTGACTGCCTTGTCGCCCGCCGCCCCGGTCCAGGCCAAGTTAAATCGGGGTAAGGACGGTTGCGGCGGCGACAGTGTTCCCGCCCGCCGGGTTGCGCTTTCCAACATCACCCGCTTAGGTTGTTGTCTCGGAGCGGGGGCTCAACCATGGATATCGACCATTTTGTTCGGCGCTGGTCCGACAGGGAAGGTGGGGCCGAGCGCGCCAACGCCTCCATGTACTTGCTGGAGCTGACGCTGGCGCTGGATCTGCCGCCGCCCGATCCGGCCTCGGCCACCACGGCGCACAACGACTATGTGTTCGAGCGCGCCGTACGGTCACGGCTGGACGATGGCGCAGGCGCGCCGCGCCGGATCGACCTGTACAAGCGCGGCTACTTCCTGCTGGAGGCCAAGCAGTCCCGCTGGCCGGGCCGGGCCAAGGCGGTCGAGGCTGCGGGCGACCAGGCCGAGATGTTCGACGGCCATTCTGGCGGGCCACGCGACGCCGGCACGCCGCGCTGGGACGCCCTGATGCGCAACGCGCGAAAGCAGGCGTTCGACTATGTCCGCGATCTGCCGCCCGATCATCCGGCGCCGCCGTTCCTGATCGTCTGCGATGTCGGCCGGGTGTTTGAGCTGTGGGCTGATTTCACCGGCACCGGACGCGGCTATGCGCCGTTTCCGGACCGCAAATCCTATCGTCTGAGCCACGCCGACCTGGCCGCGCCTGAAACCCGGGCGCTGTTGCGCGCCATCTGGACGGACCCGTCGTCGCTGGACCCCACTCGCAGGGCGGCGCGCATCACGCGTGAGATCGTCGACGAACTGGCCGTCATCTCGCGGCGGCTGGAAGGGCAGGGCTATCCGCCCGAGGACGTGGCCCATTTTCTGATGCGCTGCATCTTCACCATCTTCGCCGCCGATGTCGGCCTGTTGCCCAAGGCACGCCTGCTGGCGCTGTTGCAGGACTGCGCCGCCTCGCCCGCGAGCTTTGTCCCCCTGTTCAACGACCTGTGGAGCCGGTTGAACGATCCCGACCACGGACGCCGGTTCTTCTCGGGCTTCGGGGCGCACGTGCCGCACATCAACGGCGGTCTGTTCAGTGACGCCCGCGTCCTGCCGCTGGGCGAGCCGGAACTGGCGCGACTGCTGATGGCCGCGCGCCGCGACTGGCGTCAGGTCGAGCCGGCCATCTTCGGCGCCCTTTTGGAGCATGCGCTGGACCCCGGCGAGCGGCGCAAGCTGGGCGCCCACTATACGCCCCGCGCCTATGTCGAACGGCTGGTCGAGCTGACGGTGATGGAGCCGCTGCGCGACGACTGGCGTCTGGCCCAGACCCGCGCGGAGCAGGCGCGGGACGATGGCGACAGCGCCGCCGCCGTCAGGGTCGTGCGCGAGTTTCACCGCGCCCTGTGCGCCACCCGCGTGCTGGACCCGGCCTGCGGCACGGGCAATTTCCTCTACATCTCGCTGGACCTGATGAAGCGGCTGGAAGGCGAGGTGCTGGAGACGCTGGCCGACCTGGGCCATCCCGAAAGCCTGGGTCTGGACACCATCGACCCGCAACAGTTCCTGGGGCTGGAGTTGAACCCGCGCGCGGCCGCCATCGCCGAACTGGTCCTGTGGATCGGATGGCTGCAGCAGCACTACAAGACCCACAACGGCCACCCGGCCGAACCCATCCTGAAGGCGCACGGCAACATCCGGCGCCGTGACGCGGTGCTGGCCCGGGACGCGGCCGGAACGCCCACGCGCCCCGATTGGCCGCAGGCCGAGTTCATCGTCGGCAACCCGCCCTTCATCGGCGGCAAGGACCTGCGCTCGCGCCTCGACCCCGGCTATGCCGAGGCCCTGTGGTCCGCCCATCCGTGGATGAACGAGAGCGCCGATCTGGTGATGTACTGGTGGGACCGGGCGGCCGACATCCTGGCGCGGCCGGGCTCATGCCTGCGCCGGTTCGGCTTCGTCACCACCAACTCGATCAGCCAGGTGTTCCAGCGCCGGACGGTCGAGCGCTGGCTGGGCGCCCGCCCGCCGATCAGCCTGGCCTATGCGATCAAGGATCACCCCTGGACCCGCGCCAGCCGTGACGCCGCCGCCGTCCGCATCGCCATGACGGTGGCCGTCGCCGGTCGCCAGGACGGCGTGCTGTTCCAGCTGGCTCACGAATCCGGGCTGGACAGCGACGAGCCGCGCATCGAACTGTCCGCCCGTAGCGGCCGCATCAACGCCGATCTGAGCGTGGGTGTGGATGTCACGCGCGCCGGGCCGTTGACGGCCAACGCCGCCCTGTCGTCGCCGGGGGTCAAGCTGCACGGCGCCGGCTTCATCATCACCCGCGCCCAGGCGGCGGTGCTGGGGCTGGGCCAGCGTCCGGGCCTGGAGCGCCACATCCGCCCCTATCGCAACGGCCGCGACCTGACCGGCCACAGCCGCGACGCCCTGGTGATCGACCTGCACGGACTGGAGATCGACACGGTCCGCCGCGACTTCCCCGAGGTCTATCAGCACCTCGTCTCCGAGGTGAAGGAGAAGCGGGACAATGCGGGCAAGCTGATTGGCCGCGACGCCAATCCGCGCCCGACCTATAGGCAGAACTGGTGGGTGTTCGGCGAACCGCGCGTGGACCTGCGCGCCGCGCTGGACGGCCTGCCCCGCTACATCGCCACCGTCGAGACGGCCAAGCACCGGGTGTTCCAGTTCCTGGACGCGACGATCCTGCCGGACAACATGCTGGTGTGCGTCGCGTCCGATGACGCTGCGACCCTAGCGGTTGTGTCGAGCCGGGCGCATCTGGCGTGGACCGCCGGCGTCGGCGGCGTGCTGGAGGATCGCCCCCGCTATACCAAGTCCCGCTGCTTCGACCCCTTCCCCTTCCCCGATCTGACCGACGCGGCCCGCGCCCGTCTGGCGACGGCGGCCGAGGAGATGGACGCCCTGCGCAAGCGGGTGCTGGCCGACCATCCGGACCTGACCCTGACCGGCCTCTACAATGTGCTGGAGGCGGTTCGCGCCGGCGCCCCCCTGTCCGATCGGGACGCCTCGGTCCGCGACCGGGGGCTGGTGCTGATCCTGCGCGACCTGCACGACGACATCGACCGCGCCGTGGCCGAGGCCTACGGCTGGCCCGCAGAGCTTGAGGCGTCCCAGATCGTCGCCCGCCTGGCCGCCCTGAACGCCGAGCGCGCGCGGGACGAGGGGGCGGGGCGGGTTCGCTGGCTGCGGCCCGACTTCCAGCGGCCGCGTCTGGCCGTCGCCGGACGGGCCGGCGATCTGGTCTTGCCCGAGGTCGCGGCCCCGCAGCGCGCGGCGCGTCCGACCTTCCCCCGCGATCGCTACGAGCAGCCGCTGGCCCTGGTGGCGGCGCTGCGGGACGCGTCCGGCCCGGTCGACGCCCCGACCCTGTCGCGCGCCTTCAGCCGGGGCGGCGCCCGGATCGAGCCGCGCATCGCCCAGGTGCTGACGACCCTGCATCGCTATGGCCATGTCGAGCGACTGACCGACGGCCGCTATGTCGCCCGGCGCGCCGCATGAGGCCCGTCCCATGAACCTCTGATCCGCCCGCGCGCTATGGCGTCGTCGGCCCCGGGCCACTAGGTTGTGTTCATGAACCGTTCCTCCTCGCCGAAGGGGTCAGAGCCCCGCACGAAGAAGCCCGTCCACGTCCCCGGCGAGAGCGCGGGCGTGCAGGAGGCCGCCGCCCCCTTCGTTTCGGCCCCCGCGGGCAAGTCGGATAAGATGCCCATGTTCGCCCCCGTCACCAAAGCTTCCCAGACTCTCTCTGTCGCCTCTCAGGTCGCAGAGACGCTGCACAAAGCTTTTGCCTTAGCGCAGCGGGAACGGCCCGGAGCGGTGTTTTTGGCGATCCCCGAAGATGTCGAAAAACTGTTTGTCGCCGAAGATGCCGTCCCCCTGCTTCCTCCCCCCAAGGTCCGCTTTTTCGCAGGTGACAAGGCGCTTTCGGAGGCCGCAGCTCACATCGAGAATGCCCAAAACCCCGTGATGCTTGTTGGCCATGGGGCCGCGCGCACAGGTGCCGCGGCCGAGGTGATGGCATTTGCTGACGCCGTCGGGCTGCCCGTCACGACGACGTTCATGGCCAAAGGCATCATTGATGACCGGCATCC
>NZ_SDZL01000017.1 GCF_004210735.1 Brevundimonas sp.
CCCTCGCCGAAGGAAATCTTGCGGACGGTGAAGGTCTCGTTCACGCCGCCGCCGTCACGGGCGATGCAGACGCCTTCGAAGGCCTGAACGCGCTCGCGCTCGCCTTCCTTGATCTTCACGTTGACTCGCAGGGTGTCGCCCGGCTGGAAGTCGGGGATCTTGCGGTCGCCCAGGACGCGGGCTTTTTCTTCGGCAGCGAGCTGCTGAACGATATTCATGGTCATTCTCCTCGGGCTTTCGCGCCCTTTAGCTGTGATTTGGCCAGATGCGCGTCCCAGAGGTCCGGTCGGCGATCCCGCGTCGTTAGTTCCCGCTGCGCCTCGCGCCATTGAGCGATCTTCCTGTGATCGCCCGACAGAAGCACCTCGGGTATCTCCAGCCCCTCGAACGTCCGCGGTCGCGTGTACTGCGGATGCTCCAGAAGGCCGTCCTCGAAACTCTCGCTACTGAGACTGTCCGCCTGGCCGAGGACGCCAGGGATCAACCTTATGCACGCCTCGATCGCCACCATGGCCGCCGCCTCGCCGCCGGCGAGCACCGCGTCCCCGACGGAGACCTCCTCGAACCCGCGCGCGTCGAGCACGCGCTGGTCCACCCCCTCGAAACGGCCGCACAGAACGACAACGCCGTCCGCCCTGGCCCATTCCTTCACGCGCGCCTGGGTCAGGGGCCGACCACGGGCGCTCATGTACAAAAGCGGCCGGGATGGGCCTGTCAGGCTGTCGAGAGCCCGGGCCACCACGTCCGCTTTCAGCACGGCTCCGGGACCGCCACCCGCAGGGGTGTCGTCCAGGAAGCCGCGCTTATCTTCGGAAAAGGCGCGAATGTCCAGCGTCTGCAGGTCCCACAGCCCCTTCTCGCGCCACGCCGTGCCGATCAGCGACACGCCGAGCGGCCCGGGAAACGCCTCGGGGAACATGGTCAGGACGGTCGCGGTGAAAGCCATGGCGCGCCTTTACCGCTCCGAACGCTACAAGGCCAGTCAGCCCGGCGCGCCGCCCCCGGTCGCGATCCAGCCGTCGACCTGGTCTTCCAGCACGTCCAGCGGCACCGAGCCGGAACGCAGGACGACGGCGTGGAAATCCTTGATGTCGAAGCGGTCGCCCAGCGCGGCCTTCGCCCGGCGACGCAGTTCGAAGATCTTCAGTTCGCCGATCTTGTAGCTGGTCGCCTGGCCGGGGCTGGTGATGTAGCGCTCGACCTCCTTGCCGATGTCGCGCTCGGACAGCAGGGAGTTGTCGCGGAAATAGGCCATGGCCTGTTCGCGGCTCCAGCGCTTGGCGTGCAGACCGGTGTCGGTCACCAGACGCACCGCGCGCCACAGCTCGGTCGAAAGGCGGCCGAAGTCGGAATAGGGGTCCTGATAGAAGCCCATCTCCTTGCCCAGTTGCTCGGCGTACAGGCCCCAGCCCTCGGCATAGGCGCCGTAACCGCCGAAGCGGCGGAAGCGGGGCAGGCCCTCGATCTCCTGCGCATAGGCGATCTGGAAATGGTGGCCCGGCGCGCCCTCGTGATAGCTGATGCCCTCGATCTGGGGCTTCAGCACCTGGGTCATGTCCGACAGGTTGACGTAATAGATCCCGGGCCGCGAACCGTCGGGCGCGGGCGAGTTGTAGAAGGCGATGGAGGCGGTGGATTCGCGCCACGCCTCGACCGCCCGCACCTCCAGCGCCGCCTTCGGCAGGTCGCTGAACCATTGAGGCGCCACATCCATCACCTGGGCGATGAAGGCGCGGGCGTCGGTCAGATACTGTTCCTTGCCCTCGGCCGTATTCGGATACTGGAAGCGCGGATCGGTCTTCAGGTGGGCGAAGAATTCCTGCAGCGAGCCGGTGAAGCCGACCCTGGCCTTGATCGTCTCCATCTCGGCCTGGATGCGCGCGACCTCGTCCAGACCGATCTGGTGGATCTGGTCGGCGGTCAGGTCGGTCGTGGTCGAGAGTTGCAGGCGGGCGTTGTAATAGGCCTCGCCCTGCGGCAGGCGCCACACGCCCGCATCGCTGTCGGCCATCGGTCGAACCTCGGCCAGGGCCGCCAGCACGGTGTCATAGCCGCGTTTGTACGGTCCGGTCAGCGCCTCACGGCCCGAGGCCAGCAGCCGGTCCCGGGTCGCCTGATCGACGTCCAGCGCGCCGACCTTCTTCTGGAAATCAGCCCACACCGGATTGTCGGCGGCGCTGTCGAACGGCGCGCCCGAGATCACCGCGCGGGTATTGGCCAGGCTGGGTTCAAAGACGAAGCGCGGCGACACCACGCCCCCGGCCGCGCGCGCCTTCAGCGTCGTGGCCACCTGACCCATATAGCGTTCGGCCTCGCCGATCCGCGCCACATAGGCTTCGGCGTCCGCGACGCTGTCGATCCGGTGGTTGTTGATCAGGAAGACCGGCAGCCCGGTGGTCGGATTGCCGTTGGCCGCGAACTGAAAGCCCCAGTCGCGCCAGCGGTTCGACAGGCGGGCCTGCTCGACGCCGTATTCAAACAGACGCCACGACAGGCGGCTCTGTTCGCTCAGCCGCGCGGGGTCGAAGCCGGCCTTCATCCGGGCCAGCTGGTCTTCCTGCAGGGCCAGGGCGCGTTCGGCGGCGGCGTCGGAGACATCATCCAGCTTGTCGTAGTCGGTCTTGATGCCCAGTGACGTCATCGACTGCGGGCTGAGGGCGATCCGCTCCTGGAAGGCCTGATCGAAGAAGGACGCCAGACGCGCGTCCTCGTTCTGGACCTGGGCGGGGGCAGGCTCATTGGCCGGGGGCGTCGCGCCCTGCTGGGCCAGGGCCGGTCCGGCCATCAGGGCCAGGGCGGCGGCGGACGAGATCAGAAGACGACGCATGAGATACCCCCGAAACAAAAATCAGGGGCGCACCATTCCCGCAGCCGGTCCCGGACGCAACCGCCTAGGTCAGATCGACAAGCCGATCAGGAGACCCAGCCGGCCTTGCACTCCTGCACCGTCCAGCCGGCGAAGCCCGAGCGGACACGGCATTCATAGCCCATGCCCGCCAGCGGCCCGTGCATGATCGCGGCCTCGACCATCGCGCCCTGTCCGTCATAGCGCGGCTGCTTGAACTGGACCCAGCGGAGGCGCTCGCCGGTCGCGGGTGGGCGGTTCGGGTCGTGGATGGTCGGGAAGCTGAGGCCATAGCGGGCCCAGTCGCACTGCGGCGCCCAGTTCGAGCCGGCGGCGTCCAGCCACAGCGGCGGCGGCACGTTGTCGGTCGTGTTGAAGCGGAAATGCTCCTTGCCGATGGCGGCGATGACGGCGCAGTCGTCGCCCGAGCCGGCGGCGACGGATCCGCCATCCGGCGCGGCGGGGGTGGCGCAGGCCGTCAGGCCGACGCCGGCGATCAGGGTGGAGACAAGGATGGCGCGCATAGGGGCTCCGTGCGGCGGGTGTCGCCGTTCAACGATCCTGACGCGGGAAAGCTCCACCGCAAGTCGCTTGCGGCGGAGTTGCGATCAGCCCCGTTCGATCAGTCCCTGGCGGCGGCGCGCAGGCCCGTGATCGTGCGGCCCGGCGCGATATTTTCGGCGTCGGTGATCACATGGATCAGCGCGGGGCGGCCCGCCGCCCGCGCGGCGGCCAGCGCCGCCGGGAAATCCCCGGTCCGCTCGACGCGAACGCCGAACGCTCCAAAGGCCTCGGCGTATTTCACGAAGTCGGGATTCTTCAGGTCGGTCGCGATGACCCGGCCCGGATAGTGGCCTTCCTGGTGCATGCGGATGGTGCCGTAGGCGCCGTTGTCGACCACCACCACGATGACGTTGATCCCGTACTGGACCGCCGTGGCGATCTCCTGTCCCGTCATCAGATAGTCGCCGTCGCCCGCGATGCAGACGACCTCGCGGCCCGGTTGGGCGCTCTTGGCGCCGATGGCGGCCGGATAGCCATAGCCCATGGCGCCCGAGGTGGGGGCGAGTTGCGTGCCACGCGCGCGGTGGCGGTGGAAGCGGTGCAGCCAGGCGGCGAAATTGCCCGCCCCGTTGGTCAGGATGGCGTCGGCGGGCAGCGTTTCGCCCAGATGCGCGATCACCTCGCTCATGTTCACCGCGCTCTCGACCGCGATGGGGGTCGAGAAGGCGATGTAGTCGGCGTGGGCGGCGGCGGCCTGATCGGCCCAAGTGCGACCCGGCTCGACCGCCGACAGGGCGATGGCGGCCAACGAATTATCGGCGGCGGCGGACGCCAGCGTCGGCCAGACGCGGCCCAGTTCTTCCGGACCCGGATGAATGTGGATCAAGGTCTGCGCCGTGCGCGCGCGGTCCAGCAGCGTATAGCCCTGGGTCGGATTTTCGCCCAGGCGCGCGCCGATGCACAGGATCAGGTCGGCGTCGCGGACCCTTTGCAGCAGCTTGGGGTTCGAACCCAGCCCCAGGTCGCCGGCATAGTTCGGCGCCAGGTTGTCGATCAGGTCCTTGCGCCGGAACGACAGGGCGACCGGCAGGCCAAGGCGCGCGGACCAGTCGGCGATGGCGGTGGTCGCCGCCTCGGTCCAGCCCGACCCGCCCAGCACCAGCAGCGGCCGCTCGGCGGCGGCCAGACGGGCGCGCACCTGTTCGACGAAGGCCGGGTCCAGCGCCGAACGCGCGGGGGTCACGGCGCGGACGGGGGCCGGGCCGCCGTCGTCGTGCAGGATGTTCTCGGGCAGGGCCACCACGACCGGCCCCATCCGCCCTTGCAGAGCGGTGGCGAAGGCGCGCTCGACGATCTCGACGGTGCGTTCGGGGCTCTCGATCTCGGTAGCCCATTTGGCCAGGCCGCCGAACACCTCGCGGTAATCGACCTCCTGGAAGGCGCCGCGGCCCCGGTCGGTCAGGGCGATCTGGCCGACGAACAGGATCATCGGCGTCGAATCCTGATGCGCCGTGTGCACGCCGATGCTGGCGTGGGTCGCGCCCGGTCCCCGCGTGACCATGCAGACGCCCGGCTTGCCCGTCAGCTTGCCATAGGCCTCGGCCATGTTGGCGGCGCCGGCCTCGTTGCGGCAGGCGATGACCTGAATCCGCTCCTCGACATCGGCCAGGGCGTCGAGCACGGCGAGATAGCTCTCGCCCGGCACGCAGAAGACCCGATCCACCCCGTTCACGACAAGGGTTTCGACCAGGCGGCGGGCGGCGGTTCCGGGGGCTTGCGTCATAAGTTCGCCGTTAGCAGATCAGAGACAGGCTTGACCATGCAACTGTATGGTCAAGCTTGGTGTTCATACACCGTCACAATCGTTTTTCGGGGAAAACTCATGCGCAAGATCGTCGCTTTGACCGTCATCGCCGCCGCCCTGGCCGTTTCGGCCTGCAACACCATCGCCGGGATCGGCCGCGATGTATCCGCCGCCGGCGACGCGGTCACGTCGGGCTCGAACTCGGCGCGTCGCTGAGATCGCGGGCCGCTCCTCACCCGCTTGTGGGGAGGAGCGGCGCCGTCAATACCGGACGCCGGTCAGATACAGGCCGTCCGACGGCGCCACCGGTCCGCAGGCGGTGCGGTCTTTCGCCGCCAGCGCAGCCGCCACGTCCGCCACGCTCCAGCGGCCCAGACCGACCTCCGCCAGGGTGCCGGTCATCGACCGCACCTGCCGATGCAGGAAGCTGCGCGCCTCGAACACCAGATGCACCTCCTCGCCGACGCGCGACACGCGGGCGACGTCCAGCGTCTTTTCCGGGCTGGCCGACTGGCAGTTCACGTCGCGGAAGGTGGTGAAGTCGTGCAGCCCGACCAGCGTCTGTGCCGCCGCGTGCATGGCGTCCGCATCCAGCGGCCGCTTCACATGCCAGACCCGCCCCTGATCCAGCGCCGGACGGCCGGGCCGGTTCAGGATGCGGTACAGATAGGCCCGTCCCGTGGCCGAGAAGCGCGCGTGCCAGTCGCCCTCGACCCGGGCGCAGTCCAGCACCGCCACCGCCTCCTGCACCAGATGGGCGTTCAGGGCGTT
Source organism: Brevundimonas sp. (assembly GCF_004210735.1). Lineage (GTDB taxonomy): Bacteria > Pseudomonadota > Alphaproteobacteria > Caulobacterales > Caulobacteraceae > Brevundimonas. The sequence continues at coordinate 5,925 of NZ_SDZL01000017.1, forward strand.
CATCACCGTCGCCTCGGGCCAGTCGCGGGCCAGGTCGAAACTGATCACCTGACCGATCGCATGCACGCCCGTGTCGGTGCGTCCGGCGGCGGCCAGCCGGATCGTCTCGCCGCAAAAGGCGGTCAGCGCCGTCTCGACCGCGCCCTGCACCGTCGGCTGGTCACGCTGGGCCTGAAAGCCGTTGTAGGCCGAGCCGTCGTATTCCAGCGTCAGGCGATAACGGGGCATCAGCCCACCACGCTTCCAACGGGGACCGGATAGCCGCGCAGCATCTCTTCGGCCGCCTGCGCCGCCTTGCCGGGGCGCTGGGCGCGGATCAGTTCGACCGCGCCCGTACCACAGGCCACCACCAATCGCGGCCCGCTCTCGAGCACCTGGCCCGGCGCGCCCGCGCCCTCGACCCCCTTCGACATCAGCGCCTTGATCCGCACAGGCTCGTCGCCCGCAATCTCGAACCAGGCGCCGGGGAAGGGCGACAGGCCGCGGATGTGAGCGTCCACGTCCGCCGCCGAGCGGGTCCAGTCGATGTGCGCTTCGGCCGGGGTGATCTTCTTGGCATAGGTGACCTCCCCGACCTGTTCGGTCTCGGTGAAGCCGCCGCGTTCGATGGCGGCCAGGGCCCGGGTCCACAGCGTCGCGCCCGTGGTCGCCATGCGTTCGGACAGGCTGGCGGCCGTGTCGGTCGGCAGAATGTCCATCACCTCGGACAGGATGATCGCCCCCTCGTCCAGCCCCTCGCTCATGCGCATGATCTGGGCGCCGGTCTGGCGGTCGCCGGCCATGATGGCGCGCTGAATCGGGGCGGCCCCGCGCCAGCGCGGCAGCAGCGAGCCATGCAGGTTGAAACAGCCCAGGCGCGGCGCGGCCAGCACCTCTGGCTTCAGGATCTGGCCGTATGCGACGACGCAGGCCGCATCCAGGTCCAGGCTTTTGAACGTCTCGATGGCGTCGGCCGCCTTCATGCTCTCGGGCGTGAAGACGGGCAGGCCCATGGCCTCGGCGAAGGCGTGGACCGGTGACGGCGTCAGCTTCTGCCCTCGGCCCTTGGGGCGCGGCGGCTGCGAATAGACGGCGACGATCTCGTGACCCGAGGCGATCAGCTCGGCCAGCGAGGGCACGGCGAATTCGGGGGTTCCCATGAAGGCTAGGCGCATGGACGACGCGTTTAGGCGGTTACTGCCAGCGGGTATAGACGCCGCCGCCCTCGTCCCACTCGCCGCCGGCGTCCAGCGCGTCGTCGAAATCCAGCAGGCGATCGACCAGCAGGCCCGCGACAAAGCCGATCACGCCCACGGCGACCAGGGCCGCCACCGAGCCGACGCCGACCTTGCCGGCGCGGGTCAGGTGATGTTCGTCGTCACGGAAACGGATGCTCACGCCGCCAACCTCGCGTTCTTCTTGACCTTGGCCACCGCCCGCTCGCGCTTGAGACGGGACAGGTGGTCGATGAACAGCACGCCCTGGAGGTGATCCATCTCGTGCTGGATGCAGACGGCGAACAGGCCCTCGGCCTCTTCCTCAACCGACTGGCCGTCATAGCCGAGGTAGCGAATGCGCACGCGGGCGGGGCGTTGCACGGCGTCGAAATATTCCGGCACCGACAGGCAGCCCTCTTCGTAGCTGAACAGCTCTTCGGACGACCAGACGATCTCGGGATTGACGAAATAGCGCGGGTTGCGACGGGCCCGCTGAAGGTCTTCGCTCTCCTCGGCCTCGGGCTCTTCCGAGGCGCCGTCGACAGCCTTGTCGCCCAGATCCATGACGATGACCCGGCGCGTGTCGCCGATCTGCACCGCGGCCAGGCCGATGCCCGGCGCCGCGTACATAGTCTCCAGCATGTCATCCATCAGACCGCGCAACTCTTCACCGACCCCGCCCTCGACGAGTGTGGAGACGGTCTTGAGCACCGCCAGATCGGCGGGGTTGTCGATGGTCAGGATGCGACGAATAGCCATGCCGGGGAGGTAGGCGCACAGGCCCCTCAGGTCAAGATTTCCCAGTGTCGCACTGGGTCTTAGGGCGCCTGCACACCAAGATGACAGCCCCTAAGCCACGCGTTCCAGCAAGGCGATGAAGAAGCCGTCCAGACCGCCCTTTTCCGGCCAGTGGGCGGGCAGGATGCGCAGCCAGCCTTCGGGTGTCAGGGCCTCAGGCGGGGCGCCCACGGCGACCGGATCGGCGGCCACCGTGCGGAAGGCGGGGTTGCGGCGCAGGAAGGCGATGATCTGGGTTTCCCCCTCCTCGCGCTCCAGCGAGCAAACGCAATAGGCCAGCCGTCCGCCCGGCTTCACCCGTTCGGCGGCGGCGTCCAGCAGGCGGTGCTGCACGTCGGCCAGCTTGGCCACGTCGGCGGGCCGCGTCGCGCGCAGCACTTCCGGGTTGCGGCGGTAGGTGCCGGTGGCGGTGCAGGGCGCGTCCAGAAGCACGGCGTCGAAGGTGCGGGCGTCGTCCCAATCCTCGGCCGGAACCGCGACGACCTCGACCGGCAGGCCGGTGCGCTCGAAATTGCGCTGCAGCCGCTTCAGCCGGGCCTCGGACCGGTCCAGCGCGACGACGTCGGCGCCGGCGGCGGCCAGTTGCAGCGTCTTGCCGCCCGGCGCGGCGCACATGTCCAGCGCAGTCTGACCGGCCTTCACGTCCAGCAGGCGGGCGGGCACGGCGGCCGCCGCGTCCTGAACCCACCAGCCGCTGTCGTCATAGCCGGGCCAGCCGGCCACATCGCCGCGACGGCCGGTGCGCACCGTGCCGCCGGGCAGGACCTCGCCGTCCAACGCCTCGGCCACGGCGGCCGGATCGGCGCCGGGTTTCAGGCTGAGGTCGGTCAGCGGCTCTTCGCGCGTGGCCAGGGCCAGACCTTCCAGCAACGGCTCGCCATAGGCAGCGCGCCAGCGGGCGGCGATCCAGTCCGGCAGGTTGGAGGTGGCGGTGGTCAGGCCGGGGCCGTCGCGACCGATGCCGCGAAGCACGGCGTTGACCAGATTCTTGTACGGTCGGGCCTTGGCATCGCGCTCTGCCAATTTCACGGCCGTCGACACCGCCGCGAAGGCCGGCGTCTCCAGCACCAGGGTCTGGGCCAAGGCGATGCGCAGGATGGTGCGCACGGGCAGGGGCGGCGCCTTTTGCAGACGGCGGTCCAGAATCTGGTCGATCTCGCCCAGCCGGCGCAGGGCGGCCATGGCCACGGCGCGGGCGAAGGCCCGGTCCGGTGCGGGCAGGGCCTGAAGCGCGGGCTGGCTCAACGCCTCGTCCATGCCGCCGCGCTTTTCCAGCGCCGCATTCAGCAGCACGCCGGCGGCCAGCCGGGCCTCGACGCCAATGTCGGCGGCGGCGTCTTCAACCGGCGCGGCGGCCGGGGCGGGGCGAGGGCCGCGCGCCTTTTCGGCCATGCGGCGACCGCGCGCGGCGGACGAGCGCCCGCCCGTCGGCTTTCCAGGACCGGCGCTCACACCGACACCTGTGTGCCCAGCTCGACCACGCGGCCGGGGGGAATGCGGAAGAAGTCGGTGGGGTTGGCGGCGTTACGCATGAGGAAGATGAACAGCTTGTCCTGCCACAAAGGCATGCCCTGACGGGCGGAGGGAACGACCGAGCGACGGCCGAGGAAGAAGCTGGTCGACATGATGTCGAACTTCAGCCCCTGTTTGCGACACAGGCCCAGCGCCTTGGGCACATTGGGCGTCTCCATGAAGCCATAGGTGACGGTCAGTGTCTTGAAGTCGTCGTTGATGGGCGACATCACCACGCGCTGGCTTTCGGCCACGCGCGGCCGGTCGGCGGTGCGCACGGTCAGGATGATGTTCTTCTCGTGCAGCACCTTGTTGTGCTTCAGATTGTGCATCAGCGCCACCGGCGCGACCTCGGGGTCTGACGTCAGGAAGATGGCGGTGCCCGGCGCCCGGTGCGGCGGTCGCGCCTTCAGCATCTCGATCAGGTCGGCCAGCGGCAGGCTGTCCTTGCGCGTCTTGGCGGTCAGTATCTGGGTGCCGCTGACCCAGGTCCACATGATCAGCACCAGTCCCGCGCCCAGCACCAGCGGCATCCACGCCCCGTCCGGAATCTTGAGCAGGTTGGAGGTCAGGAAGGTCAGATCGATCACCGCGAACGGGATCAGCGTGCCCAGCGCCGCCCACAGCGGCCATTTCCACTTCTTCGTCACCACCGACCACGACATCAGGGTGTTGACAAGCATGGTGCCCGTTACGGCCACGCCATAGGCCGCGGTCAGATTGTGCGACGACTGGAAGGTGACCAGCAGCGCCAGCACCCCGACCATCAGCAGGGAATTGACCGCCGGAACATAGATCTGCCCGGCCTGGCTTTCGGAGGTGTTGCGGATGTCGATGCGCGGCAGCAGGCCCAGTTGCACCGCCTGCTGCGTCACCGAGAAGGCGCCGGTGATGACCGCCTGTGACGCCACCACCGTCGCGACCGTGGCCAGGATCAGCATGGGCCAGTAGGCGAACTGCGGCACCATGTTCCAGAACGGGTTCGACGCCGCCCCCGGATTGTCCAGGATCAGGGCTCCCTGGCCCAGATAGTTCAGCGTCAGGCAGGGCAGGACGAAATACAGCCAGCCCTGGCGGATCGGCGCCTTTCCGAAATGGCCCATGTCCGCGTACAGCGCCTCGGCCCCCGTGACGGCCAGGAAGACGCTGCCCAGGATGACGAAGCCCAGGAAGCCGTCATTGATCAGCAGCATGATCCCGTAATGCGGCGACAGGGCCCGCAGGATGCTGATGTCATCAAAGATATGAAACAGCCCCAGCCCGCCCAGGCACAGGAACCAGACAGCCGTGATCGGGCCGAAGAACCGTCCCAGCCGGGCCGTGCCGCGCGACTGGACCATGAACAGGGTGATCAGGATCACCGCTGCGATCGGCAGGATAAAGGCGTCCAGCCGCCCATCCAGCCCCGGCGCGTCCTGCAGGCCCTCAACCGCCGACAGCACCGAAATGGCGGGCGTGATGATGCCGTCGCCATAGAACAGGGCCGCCCCGCAGACGCCCAGCACGAAAATCCAGGCGCTGCGTCGGCCGATCGCGTGCTGCGCCAGGGCCATCAGCGACAGGGTGCCGCCCTCGCCCTTGTTGTCGGCGCGCATCAGGAACAGGACGTATTTGAACGTCACCACCACCATCAGCGCCCAGAAGGCCAGCGACACGACCCCCAGCACAGCCAGATCGCCGCCCACGCCGGTCCGGGCGTGGTCGATGGCTTCGCGCAGGGCATAAAGGGGGCTGGTGCCGATGTCGCCGAAGACGACACCGATGGCGGCGATGATCAGCGGCCAGCGCTTGCCGGGCTGATGGCTGTCGTCGATCGATTGATCCGGCTGAGCCTCCCCCGAAGGGCCGGCGCCGTCGGCGCGGGAAGAATCCCCGACCATCTCGTTCCTCCGGGCGCCGAAGGGAGCCGGGCCCATCCAGAGCGGCGGGCCTTTAGACCCTTTCCGCGCCCGCTTCAATCGTGCCCGTGAGGGTCCGGTTGCATCGGTATCGGCGGCGTTGGGCGACGCAATTTGTGAAACCGGCGCGAGATCACTACATTCAGGCGGTAAAAGCCATGTCAGACAGCCAGCGTTTCCCCGTCGCCGCCCATGCCCTGGCCTATCTGGCCCACAAGGGCGCCTATGCGCCTGCCCAGGCCGCGCCCAGCGCCCTGCTGGCGGCCTCGGTTCCGACCAACCCCGTCGTCATCCGCCGCGTCACGGCCTTGCTGGCCAAGGCCGGCCTGATCGGCACGCGCCCCGGCGCCGCCGGCGGGGCCTGGCTGCTGCGTCGGCCCGAGGACATTCGCATGGACGAGGTGCTCAAGGCCGTGAACGGCTGCGCACACCTGGGTTCGACCCCGGCGGGCGCCAAGGGGTGTCCGGTCGGCGAACATATTCCGCGACAGGTCGCCAAGGCCCTGACCGCCGCCAATCAGGCCGCCGCCGACCGCCTGTCCAAGGTGACGATCGCCGACCTGTTGGCCGAAAATGCGGACTCGCTGGTCGACGTGCCTGCCTCGCCCTGCGCCGCCTGAGCCTGACGCGTGAGCCGACCTGACGGCCGACGTCCTCTTGTTCTGATCACCGGCGCCTCGGCCGGCATCGGCGCCGCACTGGGGGAAGTCTTCGCCGCGAACGGCTGGGACCTGATCCTGACCGCGCGGCGCGAGCCCGCTCTGCGCGCCCTGGCCGAGCGCCTGATGGCGACCCATGGCGTCGCCGCTCACGTCATCCCCGCGGACCTGTCCGACCCCGCCGCGTCGCGCCGTCTGGTCGAGGCCCTCACGGCGCGCGGCCTGATCGTCGACGGACTGGTCAACAACGCCGGGTTCAGCCGCACGGCGGGCTTCCTCGACACGCCGCCGGACGATCAGGCCGCCATGCTGCAGGTCATGCTGGCCGCTCCGGTCGAACTCAGCCGCCTGTTGGCGCCCGGCATGGTCCAGCGCGGCTTCGGCCGTATCCTGAACGTCGCCTCGTTGGCCGGTCAGATGCCCGCGACGGGGGGCGACACCCTGTATGGACCGATCAAGAGCTTCCTGATCAAGGCGTCGCAGGGCCTGCATCTGGAACTGCGCGACCGGGGCGTCCACGTCACCAGTCTGAACCCCGGCTACACCCTGACCGAGTTCCACGACGCCAACGGCACGCGGGCCGAGGTCTCGGCCGCCTATCCAGCCTGGATGTGGATGGACGCCGCCCGCGTCGCGCGCGAGGGCTATGCCGCGCTGGAGGCCAACCGGCCCAGCGTCACGCCGGGCCGCCGCAACCGCCTGCTGGCCGCCCTGGCCAAGCACCTGCCCGACCGCATCGCCCTGAACATGGTCGGCGGTCACGCCAAGCGGCTGAAGCGGATCTGAGCCGCTTGCTCCTCTCCACCTGGGGAGGAACCGTCGCGATCAGTGCCCACCCGCCGGATAGGGCGTGGTCACGCCCGAGCTGATGATCCCGGGCAGGGCCTCGCCCAGGCCCATCAGGATGAACTGGATCGCCAGGGCGCACAGGATCAGGCCCAGCACCCGCACCACGATGGCCAGACCGACGTCGCCCAGCACGCGGCTGATCGGGCCGGTCAGGGCGAAGCTGATGAAGGACACGACGCAGGCGGCGGCGATGGCGGCCAGCGAGGCGGCGGTGCCCGCCGCGCCCAGCTTTTCCGCCTCGCCCGCCTGGATGATGATGGCCGAGATGGCGCCCGGCCCGATCATCAGCGGAATGGCGAAGGGCACGACCAGCCGCTGGAACCGCCGTTTGGCGTAACCACGCACATCCTTCAGGTCGGTGGCCGCGTCCTTGTCGGCGAAGGTGGCGATGAAATCCTCGCGCGCCATGTCCAGACCCAGCAGCAGCAGCAGCACGCCGCCGGCGATGCGGAACGCCGCCAGCGAGATGCCGAAGAACTGCAGCAGCCCCAGGCCGGTGAAGAAGAAGAAGCCCAGGAAAACCGCTGCGAACAGGCAGATCAGGCCCGACACCGAGATGCGCTGGCGCAAGGACGCGCCGGCAGTGGCGGCGGCGAAGATCGGGATATTGCCGATGGGATCCAGCAACGCGAACAGCGTCACGAACAGGTTGACCCCCAGATCGACCGCGTCCATTGATTCCCCTCGCCCAGAAAGCCTTGTTCGCGCTGCCGCCGCCTACCTATCGGCCGGGCCGCGCGCGCCTGCAACCCGCCATAGCCCAAAGGCGTCCGAATGTCCGTCGAGCTGACCAATCGCCCCGCTGACCCGCGCGTCATCTGCGCCCTGGACGTGCCGACGGGCGATCAGGCGCGGGCGCTGGTCGACCGGCTGGGCGACAGCGTGGTCTTCTACAAGATCGGCCTGCAACTGTTCGCGACCGGGGGCATGGGCCTGGCGCGCGAGTTGAAGGCCCAGGGTAAACAGGTGTTCCTGGACTGGAAGCTGCACGACATCGGCGCGACGGTGGAAAAGGCAGCGGCGGCGCTTGCCGGGTCCGGCTGCGACCTGCTGACCGTCCATGCGCGGCCCCAGGTCATGGCGGCGGCGATGCGCGGCGTGGCGGGGTCGGGGCTGAAGGTGCTGGGCGTCACTGTCCTGACCAGCCTGACCGACGCCGACCTGCGCGCCGACGATCACGGGCTGAACGCCGCTGACCTGGTTGAGCACCGGGTGCGTCAGGCGCTGGACGTCGGCTTGCACGGCGTGGTCGCCAGCCCGGTCGAGGCGAAGCGGGTGCGCGAACTGGCCAGCGCTGCAGGACGCGACGACTTCCTGATCGTCACGCCCGGCGTGCGTCCGGCGGGCGCGGCCATGGACGATCAGGCCCGCGCGGCGACCCCGCAGCAGGCCCTGTCGGACGGGGCGACCCATCTGGTCATCGGCCGCCCGATCACCGCCGTGGCGGATCCGCGCGCGGCGGCGGGCGCCATCGCGGCCTCCATCGCCCTGATCTAGACCTCAGCGGTCGTACAGATAGATGTCACGGCAGTCGCAGTCCGGGCGATAGTCCGCATACGGACGGTCATCGCCATAGCGGCGACTGGTCGGCGGCCGGTCATCATTATAGCCCCAGCGGTCGCGGTAGCCGGACCGCCGCTCGTCATGCCGGACGCTGTATCCATACCGCCCGCCCCGATCCTGACGCCGCCAGTCATAGGGATAGGCGCCGCCATAGGCCGGATGGCCGCCATAGGCATAGGGCTGAACCGGCGCATAGGGCTGGCCGACGCCGGAATAGCCATAGGAATAACCCGTCACATGGCTCCAGTTTCCGGCGCCATACGGCTGGCCCCAGGCCGGCGCGCCCCAGGCCTCGACCGGCGGCGGAGGCGGGGCGTAGCGATAGCTCTGGGCCGAGGCGACCCCGGCGATCCCGGACAGCAGCAAGGATACCGCCGCGCCAGTCGCGAGTGCGCGGGGGGAAAGGCGGTGACGGGTCATCGGCGGCGTCCTTTGGGGTCAAGCGGCAAAGGTTAACGCGGATGAAAGAACTTCGTTCGGAATTCGCCTGTCAGGCGTGACGGCGGGTCAGAAATCGACCGCCAGCCCCTTCTTCTCCCAGTCGCCATACCGGGTCGGTTCGGGGCCGCGCGGGCCGCCATGCTCGGGCGACAGGACGGCCGCGTCCTCGGCGGCGCGACGTTCGGCCGCTTCCAGCAGGGCGCGGCGCGCGATGTCGCTGATCGGCCGCTCCGGCGTGGCGTGGGGCGTTTCGGCGTTGAAGCCGGGCGTGTCTTCAGGCGGGGTGGGCTGTTCGGTCACAGGGGCCTTGCCTTGAGGGCGGGGATACGCGGTCTCAAATAGGCGTTCAGGCGAGCGGCGCCATGTTTTTCGCGATAGATCGACCCGAATGAACCACCTGAAGACCTTTGTCCTGCTGGCCGCCCTGACCGCCCTGTTCATGGGGATCGGCTACCTGATCGGCGGGACCACGGGCATGCTGATCGCCCTGGTCTTCGCCGGGGGGATGAATCTGTTCAGCTACTGGAACGCGGACAAGATCGTCCTGAAGATGTACCGCGCCCAGCCGGTGGACGAGAGCCATCCCAACGCCGTGGTGCGCAACTATGTCGCCGACGTGGTCCAGATGGCCGAGGGGGCGGGCCTGCCTCGGCCGAAGATCGCCATCATCCCCAACGACCAGCCCAACGCCTTCGCCACCGGCCGCAACCCGGCGAACGCCGCCGTCTGCGCCACCACCGGCCTGCTGGACATGCTGACGCGGGACGAGGTGCGCGGCGTGATGGCGCACGAACTGGCCCATGTGAAGAACCGCGACACCCTGACCATGACGGTGACGGCCACGGTGGCAGGCGCCATCTCGGCCCTGGCCAATTTCGCCCTCTTCTTCGGCGGCAACGACCGCGAGCGGCCGGGCGGCATGATCGGGACGCTGGCGCTGATGATCCTGGCCCCGATGGCGGCGGGCCTGGTGCAGATGGCCATCAGCCGCGCCCGCGAATACGAGGCGGACCGCGTCGGCGCCGAGATCGCCGGCGATCCCCAGGCCCTGGCCGACGCCCTGCAGAAGATCGAGGCCTATTCCAAGCGGATCGTGAACGTCACGGCCGAGCGCAATCCGGCCTCGGGCCAGCTGTTCATCATCAATCCGCTGGCGGGGCGCGGCGCCGATAACCTGTTCTCGACCCACCCGGCGACCTGCAATCGCGTCCGCGCCCTGATGGAGCTGGGGACGAAGATGGGGATGCGTCCGCGCGCGTCCGTGGCCGATGTGGCGCCCGCGCGCGTCACGACCGGCGTGCCCACCACGCCCCAGCCGCGTGGCCCTTGGGGCTGAGCAAGGGGGCTGATCCCTAGTCCAGCTTGCGGGCTTCCTCGGCCAGCATGATCGGCACGCCGTCGCGGATCGGATAGGCCAGCTTGGCCCCGGCCGAGACCAGCTCATTGGCCTTGCGGTCATAGGTCAGGCGTCCGCGCGTGACGGGGCAGACCAGCATTTCCAGCAGGCGGGGGTCGACCGAGACGGGAGTGTTGAAGACGTCGCTCATTATGGGTGGCCCTACCGCGCTTCGCGCTACTTGAGGGCCGTCTGGAGCCCTGTTTCAGATCGCTGTTTAGTCCCCGGATCGTCCCGGCGCCACCGGTCCGCCACTACTGCAGTCCCGGCCCGTCCTCGTCGCCCGGGTCGGCCGCGTCTATCCGCATCAGGGCGGTCAGGGCGGCAGCGCGATCCAGCAGGGTCCGCGCCTGCAGCAGGGCCTGTTTCTCGGCCACTTCGAACGGCAGGGCCATCGACAGGCTGTTGATCAGGGCCTCGGGCGGAGCGCTGTCGGCGGTATCCCAGTCTACTTCCAGCCCGCGCGCATCCAGATAGGCGCGCAACGCCTCACGGAACCCCTGGCGATCGAAATCCTCGGCCGGATCGGGGGCGTTCAGGTCATGCTCGAACGAACGGAAGTCGGCCCGCACCTGGCGATAGGGCGTCTGTACCGGCAGTTCCGAGCCGACCGCGAACCGACAGACGCCGGTCAGGGTGATCAGATAGCGTCCGTCAGAGGTCTCGGCGAAACTGGTGATCCGACCCAGGCAACCGACCGCCGCCAGACCGGGCAGTTGCGGCGGCCCGCCCATGGGCTGGATCATGCCGATGGTTCGATCTCCCGCCATGGCGTCATCGATCATGTTCAGATAGCGCGGCTCGAAGATGTTCAGTGGCAGCTGGCCGCGCGGCAGCAGGATCGTCCCGCCCAACGGAAACACCGGCAGGACCTGGGACAGTTCGCTGGTTCGCACATAGCCCTGGGCCATTCGCCGCGCCTGCCGCTAGGAGAACAGGATGGTGGACAGGCCGCGCCGTCCGTCGCGCGCGACCTCGCTGGTCGGACCCGCCGCCTCGAAGATGGTCAGCAGCTGTTTGCGGGCCGCCTGTTCGTTCCACTCGCGGTCGGCGGCGACGATCTTCAGCAGGTGATCGACGGCGCCCTTCAGGTCGCCGCCCGCAGCCAGGGCCAAAGCCAGGTCGAAGCGCGCCTGATGGTCGTTGGCGTCGGCCTTCAGCTTCGCCTCCAGCTCGGCAGTGGCGGCGTTTTCAGGGGCGGATGAGGCCAGGCTCAGCTGCGCGCGCACGCTCTGCACCGCCGCATCGGTCGAGTCGGCCGGGGCCATGGCGATAGTCTGGCGCGCCTGTTCGGCGTCGCCGTCGGCCAGATAGACCCGCGCCATGCCGGCGATGCCCTTCTGGTTTTCCGGCTCGATGGTCAGCACCTCGGCGAAAGCCTGGGCGGCGCCGCCCAGATCGTTCAGGCCCAGCGATTCCTCGCCCAGCGACAGCAGTTTCTCGATGTCGGCGTTGCCGCCCTCGCCGCCGGTCAGCTTGTCAATAAAGGCGGCGATCTGGCTGTCCGGAATGGCGCCCTGGAAGCCATCGACCGGCTGGCCGTTGACGAAGGCGTAGACCGTGGGGATCGACTGAACCCGCAGCTGGCCCGCATAGGCCGGGTTCTTGTCGACGTCGATCTTGACCATCTTCACCGCCCCCTTGGCGGCGCGCACGGCCTTTTCCAGCGCGGGACCCAGGGTCCGGCACGGGCCGCACCAGGTCGCCCAGAAATCGACGATGACCGGCTGGGTCTTCGACGCCTCGATCACGTCCGTCATGAAGGAGGCGTCCGTGCCGTCCCTGATCAGGTCCTGGGGTGTGTTCAGCGTCGGGTCGGCGAAGGTCATGGTCGGGTCCGTGGTGGCGCGCAGGATTTGTAACGGATCAGATGGCGTCGGGATGCCTCGCCATCAAGCGCCGATCGGGAGGAAGTCGGGCGCACTGCCGCAGGATTTCAGACCCGTCGCCGAAAAAACAGGTCCGAATAGTCTGATTAGTCTGAAATGGGCCGGTTCGGCCCCTCAATCGGGGCCGGCCATAACAGAGCGTTGCGTCAGAAGGGGGCGGATCGATACCCTCTCCCAATGGGAGTGTTTATGGAGGGGAGCTCAGGAGGAACGGCGTCCGAACCTGATGAGGCCGAACGCCACGGCGAAGCCGACCAGCAGGCCGATCGCCATATTGTCGATCAGGGCGCCCAGGATGATTCCGCCGCAAATTCCAAGGACGAATGGCGGACCGTCCTTCTTGATGGAGGGCCCTGACGGCGGAGTCTGCGGGTCCGTCATTTGAGACCGTCCTGGGACAGGGTGTAGGCGACGATGGCGTTGGCGTGTCCGTGACCCAGGCCGTGGTCGGCCTTCAACATCGCCACCAGATCCATGTGTTTGGCCGGATAGGCGCCGCGGACGAGGTGCTGCCACTCGGCGATCGGACGTCCATAGGTCTTCTCGATGGACGGGAAGTAGGACGCCGGCCCCTTCACCTTGTCTTCAGCCATGCGCTCTCTCCCCCATCACAGCCAAACGATGATGTGGGCTGGCGTTCAAACCCGCAAGAGGTCCGTTTCCAGCGCATCGAAATCCACGACGATGGGGTCGCGGCCCAGCGCCTGCATGACCTTGCGGAAATCCGCCTGCGACAGGGCCGTGGTCGCGGTGTTGGTCAGGGGGTGGAAGTTGACGATGTCGGCGTCCCGCAGGCGGCGATCCAGCACGAAGGTGACGCGGCGGTCCACGTCGTTGATCAGGCCCAGAGCCGTGACCGAACCGGGGCGGACGCCCAGCGTCTCCCACAGCAGGGCTTCATTGCCGAACGACAGCCGGTCCGAGCCCATGGCCCGGTGGGCGCGTTTCAGGTCGATGATCGTGTCCTGACGCGCCGAGATCAGCCAAAGCCGGCCCTTCTTGTCCTTCAGGAACAGGTTCTTGGTATGGGCGCCGGGCAGTGCAGACTTGAGCTCCAGCCCCTCTTCCACGCGAAAGACGGCGGGGTGATCGTGGGTGGTCTGGGCGACGCCGCGATCGGCCATCCAGGCCAGCAGACGGTCGCGGTCGAAGGGCGGCTGATGCTGGGGCTCGGTCATGCTTTGACGGCTGGTCCGGACGAGGGCTAGGGAGGAGCCTTCCCTTGTTCGATACCCGCCGGAGCGCCCCCTTGGAACTGGAATGCTATCCGATGATGTCGCGGCCGTGTGACCTGGTCCCCGGTCGTCAGTCGCGCAACTGGATGGACGCCTTCATCGGTCGCCATCCTTATCGTTGCCTGCCGCTGAACATGGCCAACACCACGGGGTGGGAGATCCTGTGCCCGTTCGGCTTCACCGCCGAATGGAACGGCGGCCCGCGTCAGGAAGACATCACCATCACGCCGGACCGGCCCCAGCCCGAGCTGGAGCATTTCGTCACCTCGCACTTCTCCAGCGGGGTGCTGACGCTGCATCCGCAGTATCTGTTCCGCACGCCGCCGGGCTGGGGGATGCTGTGCTCGGGCGCGCCGAACCACATCAAGGACGGCATCCAGCCGCTGACGGGTCTGGTCGAGACGGACTGGTTGCCCTTCCCCTTCACCATGAACTGGCTGTTCACGCGCCCGGGCCGGGTGCGGTTCGAGAAGGGCGAGCCCTTCTGCTTCATCCAGCCGATCGAGCACAAGAAGATCGAGGCGTTCGAGCCGGTGATCCGCTCGCTGGAGTCCAACCCCGGCATGAAGGGCCAGTTCGAGGCCTGGAACCGCCAGCGCACCGACTTCAACAGCCGCCTGGCGTCGGGCGATCCCGATGCGGCCAAGGAGGCGTGGCAGCGGTTCTACTTCAAGGGCGAACTGCCCGAGGCGATGGGCGCCGCCCCGGCCCATGTGAACAAGCGCCGGCTGAAGACGCCCCGGGTCGGCTAGGAACGCCGCCAGAACGACAAACGCCGCCGTCCTTTCGGGCGGCGGCGTCTGCTGTTTCAGGCCGGATCAGTTCGCCGGGCGGACCACGCGCGGTCCCAGATTGTCCACCACCTCGCGGGCGTCAAAGGCGTTGGCGTCGTTGGCGGGCTTGCGGCCGCGTCCCATGACGATCTCGGCCGAGGCTTCGTAGCGGGTCACTTCCTGAACGTTGAAGTCATTGCCCCAGAAGGGGTCCCAGCGGCTCCAGTAGCCACGCCGCTGGAAGCGCCAGTAGGGGCTCCAGTACGGGCCGTAACGGCTGGAATAGAACGGATCAGGCTGGGTGTAGTAGCGGCTGTCGCGGTCGGTGGCGCGGTTCACCGTGGCGAACCAGTCATAGCCGCTCTGCAGCGTCACCTCGGCCGAGCGCAGCAGCAGCGACATCTCGACCTGCTCGCGCGAGGTCACCGAATTGCCGGCGAAGGTCACGCGATAGCGATCTTCCTGCAGCCGCATGTCGGAATAGCCGTAACGGCTGCCCTGACCGGCGGGCTGGTACGGGGTGGCCGTGGCGCAGGCGGCCAGGGCCAGTGCGGCGGTCGCCACGACGACCATCGGTTTCAGGGCGCGGAATTTCATGGAAATCTCCTTTGGGAGAGAGTCTGGCGCGATGACTCCTGAACGGCGCATGAATGCGCCGGTTCCGAAGCTTGGCAAGGGGCCTCAGAGCCGCAGTACGATCAGGCCGGCCGCCAGCATCAGCAGCACGCCGACCGCCACCCCGAACCCGCGCCTGAACCCGGGCCGCTGCATCCGCTCGGCGATGGCCGCCCCGCCCAGGCCGTAACCGCACATGGCCAGGCTATCCAGCACCACGGTGGTCGCCGCGAACAGCGCCAGTTGCGGCGCGGCGGGGCGCTGCATGTCGAGGAACGGCGGCAGAACGGCGGTGAAGAACAGGATAGCCTTGGGATTGGCGATCTGGACCATGAAGCCGTCGCGCACGGCGCTGCGGTTCAGGCGCGGCGCGCCGGGTTCGGGATCTTCGGGCGTGGCCGGGGCCTGGGCCTTCAGCGCGCCGATCAGCGCCTTGATCCCCAGCCAGGCGACGTAGGCCGCACCCGCGACGGCGATCAGGCGAAAGGCCTGCGGGAAGGCGGTGACCAGGGCGCCCAGCCCCAGGGCCGCGGCGCCGAACCAGACCAGGGTGGCGCTGTTCATCCCGGCCACGGCGGCCAGGGCCGCGCGCTTGCCACGCTGGGCGCCTGTAGCGACGGCGAAGACATTGGCCGGGCCGGGCGTCACCGCCATCACCGCCATGACCCCGACATATGCCAGGAACAGGTGCGGATCGACGGGCAGGTGCGGCGCGGTCATGGCGCGCGTGTCGGCCGAAGCCGGTGTGCGGTCAAGCGCCTGTGCGGCGGATCAGTCCGCGGCGCCGCGTTCGCGGTGATACTGGGCGACCAGGGCGTTGGTGACGCGGTGATCAGGGTCGGCGCTGTTGGCCTTCAACCCGGCCACGGCGGCGTCGGCGTTCGCGGCCGCCACATCGGCGTCGGCCCCGCCGACGGCGGCGTCGATATAGGTGTCCACCGATAGATCGACGGCCATCCGGGTCAGGCCGCCGATGGCGTCCATCAGGCCGGGGCTGCACGTCTCCCACACTTCCTTCAGGCGCAGCTCGCGTTCGGCCTCGCTCAGCGCCGCATCGGCCTTGATGGCGTTGAACTGCGGGTCCAGCCGGCCGTCGCAGACGACGGGCGCGCCGGGCCGGTTGGGCGTATCCAGCGGATCGGCCGTCGCGACCGTCGCGGCCAGCGACAGCCCGGCAAGGGCGAGGGAAAGCGGTTTCAGCATGGCGGTTCTCATTCCCCCTCCGCCTCTTCGACGTCGTCCATGGCGTCGGCCACGGCGTGAATGGCGTAGTCGGCCATCAGTCCATAGGTGACGACCTGATCGGGATCGTCGATGGCCCAGGCGCCGTTCCGGGCCATGCCCAGGGCCACAGCGCTGGTGGTCCGGGTCGCCTCGGCGACGATGGCGTCGATATCGAGCGAGGCCAGCGCCAGAGCCGCGATTTCGGCGGCGTGTTCGGTGGCCAGGGTGGTGAAGGTCTCGACCTCTTCGGCGTAGGCGTTCCACAGCGCTTCCAGCTCTTCCTCGCGCTCGCCCTCGCTCAGGCGACTGTCGGCGCGGATCGGCTCGGCCTGATCGCGGAAGGTCTGCATTCGCGCCTCGAAATCGGCGGCCGCGCGCTCCAGAGCGGCCTCGGCGGCGGTCTGGGCCGTTGTGGGGTCGCCGTCGAAAGCGGATGCGGACGTGGCGATCGCCATGGGCGCCAGCACCAGGGCGGCGGTCAGGGAAAGAACGCGGATCATGGCGGAGCTCCTGTCGGTGGCCGCAAAGTCCGCCCAACGTCACTCGCCGACAAGTGAAATCGCGGTAAGGCGCCCGCTCGTCGCAGTCAGCAGCGCTTCCGTCTCAATGCGGTTGCCGGAGCCAAGGTGATGGCCCCGCATCGTTGACGGCCCGCCTTAGGGCCAGTCGACGGAGGATTATATGAAAACGCTTCTCGCGATCCTGGCGCTCGCCGCAGCCTCTCCCGCCGTGGCCCAGCAGGCCGCGACCACTGAAGCCGCCCCGGCCGCCGCAACCCAGGCTGAAGGCGTGAAAGGGCTGGTCAACGGGATGGCCGTTATCTCGTCAGACGGCGGACGCGTGGCGGAAATCGCCTGGGCTTCGAAACCGACGGACTACGGTCCCAACCAGACCTTCTTCACTGAAGATCGATATATGAACTATCGCCGCATTTACGGCCGCGAAGCCTTCGTCGAGGGCGATACGGTCCGACTGCGCATGACGGCCGCCCAGTACCGGGCGCGGAGTCAGAACCCGGACGATTGATCGATCAGGGCGTTCGGCCGCGACACACTGTTCGCGGCCGAACGTCCGTTGTCAGACGTCCCGAGCGTCGCGCTTGGCCAGCACCCGCAGGCGCAGGGCGTTCAGCTTGATGAAGCCCTCGGCGTCGTGGTGATCATAGGCCTGGACGCCTTCCTCGAAGGTCACCAGATCCTGATCGTACAGGCTGTAGGGGCTTTCGCGGCCGATGACGGTGGTGTTGCCCTTGTAGAGCTTGACCCGCACCGTGCCGGACACCTTTTCCTGGCTCTTGTCCACCGCGGCCTGCAGCATCTCGCGCTCGGGCGAGAACCAGAAGCCGTTGTAGACCAGGTGGGCGTATTTCACCGCCAGCTCGTCCTTCAGGTGCATGGCGCCGCGATCCAGCGTGATCGACTCGATGCCGCGGTGCGCCGCCAGCAGGATGGTCCCGCCGGGAGTCTCATAGACGCCGCGCGACTTCATGCCGACGAAGCGGTTCTCGACCAGGTCCAGACGGCCGATCCCGTTGTCGTGGCCGTACTGGTTCAGGGCGGTCAGCAGGGTGGCGGGCGACATGGCCTCGCCGTTGATCGAGACGGCGTCGCCGCGCTCGAAGCCGATCTCGATGACCGTCGCCACATCCGGCGCGTCTTCCGGCGAAATGGTCCGCTGGTGCACGAACTCGGGCGCCTCGACGGCCGGATCCTCCAGCACCTTGCCCTCGGATGAGGAGTGCAGAAGGTTGGCGTCCACGCTGAACGGCGCCTCGCCGCGCTTGTCCTTGGCGATCGGGATCTGGTTCTTCTCGGCGAAGTCCAGCAGAGCTTCGCGGCTGCGGAACTCCCACTCGCGCCAGGGGGCGATGACGTGGATGTCGGGGTTCAGCGCGTAATAGCCCAGCTCGAACCGGACCTGGTCGTTGCCCTTGCCGGTGGCGCCGTGACAGACGGCGTCGGCGCCGACCTGACGCGCGATCTCGATCTGGCGCTTGGCGATCAGCGGTCGCGCGATCGAGGTGCCCAGCAGATATTGGCCTTCATACAGGGCGTTGGCGCGGAACATCGGGAAGACGAAGTCGCGCACGAATTCCTCACGCAGGTCGTCGATGAAGATGTTCTCGGGCTTGATGCCCAGCTTCAGCGCCTTTTCGCGCGCCGGCCCCAGTTCCTCGCCCTGGCCCAGGTCGGCGGTGAAGGTCACGACCTCGGCGTTATATTCGGTCTGCAGCCACTTCAGGATGATCGAGGTGTCGAGCCCGCCGGAATAGGCGAGGACGACCTTCTTGGGAGCAGCGGTCATGGCGAAAATCCTTGCAGGAGCGCGGGGAGGCGTTCGCGGCGCTTAAAGGACCAGACGGCCCGCGATGCAAGAGGCGCCGCGACCTACAGCAGATCGACCGGCAGGGTCTGGCTGGCCAGCAGGGTCTCCATCCCCTTCCAGTGATCCGGCCCCTGGCGCTCGACCCAGGCCTGAACCGTGTCGCGGCCCAGGCCATAGTTGATGACATAGCTGCGGTAGGTCTCGATGAAGCTGAGCCGCTGGGTCGCCCGATCGCGCGCCACCAGGCTGTATTTCTGCAGCCGGTCCAGCGTCGTCTCCCGATCCACCCGGCCCGACAGGAAGTCGTCCGCGATGGTGTATTCGGCCCGCGCCAGTTCGCGCGTCAGGCCCAGCACCTGGGCCTGAGCCTCGGCCGTGGCAGGGTCCAGCCCGGCCAGCGGATACAGGACGCGGCGTTCGAACTCGACCCGCTCATGGCCGGGGAAGGCCAGGTCGATGCCGTAGTTGGCGCTGCCCTCGGCGATGAAGGACATGGGGCTGTACAGCGGATAGACGCTCATCTCGATCCACCCCTTGTTCGTCACAAAGGTGCGTTCCAGCAGGGCATTATAGACGTGGTGGCCGGGATAACCCTCGTGGCAGCCCAGATCGACCGCCCGGTCGATATAGATGGGCAGGTCGGTGTTGATCTGGATCAGGCTGAAGGCCTTGCCCTTGTACCAGTTGTAGCCGGACCAGGGCTTGTCGTTGACAAACTCCAGGGTGAAGGTCTCGTCGGTCGGCAGGGGGATGTGGCGGGCGGTGCGCGCCTTGCACTCGGCGATGGCGGCCCGCATCACCGTGTCCAGCCGGTCCTTGGGAATGACGTAGCGCGACCGGAAGGCGGCGACCCGATCGGCCAGCGGCCCGTCGCCGGGGACCAGGGCGTCGATCCGCGCCAGGGTTGCGTCATAGCTTTCCAGCGGTTTCAATTCCGGCCGGACGCCGAACAGGGCCTCGGCCTCGTCCGCGAAGCCCATTTTCTCGCCCGCCAGCATCCGCAACCGGGCCGAGGCGGCCGAGACGTGGGCCAGCAGATAGGCGCGGCGTTGCAGGCCCTCGCGGTCCAGGCCCTGCGTCGGCATTGCGTTCAGGCGAGCGCTCAGGTCGGCGGCGGCGACCGACAACTGCGCCACGGTGCGGGGGCTGGCCTTCGCAGCTTCGGCCCAGTCCGCCGGGCCGTAATAGGCGTCGACATAGCCCGGTTCGCGCTCGCCGATCTCCAGAGTCAGGGCGACATAATCCCGTGCGGCGGCGTCCAGCGCGGCCATGACCGGAGAAGGCGAGGCGACAGCGGGCGGCCGGGCCGGGGTGGCGCACGCCGACAGCGACAGGCCGGCGACCGCCAGACCAAGCGAAAGACAGGCCAGCGAATTTCTGGCGAGAAGCCGGGTGCGCATCATCATCCCTCCCATAGGACAGTCGTGCGGACGCTAGGCCACGACCGCGCCCGCGCCAAGCTGCTGTCTTCGGGATTGAGCCCCTTTGGGATTGAGGCCGCACGCGTCCTCATGTAAGCACCGCCGTCCGGCCCTCGCGGCCACAGACGCACCCGTAGCTCAGCTGGATAGAGTACTGCCCTCCGAAGGCAGGGGTCAGAGGTTCGAATCCTCTCGGGTGCGCCATTCTTCTGCTCCCTCTGTCTTGGCCGTAAACAGGTCCGGGTTTAAAGCGGGCGCCTCCCTCTCCGACCTCCCGACAGGCTCCCTCCCCCATGTCTGCAGAATCCGCCCACGCGCCGCTTCCCGAGGGCCAGCCGGTCGGGCGGGTGATCGCCATGCCGGCGGACACCAATCCCGAGGGTGATATCTTCGGCGGTTGGCTGCTGGCGCAGATGGACCTCGCTGGGGCGACCCCGGCATTCGAGCGCGCGGGGGGGCGGTGCGCCACCGTGGCGCTGGACGGCATGGTCTTTCACCAGCCGGTCTCGGTCGGCGACGAGGTGTCGATCTACGCCAGGGTCGTGCACACCGGCCGCACCTCGATCCGGGTGCATGTCGAGGCGTGGAAGCGGTCACGCGGGCAAGCCGAGGCCCAATCGGTGCGGGTAACCGAGGGCGTCTTCACCTATGTGGCCATCGACGCCGAGCGCAAGCCGCGCCCGCTGCCCGACGACTCGAACGCATCTACGCCTCAGGCCGTCTGACGGCGCGATTACGATCAGCGCTCCCACCTCAGGCGCGAGCCGGTAAATGCGCCATCAAGGCCGAGAGCGACCTTTGCGCCGCTTGCCCCGTCCGTCGCCTCGCCGTAAGTCCGGGGCATGGCCCGCGCACCCCTGATCTGCCCGTCGATCCTCGCCAGCGACTTCGCCAAGCTGGGGGAGGAAATCCGTTCGCTTGAAAGCGCGGGGGCCGACTGGATCCATGTCGATGTGATGGACGGGCATTTCGTGCCCAACATCACCATCGGCCCGGACGTGGTGAAGGCGTTGCGTCCACACACCGCCCTGCCGTTCGACGTGCACCTGATGGTCGCGCCGGTCGATCCGTGGCTGGAGGCGTATCGCGAGGCGGGGGCTGATATCCTGACCGTCCATCCCGAGAGCGGTCCGCACGTCCACCGGACGCTGGGCCGCATTCGCCAGCTGGGCGCCAAGGCCGGGCTGGTGTTCAATCCGGGCACGCCGCTGTCGCTGCTGGAAGAGGTGGTCGATCTGGTCGATCTGGTGCTGATCATGTCGGTCAACCCCGGCTTCGGCGGCCAGAAATTCATCCCGACCTCGTTGACCAAGATCGAGCGCGCCCGCGCCATTCTGGATCGCGCCGGGTCGAAGGCGCATCTGCAGGTAGACGGCGGCGTGGTCGCCGACAACGCCGCCGCCTGCGTCGCGGCGGGGGCGGACGCCCTGGTCGCCGGCTCGTTCGTCTTCAAGGGCGGGCCGGACGCCTATGCCGCCAACATCAGGACGTTGAAGGAAGCGGCGTGAGCCCTGTGGGACCCTTCGCCCGCCCCGAGCCGCACAGCCCGCCGCCGGGCGAGATCCCCGGCCTGCGCGGCGCGCCCGTCCGCACGCCTGTCCGGTCTGCCGGCCCCGTCACCGGGCCGGGCCTGTGGCCGACCTTGGCGGGCCATCTGATCAGCCGCCAGTTCTGGGTCGAGCTGTACGGCCTGCCCGGCTACGGCCTGACGCTGAAGGGCCGCAAGGTCGAGGCGCTGGCCGCCACGCCGCGCGATTTCCGGCCAGTCGATGTGGAACGCGGGGCCGCCGCCCTGTCGGGGCGGTTCATCCTGGCGGAATCCAGCCTGGAGGCCATCGCGCCCGAGGATCCCTGGAACCGGCCCAGCCCCAGCCGGGCCTTCGCCACCGAATTGCACGCCTTCGCCTGGCTGCCCGGCCTGATGTTGCAGGGCGAGCGCGGCGCGCGCGAGGCGCTGCGCCTGACCCTGGCCTGGGCCGAGACCTTCGCCCGCTGGTCGCCGTTCGCCTGGGGGCCGCTGGTGCTGACCCGGCGGACGCTGAACCTGTCGTGCGCCGCCCGCCGCATGGGCACGGTGGCGACCGAGGCCGAACGGCTGCGGCTGACCGATCTTCTGGGCCGACACGCCCGCCAGCTGATGCGCCCGCCGGGCGGCGTGGCCACGCGAGCCGAACGACTGGTCGCCGCCGCCGTGGCCGGCTGCGTGCTGGCCGGTCCGACCGGCGCGGGGCTGCGTCGCAGGGCGTTGTCGCGCCTGCCGCGCGCGCTGGAGGCCGCCGTCGCGGCCGACGGCGTTCACGCCAGCCGTTCGCCCGAGGCGGGGCTGGAGCTGCTGCTGGACCTGCTGACGCTGGACGACGCCCTGGCCCAGTTGTCGGAGCCGACACCCGCCCCGGTCGCCGCCGCCATCGCCCGGCTGACCGCCGCCCTGCGCGTGCTGACCCTGCCGGATGGGCGTCTGCCCGCGCTTCAGGGGGGCGGCACCTCCAGCGTCGACCGGATCGCCGCCGCCCGCGCCCATGACGAGACCCCGGCCGAGGGTTCGGGCCACGTCGGCGGTTATGTGCGGATTCACAGCCCGCTGTTGACCATTCTGGCCGACGCCGCCGCCCCCGCGCGCGGGGCCTGGTCCGCCGCCGCCTGCGCCCAGCCGCTGGCGCTGGAGATCGTCTGCGGCCACGACCGGCTGATCACCAGCTGCGGCTGGACCCCGCGCGCGCCCGAACGGCAGGCCCTGCGTCTGGCGCCCGGCGCCTCGACCCTGACGCTGGGCGAGACCTCGCTGGCCGAGCCGCTGGGCGGCTGGAAGGGCGAGCTTCTGGGGTCGCGCCTGTTCGGCCATCCCTGGACCGTCAGTGAGGATCAGCGCGACGGCGACGGCGCCGTCTGGCTGGAGCTGGAGCATGACGGCTGGACCGCCGAATACGGCCTGGTCCACCAGCGGCGCCTGTATCTGGACCAGCGGCTGGACGAGCTGCGCGCCGAAGAGCGTCTGCACCCCGCCCCCGACCGCAAGCACGAGGTCCGCGCCATCGCCGCCCCCTGGGCCGTACGCTTCCAGCTGGAGCCGGGGGTCCAGGCCTCGCTGGCGCGCGACCGTCGCTCGATCCTGCTGCGTGGCCATTCGGGGCGCGGCTGGTGGTTCCGCACCGACGGCCCGGACGTGGCCATCGAACCGTCGGTCCACATCGACAACGGCCTGACCCGGCGCAGCCTGCAGATCGTCGTGCGCGGTTCGGCCCGCACCGACGGCGAGACCAAGGTCCGCTGGAAGCTGAGCCCCGCCGGCGCCGCCGACGATCCGCATTGATGATCCGTGCGCTGACGATCGGATGGATTCTGGTCGGGCTGGCCCTGTCCGCCCTTTGCCTGGCGGGCTTCATGGACGCCTATTGGGCGCATCGCGGCTGCTTCGACGCCGAGGGCCGCTGCTTCGATGCGGCGGAGGGCGTGGTTCGGCACCGTCAGTCCGGATTGGCTTGGGGCGCCGCCTCGGGCCTGTTCCTGGCGGCGGCGCTGGCGGGCGCCGTCGTATTTCGGCGCCAGGAAATACGGCGCAAAGGCTGACGCGGCCGGGGGATGGTGCTAGAGGCCGCGCCATCTCCCCTGCCCAACCATAACGGACGCCGCCATGCCCGCCGCTCCCGACTTTCCGCCCGCTCCGGACGCGATCAAGCCTGTCCGCGCGCTGATCTCGCTGTCGGACAAGGCAGGGCTGGAAGATGTGGCGCGCACCCTGGCGGGGCTGGGGGTCGAGCTGGTCTCAACCGGTGGGACCAAGGCGGCGATCGCGGGCTATGGCCTGCCGGTCAAGGACGTGGCCGACCTGACCGGCTTCCCGGAAATGATGGACGGCCGGGTCAAGACCCTGCACCCCGTCGTGCACGGCGGCCTGCTGGGCGTGCGCAACGCGCCGGCCCACGCCGCCGCCATGGCCGCGCACAGCATCGGCGCCATCGATATCGTCTGGATCGACCTCTATCCGTTCGAGAAGACGGTCGAAGACGGCGGCGGCTTCGAAGCGGCCATCGAGAACATCGACATCGGCGGCCCGGCCATGATCCGCTCGGGCTCTAAGAACCACGGCCACGTCGCCGTCGCCGTGGACGGCGAGAGCATCGGCCTGATCGTCGAGGCGCTGAAGGTTGACGGTTCGACCACGCTGGCCCTGCGCAAGTCGCTGGCCGCCCGCGCCTTCGCCCGCACCGCCGCCTATGACGCCGCCGTTTCCGGCTGGTTCGCCGCTCAGTTGAACGACGCCGCCCCGGCCCGCAAGTCGATCGCCGGCGCCCTGGCGCAAACCCTGCGCTATGGCGAAAATCCGCACCAGACCGGCGCCTTCTACCGCACCGGCGAACGTCGTCCGGGCGTGGCCCATGCCGAACAGGTCCAGGGCAAGGAGCTGGGCTACAACAACATCGCCGACGCCGACGCCGCCTATGAGCTGGTGGCCGAGTTCGAGGCCCCGGCCTGCGTCATCGTCAAACACGCCAACCCCTGCGGCGTGGCCGTCGGAAACACCCTGTCGGAAGCCTACGCCCGCGCGCTGGAATGCGACGCCGTCTCGGCCTTCGGCGGCGTCATAGCCGTCAACCGCCCGCTGAACGGTGACGACGCCCGCGCCATCACCGGTATCTTCACCGAAGTCGTCATCGCCCCCGGCGCGGATGAAGAGGCCAAGGCCGTCTTCGCCGCCAAGAAGAACCTGCGCCTGCTGATCACCGACGGCCTGCCCGATCCGCATGGCGCGGGCGAGGTCTTCCGCTCGGTGGCGGGCGGCTTCCTGGTGCAATCGCGGGATCGCTCGCTGATCAAGCCTGAAGACCTGAAGATCGTTACGCGTCGCCAGCCGACCTCGACCGAGATCCAGGACATGCTGTTCGCCTTCACCGTGGCCAAGCACGTCAAGTCCAACGCCATCGTCTACGCCAAGGACGGCCAGACGGCGGGCATCGGCGCCGGCCAGATGAACCGCCGGGACTCGGCCCGCATCGCCGCCATCCGCGCCAGGGAAGCCGGCGAGGCCAAGGGTCTGGCCCATTCGCTGGCCCAAGGCTCGGCCTGCGCGTCCGAAGCCTTCTTCCCCTTCGCCGACGGCCTGCTGGAAGCCATCGCCGCCGGCGCCACGGCGGTGATCCAGCCCGGCGGCTCGATGCGCGACGCCGAGGTCATCGCCGCCGCCGACGAGAACAACATCGCCATGGCCTTCACCGGTGTGCGGGTGTTCCGACACTGATCCCGCATTTCCTTCTCCCCTTGCGGGAGAAGGTGGGCGCCGGAGGCGCTCGGATGAGGGGTGCGGGCGCCCCCTATCCGAAGACATGAACCGCCGTCGGTCACGACCTTCCAGCCGCGCGCCGACACCCCTCATCCGTCTTGCTCCGCAAGCCACCTTCTCCCGCAAGGGGAGAAGGGAAGTTCAGCGCCCCGTCGAGCCGAAGCCGCCAGCGCCGCGCGCGGTTTCGTCCAGCGCGTCGACCTCTTCCAGTTTCGCCTGGGCATAGGCGGCGATGACCATCTGGGCGATGCGCTCACCCCGACGCACGACAAAGGGCTCGGCGCCCAGATTGGCCAGGATCACCCCGACCTCCCCGCGATAGTCGCTGTCGATGGTGCCGGGCGAGTTCAGGCACGTCAGGCCGTGCTTCAGCGCCAGGCCCGAGCGGGGCCGCACCTGCGCCTCGTATCCCGGCTGCAGTGCGATCTTCAGTCCCGTCGGCACCAATGCGCGCGCGCCCGGCGCCAGGGTCAGCGGCTGGTCCTCGGCCACGGCCGCGCGCAGATCCATCCCCGCCGAACCCATCGTCTCATAGGCCGGCAGCGGCAGGTCTTGGGCGTGCGGCAGGCGCTGGATCTGGACGATGGTCATGGGCGGTCGGCTCCGGTCAGGTGGGCGGCGATACGGTCGGCGAGACGGCGGGCCACCTCGATCTTGGACTGGCGCGGCCAGGGCTCGGCCCCGTCGCGGGTGAACAGGGTGACGGCGTTGGACTCGGCGCCGAACACATCGTCAGACACGTCATTGCCCACGATCCAGTCGCAGCCCTTGCGCGACAGCTTGGCCCGGGCGTTGGCTTCCAGATCCGTGGTCTCGGCGGCGAAGCCCACCACCAGGGCGGGCCGTTTCGGGCCGGGCGCGGAGACGCCCGCCAGGATGTCCGGGTTCTCGATCAGGGCCAGGGACGGCGGGCCGCCCGGCGCCTTCTTGATCTTGCCCGAGGCCACGCCATCGACGCGCCAATCGGCGACCGCCGCACTCATCACCGCGACGTCGGCGGGCAAGGCGGCCTGCACCGCCGCCTGCATTTCGGTGGCGGCCTCGACGAAGACGCGGCGCACGCGGGCGGGCGCGTCCAGCGCGACCGGGCCCGACACCAGCGTCACCTCGGCGCCCAGTTCGGCCAAGGCGGCGGCGATGGCGTAGCCCTGTTTTCCGCTGGATCGGTTGGTCAGGCCGCGCACCGGATCGATCGGCTCGAACGTCGGACCGGCGGTGACGACGACCCGCTTCCCAGTCAACGGGCGATGCGCGCCGCGATCCAGCTCGGCCGCGATGGCGCCCAGAATGGCGGGGGGTTCAGCCATCCGGCCAGGACCGTATTCGCCGCAGGCCATCTCGCCGTCGTCCGGCCCGACCACGGCGATGCCGTGCAGGCCAGGGAAGCTTTTCAATCGCGCAACGTTCGTCTGAACCGCCGGGTGGGTCCACATGCGGACATTCATGGCCGGGGCCAGCAGCACCCGCTTGTCGGTCGCCAGCAGGGTGGTCGAGGCCAGATCATCGGCCATGCCGTTGGCCGCCTTGGCGATCAGGCCCGCCGTCGCAGGCGCCACCACCACCAGATCGGCCCAGCGCGACAGTTCGATATGACCCATGGTCGTCTCGTCCTCGGGCGAGAACAGGGCCTGATGGGTCGGGAAGCCGGTGAGCGAGGCGATCGACAGCGGGGTCACGAACTCGGCCCCCGAAGCCGTCAGGATCACCCGCACCTGCCCGCCCGCCTTGCGGATCAGGCGGATCAGTTCCAACGCCTTGTAGGCGGCGATGCCGCCGCCGACGATCAGCAGGATCTTGCGACGGCTCAGATCGGTGGAGGGTGCGCTCATGCCCTTTCCTCTAGCCGAGGCGGATGACACGCGCAAAACAACCCCCGGCCGAGAAGAAAGAACATTGCACGAACTCCGCGCATCGGTCTAACGTCGGTTAACGAACTTTCGGGGAGGGGTCTTATGAAGTTCACCACCATCACGGCGGGGGCCGGTCTGGGTTTGGCGACGCTGGTGCTGGCCGCCTGCGACAACGGGCCGTCGGCGGTCGAGACGCGGGATCGGGCGGGCGAGGCGGCGCAAGCTGCGATGACCGCCGCGCCGGCGGTGCTGGAAACAGCAGAGGACCTGGCAGAGGCCAAGCCCGTCGTCACCGCCAACCGCCGCGAAACCGTCGACGCCAAGGTCGAGCGGTTGTTCCAGCGAAACGGCGCCGCGTTCGGCGCGCGGTCGGCCGAGGATTATCTGGCCAAGGTGCGGGCCTTCACCGGCACGCCGCCCCGCGACGCGGAAACGGCCAAGCGGCCCAATGGCGACACCCTGATCTATCAGGCCTCGACCAACACCTTTGCGGTGGTGGCGCGCGACGGCACGGCGCGGACGATGTTCAAGCCCGACGACGGCCCGGCCTACTGGGCCGAGCAACAGGCCAAGGCCCCCGAGTTCGGACGCCGTCGCGCCCAGAACTAGCCCAGGACTGATTCAGGACCGCTCGCCGTCCTCGCCCCGGCCCGTCATTTCGCGGATCAGGTCCAGGGCCAGCTTCTGCTGGCGCACCGACAGCTGCGGGGCCAGGCGACCGATCTCGATGGTGTGGCGGGTTGAGGGGAAGTCGTGGTCGAAGGCCGGGGCGTCGCCCTCGGCCATGCCCGGTCGTGCGGCGGTCAGCCCGTCGAAGAAATAGCCTATGTCGACCTTGAAGAAGCGCGCGATATCCCAGAGCTTGGACGCCGAAATCCGGTTGGCGCCCTTCTCGTACTTTTGAATCTGCTGGAAGGTCAGGCCCAGGGCGCGGCCCAGATCGCTCTGGTTGTAACCCAGCGCGATGCGTTTCTCGCACACCCGACGTCCCACATGACGATCTACCGGGTGGGGGCCGTCTTCGCCGCGTCCTCGGGCCATAGTGCTTTCCGTCCCACTTACAAAAGTGCAAGGCTTATTGCGCTTTTGCAAGGCCTTGTCATCTGCTTTTGCATACAACCTGTCGTGTCAGCAAACTCTATCAGCGGAGGCGCGGGGATACGTCGCGCCGCGACGCTGCGATCGCTGGAGCCAAGGCCGCCAACAGCATCAGCCAGAACAGCAGATCACCCAGCCGCCCATACAGGGTGACGCCGCGGGGCGCGGGCAGGCGGGCGTCGATGACCCCGCTCTCGCCGGGGTCCAGCCGCTGGCCTTTCACAACGCGCCCCCAAGGGTCGATCATGGCCGAAACGCCGGTGGGCGTGGCGCGCACAACCGGCAGGCCTGTCTCGATGGCGCGATAGCTGGCCAGGTTCAGATGCTGCAGCGGCCCCGACGTTTTTCCGAACCAGGCGTCGTTGGAGACATTGGCGATCCACGCCGGACGGTCAGCGCCGCCTGCAGGCGTAAAGCCGGGATAGAGGCTCTCGTAACAGATCAGCGGCTGCACCGACGGCGCATTGGCCAAGCGGATCGGCGACGGCCGGCGCCCAGCGGTGAAGTCGGCCGGCATATGGACCAGGCTGCGGATCCCCAGCCGGCTCATCAGCTGACCGACCGGCAGATACTCACCGAACGGCACCAGCCGGTGCTTGTCATAGACGGCGCTGATCCGCAGCCCCTCGCCGCCTTCATCATGCAGGGCGAACAGACTGTTGTAGTAACGGGCGCCATCCGGCGCGCCGGGATCGGGCTCACCTCGGGCCAGTCCCATCAGCAGGGTCTGGCCGGGTTTGAGCGCACGCGCGATGGCGGTCCCGTCCTCTGACGCGAAGACATCGTTGGCCGAGGCCGGCAGCGCCCCTTCAGGCCAGACCACCACATCGGGCAGCACGGCCCCCGATCGCGCGGTCAGGTTGACGTAACGATCGACGATGGAGCGATAGGCCTCGGGCGACCATTTCGATTCCTGCTTCACATCGGCCTGGACGATGCGGACCACCGTCGGCGTCAGCGTCGGGCGGGCGCCGGACAGCACCAGGGCGCCGCCCACGAACAGGGCGACCAGCACCATCAGCCCGCCCAGCGCTGAAACCGCCCGCGACCGGATCGGGTCAGGCCCCACCAGCGGTGCAAACGCGGAAACGGCCGCCACCGTGACCAGCCCCAGACCATAGACGCCGACCACGGCGGCGAACTGGGACGGCGCCGATCCTGCGGTCCAGCCGGCCCCCGCGGGGTTCCACGGGAACCCGGTCAGGATATGGCCGCGCAGCCACTCGAACAGGCTGAACAAGGCGGCGAAGACCAGCACCCGAACCACACCCTTCGGCGCGAACCGGCGATAAAGGGCGCAGGCGCAGCCCCAGAACAGGCCCAACCCCATCGGCAACAGGCTGGCCGCAAACGGCGCCATCCAGGCCTGGTCCCTGTTGACCAGAAACGCCTCGGCCACCCACCAGCAGCTGATAAAGAAATAGGCGAACCCCGCCAGCCATCCCATCCAGAAGGCGCCGCGGCTCGCGACCGACCGTTCGGACAGGATCAGCAGCAGCGGATAGCCCAGCAGTCCCGGCAGAAAGCCGAACGGCGGATGCGCCAGCGCCGCGCCAGCCCCGGCCAGCAGAGCCAGGGCGATGCGCCCGAAGCGAACCACCTGGGCGCGCCGATCGGTCGGGCGCGTCGTCGTCTCAGTCATGCTCATGCCCATAGGGGTCGGCGATGCCCAGTCCCGCCAGAATCTGGCGTTCCTCGGCCTCCATCTCCTCGGCTTCGGCGTCCACTTCATGGTCGCGGCCCAGCAGGTGCAGCACCCCATGCACCACCATATGCGACAGATGATCGGCCAGGGTCTTGCCCTGTTCGACCGCCTCTCGCGCGCAGACGCCATAGGCCAGGATCAGATCGCCCAAATGCGGAAAGGCGCTCTCGGCCGCCGGGAACGACAGGACATTGGTCGGCGCATCGCGGTCACGGAAACGGGTGTTGATGTCCCGAACCGCCGCGTCGTCCGCCAAGGCGATGACCACGTCGCCATGAACCGCGCCCAGCGCCGCCAGAGCCGCGCGTTCGACATGGGCCGCCGCGCCGGGCAGGGCCGCAGTCCAGGCGTCGTCCTCAATCTCGACCTCGATCATGCGCCCGCGGCCAACTCAGGATCTTCCAGATCCACAGGCGGACGGCCACGCGCCGAGTCGGCGTCATAGGCCCGCACGATCCGCTCGACCATGGCGTGGCGCACTACATCCTCGGCCTTGAACTGCTGGACGCCCACGCCCTGGACGTCCTTCAGGATCCGCAAGGCGTGCGCCAGACCGGAATCACGCGGGTTCAACAGATCGATCTGCGACGGGTCGCCGGTGACCACCATCCGCGCGCCCTCGCCCAGCCGGGTCAGCACCATCTTCATCTGCAGGCGCGAAGTGTTCTGCGCCTCGTCCACGATGATGAAGGCGTGGCTCAGCGTCCGGCCGCGCATGAAGGCGATGGGCGCGGCCTCGATCTCGCCCTTCTCGCGCCGGCGGCGCACGTCGTCGACGCCCAGGATGTCGTTCAGCGCCTCCCAGATCGGGGCCAGATAGGGATCGACCTTCTCGTTCAAGTCGCCTGGCAGGAAACCCAGCTTCTCGCCCGCCTCGACCGCCGGGCGGGTGATGACCAGCCGGTCCACCTGCCCCCGCCGCAGCAGGGAAGCGCCGTAAGCCGCCGCCAGAAACGTCTTGCCCGTACCCGCCGGACCGACGCCGAAGGTCAGCTCGCAGCGGCTCAACAGATCGATGTAACGCGCCTGGGCCGCCGTCTTGGGCGCGATGGCGCCGCGCCGTCCGACCGGCAGGGCCACGGCGTCCGGCACAACCCTGCCCGACGAAGGCCGCTGGTCGTCGCGCGGCTGGGACACGGCGGCGCCAAGAGCGGTGCGGACATCGGCTTCGGTGATTTCGGCGCCGGTGTCGGCGCGCTTGGCCAGTGTTTCGACCACACGTTTGGCCTGCGCCCTGTCGCGCGCGGATCCATTAATCGACACGCCGCCGCCGGGCGTCTCGATCAGCACCTTGAAGGCGTCCTCGATCAGGGCGACGTGACGGCTGTTGGGGCCGATGACCGCGCGCAGGGCGCGATCGTCCAGTGACAGGAATTCAGACTCGCGCGCCATCAGCTCTCCATCGTCGGGATCAGTCGGCCGGTCAGACTGTTCTGCTGGCCACTCAGGATTTCGACCTGAACGATCTGGCCGATCAGATGATCCGCGCCATCGACGTGGACCGATTGCAGATAGGGCGAGCGGCCGATGGCCTGGGCGCCGTGGCGGCCCTTCTTCTCGAACAGCACCGGCAGGACGCGGCCCGCCAGCGAGGCGTTGAACGCGATCTGCTGTTCCGTCAGCAAACCCTGCAACGCATGCAGCCGCTCGCGCATGACCTGCGCCGGAACCTGGACGCCCATGGTCGCGGCGGGGGTGCCCGGTCTCGGCGAATACATGAAGGAGAAGGCCCCGGCGTAGGTTACGCGCCGCACCAGATCCATCGTGTCCTCGAAATCGCGATCCGTCTCGCCGGGGAAGCCGACGATGAAGTCGCCCGCCATCGCCATGTCCGGCCGAGCGTCGCGGATACGGTCGATCAGGTCGAGATATTTCTGCCGCCCGTGCTTGCGGTTCATCAACCGCAAGATGCGGTCCGACCCCGCCTGAACCGGCAAATGCAGATAGGGCATCAGCGCGTCCAGTTCGCCGTGCGCGGCGATCAGGTCGTCCGACATGTCGTTCGGATGGCTGGTCGTATAACGGATGCGGTCCAGGCCGGGGATTTCGGCCAGGGCATAGGCCAGTCTGGCCAGGGTGAACGGCTGTCCGTCCGGCCCCTCGCCGTTATAGGCGTTGACGTTCTGACCCAGCAGGGTGACCTCGCGCACGCCGCGATCGGCCAGGGCCCGCGCCTCGTCCAGCACCGCCGCGACCGGCCGCGACCATTCGGCCCCGCGCGTATAGGGCACGACGCAGAAGGTGCAGAATTTGTCGCACCCTTCCTGCACCGTCAGGAAGGCGGTGACGCCGTCGCCGCCGCGTTCCGCAGGCAGGGCATCGAACTTCTCATGCGGCGCGAAATCGGCGCCGATACGCTCGCCCCGCGCCCGGGCGGTGCGGGTCAGCAGTTCGGGCAGCTGGTGATAGGCCTGCGGGCCGACGACCAGATCGACCGCCGGCTGGCGCTTCATGATCTCCTCGCCCTCGGCCTGGGCGACACAACCGGCGACGGCGATGGTCATGCCGCCACGCCCGGCCGCCAGTTTGGCCTCGCGCATCTGTTTCAGTTTGCCGAGCTCGGAATAGACCTTTTCCGCCGCCCTTTCGCGGATGTGGCAGGTGTTCAGGATGACGAAGTCGGCGCTCTCTGGCGTGTCGGTCGGCGCATAGCCCAGCGGGCGCAGCACATCGGCCATGCGCTCACTGTCATAGACATTCATCTGGCAGCCGTAGGTCTTGATGAACAGCCGCCTGGCCGGGGCGTGGTCCATCGTCTCAACGGGCATGTCGAGCGTATCGGTCATGCAGGTCTTCTAGTGCGCCAGAACGCGTCGCGCCATTGGCGCCGGACTACGCGCGTCGGACAAGCCGTCGTCAGGTGTCGAGGGTGTCGGGATCGACCTTGGCGACGTGGCGCTTGTAGATCAGGCCCTCACGCTCGGTCGGGGCGGCGCCGGGGATGGCGTGGCCATAAAGCTCCAGCTTGTGGCCGACCAGTTCATAGCCCAGCTTGCGCGCGATCTCGGTCTTCAGCCGCTCGATCTCGGCGTCGAAGAATTCGATCACCTCGCCCGTGCGGGTGTCGATCAGGTGATCGTGGTGATCGTCGCCGGCTTCTTCATAGCGGCTGCGGCCATCGCCGAAGTCATGCTTCTCGACCACGCCGGCCTCTTCGAACAGGCGCACGGTGCGGTAGACGGTGGCGATGGAGATGTGCGGATCGATGGCGGAGGCGCGACGATACAGCTCCTCCACATCCGGATGGTCTTCGGCGTTCGACAAGACGCGGGCGATCACGCGTCGCTGTTCGGTCATGCGCATGCCGCGCTCGGCGCAAAGTTTTTCGATCCGGTCCATGCAGGCAGGATAGGACGGAGCGCCGCCTTATGGAAGCTGTCGGGGAAAGTTCAGCGCCAGCACCAGCGCGTCCTCGCGAACACCGTCAGAACGCGAATAATAGCCGCGGCGGCGACCGACCTCGTCGAACCCGGCGCGGGCGTAGAGGGTGCGGGCGGCCACATTACTCTCGGCCACCTCCAGGAAGATGCGCGTCGCCCCGCGCGCGGCCGACAACACCGCCGCCTGCCCGACCAGCCGCCCGCCCAGCCCGGCCCTTCGCGCTGCGGGCCGCACGGCCAGCGTCAGGATCTCGGCTTCGTCCGCGACCTGACGCATCAGGATGAACCCGTCGTCCTCCATCACGGCGAAGACGCCCGGCTGGCGCAACAGGTCGGCGAAGGCGGCGGGGTCCCACGGCGCGTCGAACGCCTCGGCGTGAAGGGCCGCCAGGGTGGTCGGATCGGGGGCGTTCACGGGCGAGGCGGGCGCGGCTGGCCCGGCAGACGGGTTGGCGGCGTTGCGTCGGGCGCGCGCAGATACAGGGGGCGGGGCGACGCGGCGGCGGGATCCGCCAGGACGATCAGACGGGTCAGCGCCTCAGCCGTCGGCGCCGCCAGCGGCAGGAGGGTTGCGCCCGGCAGCCCCTCGGCCAGCAGGGCTGCACCCGAGCCGATCAGGGTCAGCGCCTCACCCGGCGCCGTATCGCGAAACGCCGTCAGCCGTTCAAGCGCCACATCCAGCGCCAGCGGCTCGGCCGTCGACACCGGTGCGCCATCGCGGAACAGGCGGGCATAGACCTGGCCCCGGCGCGCGTCGATCAGGGCCGCGACCAGGCCGGTCGGCGCGGTCGAGGCCGCCAGTGCGTCCAGTGTCGAGATCCCCACCACCGGCCGGTCCAGCGCCGCGCCCAATCCCTGGGCAAAGGCCAGCCCGACCCGCAGACCGGTAAAGGATCCCGGTCCCACCGTGACGCCAATCCGGTCCAGCGCCGCGAACCCGCCGCCCGCGTCCGCCACGGCATCGCGCGCCAGCCCGGCCAGCCGCTCCTGATGGCCGATGGTCATGGCGACCTCCGCCACGGCCAGCGCGCGGCCATCCTCGAATACCGCGGCGGTGCAGGCGCCCAGCGCCGTGTCCAGCGCCAGCACCCTCACGACAACGCCTCCGCCCGGATCAGGCGCGGGCCAAGGCTGTGACGATCCGCGCCACGGCGGCGCGGCAGCGGCGATCCTCGATCAGCGGAAAGGCGTCGGCCACGGCCCGTCCCTCGCGCGTCGCGGTCATGAAGCGCAGGGCCGTCCATTCGGGTCCGGGCGTCAGCGGCGCCTCGACCCCGCCGTCCGCAGGCGGAAAGAAATCGGCCACCGGCGCCCCCAGCGCCAGGGCGGCGCGATGCAGGCGCGAGGCCGAGATGCGGTTGGCCCCCGTCTCGTATTTCTGAAGCTGCTGGAAACTGACTCCGATCGCCTGCGCCAGCGCGGTCTGGGACAGGCCCAGCGCCGTGCGCCGCGCGGCGATGCGCGCCCCCACCCACAGGTCGGTCGAGTCGGCATGGCGCGGCTGTGCGGACATCATCATGGGCAGATCGTTTCATGAAACGATCTGGTTTGCAACTATTATGTTTCATCAGGTTTCATGCCGCGATAGTACGGCGGATATCTGACGGATATCTGTACGGGCGATCCGCTCGGCCCGGTCCAGCGCCCCGGCGCCGCGCACCACCACCACATCGCCGTCCGAGCTCTCATACAGCCGGGCCCGCACCTCGCCGGTCACCATCTCGATCACACAGCCCTGATCGCGGCGTGGCCAGCGACCGGGCTCATACTCCAGCAACACACCCGACGACGCCCAAGGCGCCAGGGCGTCGTCCGACAGGCGCAGCGTCGCGCGGGGCGGAGGCGGGGCGGCGACATAGGCCCGGCCTCTAGCCTCAAGCCCATCCGGAGGAAGCGCCGCGATCGGCTCGGCGCGCACCAGCCGCAGGGCCAGATCCTCGGGCGTGGCGTCCAGGGCGGCGGTCAGGCGGCGCTGGACGTCGGGGCGGAACAGGCCCGCGCGGCGGCCGGCCTCATACAGGCCCCATCCCTGACTGGTCATGGCGACCCGCGCGCCCGCCTCGGCCTGGCTGAGCCCGCGCTCGCGCCGCAGCGCGGCCAGGGCTTCGCCCAGGGCCAGCCATTGGGCGCGTTCCTCATCGGCGGGTGTTTGAGCCATGGGCCATCATGGCGCAGGTCGGTTCGGGACGCCAAGGTTTCATTGAAACGGCGTCAGCATCAAACCGCGCTCAAGCAGCGAACGATAGCGCGCGAAAAACTCTCAGATCACCTGCTCGACGCTGGTGACCTCGGGCACATAGTGTTTCAGCATCTGCTCAACCCCGGCCTTGAGCGTGGCGCCGGACGACGGGCATCCCGAACAGGCGCCGCGCATGCGCAGGCGAACGATCCCGGTCTCCTCGTCGAAGGCGTCGAACAGGATGTCGCCGCCGTCCTGGGCCACGGCCGGGCGGATGCGGCTGTCCAGCAGGGCCTTGATCTCGGCCACGATCTCGCTGTCGTCCTCGGCATGGCCATCGGCGCCGTCGTCATGGCGCAGCAGGGCCGCGCCCGAGACAAAATGATCCATGACCACGCCCAGGATCGACGCCTTCAGCTCCGACCAGTCGGGCCCGTGCGCGGCCCGCGTCACCGAGACATAGTCGGCGCCGAAGAAGACCCCTTCGACCCCCTCAAGCTGGAACAGCGCCTCGGCCAGGGGCGAGGCGGCGCCTTCCTCGATAGTGCGGTACTCCAGCGGTCGCTGTGGCGAGACTTCGCGGCCCGGCAGGAATTTCAGCACGTTCGGATTGGGGGTGGCTTCGGTCTGGATGAACATGACCCGGAGATGCGCTCGAAGGCCCCGGATCGCAAGTGCGACGCATCTCCCTCCCCGTCCCGGGGAGGGAGAGGCGGTGTGGGTTAGGCCAGATCCTCGATATCCGCCTCGCTCAGTTCGCCGGGCACGATGGTTACGGGCAGTTTGCGGCCGCCGAAGCCGCCGCTCTTCAGCACCGCCGTGACCAGTGGTCCGGGACCGCGTGCGCCCGCGCCGGCGGCCAGCACCAGGATCTTGATATCCGGATCCTCGCCGACGACCTTGCGGATGGCGGCCTGGGGCTCACCTTCCTCAATCAGGAACAGGGGCGAGGAGCCGGAGCGTTCGGCCGCCTCCTGACCCACGCGATTCAGCAGGGCCTCGGCCTCTTCGCGTTGCTGGCGGCGGATCTCGTCGCGCACCCCCGACCAGTGCTCGTCGGAACTGGTCGGGATGACGCGCAGCAGGGCCACGCGCCCGCCCGTCGAGCGGGCGCGGCGCGCGGCATAGCCCAGGGCCGCGCCGAACTCCGGACTGTCATCGACGACGACGAGGAATTTACGCGGCATGGGCCCCTCCCCTTCCGATCAGGCCTGCGCCGCCGCCGCGACTTCGCGGATGGTGGCGTTGGCGATGGTCAGTTTGGCGAAGGTCCAGCCCGAACCGGAGGCCTCGATCTCGTCGACCGAGGCGCGGACCCCCTCGACCAGCGACAGGCGCGGGCCGATCCAGGCGTCGACGGCCTTTTCCGCCGCCGCTTCGCTGGCGCCGACAGCCTCGGCCGACGTCGTGGCCACCGCGCGGGTCAGCTGGACCTGCTCGTTCATGAAGTCCTGGATCAGACGACGCACCGCCAGCCGATCGAAATGATCGGCCGAAGGCACCGACCCCGCCGCCGCGCGCAGCCGGTCGAAGTCGAAGGCGGCGCCGACCTGGTGATACAGGCGCGCCATGGCCGGGGCGCTCCAGCCCGCTGCGGCGGACAGGTCGCCGATGTCGGCCGTGGCCACCAGCGGACGCAGCGCCGCGACGGTGCGGGCCAGAGCCTCGGGCACGCCCAGGCCGATGAAACGCTGGACCCGCGCCTCGGTCCGGTCCTGTTCGAAGCGGGACAGGACATCGGCCCCGGCCTGGCGCAGCGCGTCGGCGGCCGGGCGATAGGTGGCGATCAGGCCCCCGACCGAAGTCTCGGTACGCGCCGCGCGGCGCGCCAGCCAGAAGGTCTGGCGACGCAGGACGACGGCGATCTCGGTATAGAGGGCGGTCTGCGCCTCGGCCGAAATCTTCAGGTCCAGGGCCGACACCGCGTCCCAGGCCTCGTCCAGCCGGAAGATGCGGCGCGCCGCCTCGAACGCCGTGACCATGGCCCCGGTGTCGCATTCCGCCGCCGAGCGCAGTCGCTCGGGGAAGGTCGGACCGCACATGTTGACGATCTCGTTCGACAGCACGGTCGAGACGATCTCGCGGCGCAGGCGGTGACGACCCATGTCGGCCTCGAACTTCGCCAGCGGACCGGGGAAATAGCGCACCAGCGTCTCTTCGAAGAAGGGATCGTCCGGCGCGGTCGAGCCCACGATGTCGTCGAACAGCTCCAGCTTGGAATAGGCCATCAGCACGGCCAGCTCAGGCCGGACCAGCGGTGAAGCCGTGGCCTTCAGCTCGGCCATCCGCGCATCGTCAGGCAGCCCCTCGACCTTGCGGTCCAGTTTACCCTTGGCCGACAGCCACTGCATGAACCGCTGCTGGGCGTCGAGCGCATTCGCCCCCTCGGCCTGTTGCAGGGTCAGGGCCAGGGTCTGGTCGTAGTTGTGGGCCAGCACCTTCAGGCCCACCTCGTCGGTCATCGAGGCCAGAAGTGCGTTGCGGTCCTCGGCCTTCAGCGCGCCCGAGGCGATGGCCGCCCCGGTCAGGATCTTGATGTTGACCTCGTGGTCCGAACTGTCGACGCCGGCCGAGTTGTCGATGGCGTCGGTGTTCAGGCGCACGCCGTTGCGGGCCATTTCGATGCGGCCCGCCTGTGTCAGGCCCAGGTTGGCGCCTTCGCCGATGACCTTGGCGCGGACCTCGACGCCGTCGATGCGGATGACGTCGTTGGCCTTGTCCCCCGCCTGGGCGTGGGTCTCGTGCGCGGCCTTCACATAGGTGCCGATGCCGCCGAAATAGAGCAGTTCGGCGTCGGCGCGCAGGATGGCCTGCATCAGCGCAGCCGGATCGACGCTCTCGGCCTCGATGCCGAACAGGGCGCGGATCTGCGGCGTCAGGGTGATCGACTTGGCCGAGCGCGGGAAGACTCCGCCGCCCTCGGAAATCAACGCCTTGTCATAGTCCTGCCAAGACGAACGCGGCAGCTCGAACAGGCGCTGGCGTTCCTCCCACGACCTGGCCGGGTCGGGCGTCGGGTCGATGAAGATGTCGCGGTGGTCGAAGGCGGCGACCAGCTGGATCGCTTTCGACAGCAACATGCCGTTGCCGAACACGTCGCCGGACATGTCCCCCACACCGACCACAGTGAAGGGCTGGGATTGGATATCCTTGCCCATCTCGCGGAAGTGCCGCTTGACCGCCTCCCAGGCGCCGCGCGCCGTGATGCCCATTTCCTTGTGGTCGTAACCGGCCGAGCCGCCCGAAGCGAAGGCGTCGTCCAGCCAGAAGCCGTAGGATTGCGATACGCCGTTGGCGATGTCCGAGAAGGTCGCCGTGCCCTTGTCGGCGGCCACGACCAGATAGGGGTCGTCCCCTTCCCAGGCGATGACATTGGCCGGCCGCACCGGGGCGCCGTCGCCGACGATGTTGTCGGTCAGGTCCAGCAGGCCGGACAGGAAGGTCTTGTAGGCGCGGATCGCCTCGGCCTGGATGGCGTCGCGGTCGCCGCCGCGCGGCAGGCATTTGGGATAGAAGCCGCCCTTGGAGCCGACGGGCACGATGACTGCGTTCTTGACCTGCTGCGCCTTGACCAGGCCCAGAACCTCGGTGCGGAAATCGTCGCGGCGGTCGGACCAGCGCAGGCCGCCGCGGGCGACCGGGCCAAAGCGCAGGTGCACGCCCTCGACGTGCGGCGCCCAGACAAAGATCTCGCGGAACGGCTTGGGCAGCGGCAGGTCATCAAGCTCGCGCGAGGCGATCTTGATGGCGATATAGGGGTGCGGCCGGCCGTCGGCGGCCAACTGATAGAAGTTGGTGCGCTTGATCGCCAGGAGCAAAGCAGCGATCCGACGCAGGGCGCGGTCGTGGTCCAGACTCTTGACCTCCTGCAGCAGGGCCAGAAGCCCCTCATGCAGTTCGGCCACCGGCGTCTCGCGCGTTTCGACCGGGCCGCCCGCCGGGTCGAACCTGGCCGCGAACAGGGCCAGCAGGGCGCGCGCCACGGTCGGATATTCGCGCAGCGCCTCTTCCTGCACCGCCTGACTGGGATCCAGGCCGGTCTGCTGGCGATAGCGGGACAGGGTGCGGATCAGCGCCGCCTCGCGCCAGTCGACGCCCAGTTCCAGCACCAGCCGGTTGAAGCCGTCGCTTTCGGTGCGGCCGTTCCAGACGGCGCTGAAGGCGTCCTCGAACGGGCCGCTGACCGCGTCAAAGCTCAGCGCCTCGCCGCGCGGATCCTCCAGCAGGAATTCGTGGATGTGGATAGGGTCGCCGCCCCCCGGCCGGATGGCGTGACCGAACTCCTCCAGCGTCTTCAGCCCCATGTCCGCCAGGATCGGCAGCACGTCCGACAGCGGCACAGGCGCGCCGCGACGATACAGCTTGAACC
Source organism: Brevundimonas sp. (assembly GCF_004210735.1). Lineage (GTDB taxonomy): Bacteria > Pseudomonadota > Alphaproteobacteria > Caulobacterales > Caulobacteraceae > Brevundimonas. The sequence continues at coordinate 45,578 of NZ_SDZL01000017.1, forward strand.
GGAATTGCAGGGCGTTGTCGGTGGACGGCCGGAAGGCGCGCACGGCGACCGGCTCGCCGTCCCCGACCTTGCCGTCGGCGTTCAGCGTGTCGATCGACATCAGGTCGCGCACGGCCTCGGCCGCGTCATAGCGGTCGCGATAGCCGGCGCCGAAGGCCTGGGCCCAGCGGGCGCTGAGCGGGCCGACGGCCACTTCGTCGAAGTCGGCGACGCGCAGGGCGCTCTCGAACCGGTCGACCCAGCTGCGGCCCGCCTCGGCCACCTCGGCCTCCAGCGTCGCTTCGTCCGGACACGGATGATCGCCCGGATTGACGCCGATGATGTAGTGAATGCGCACCAGCGGCTGGTCGCTGAGTTCCGGATACCAGGCCGAGACCCGGCCGCCCCAGGCGCGGGCCAGGATGGCGCCGATCCGCTCGCGCACCGAGGTGTGGAACCGCTCGCGCGGGATGAAGGCCAGGATCGACACGAACCGGTCGAACGGATCCTTGCGCGAGAAGATCTTGATCCGCGGGCGGTCGTACAGGTGCAGGATGCCCAGCGCGATGTTCAGCAGCTCGTCCTCGCCGATCTGGAACAGCTCATCGCGAGGATAATTCTCGAGGATGTTCTTCAGGCGCTTGTGGTTGTGGCTGCCCGGCGCCTTGCCCGCGCGCTCCAGCGCATTGGCCACCTTGCGCCGGATCAGCGGCACCTCCTTGGCCATCTTGTCATAGGCCTCGGCCGTGAACAGGCCGACGAAACGGGTCTCGCCCGACGGGCGGCCGTCCGCGCCGTACCGCTTGACCCCAACATAATCCATGTAGGCCCGGCGATGGACGCGCGAGCGGATATTGGCCTTGGCCACGGTGACCGGTTCGCTGAGATCCAGCTGGCGCTGCATCTGGCGGGTCAGGACGGCCGGCTCTGACGCGCGGCGCAGGACGCGGCGCTCCGGATCGCTGAGCACGCCCAGCCCCTCGCCCGACTGGCTCAGCGGCGCCTCGGCCTCATAGCCGCCGTCGGCGCTGCGCGGATAATCATAATCCCGCGCACCCAGGAAGACGAAACGGTCGGCGGTCAGCCAGTTCAGGAACTCGACATTCTCGGCCAGAACTTCGGGATCGGTCCCCGCGGGACAGGCGGTCAGGGTCTGGGCCGACCGCTCCATCAGGGCGGTCATGGCGGCGTGATCGGCCACGGCCGATCGCACATCGGCCAGGGTCTCGGACAGGGCCTCGCCCAGGGCGTCGCGCCGCTCCTGCGGCAGGGGATCCAGGATGACCACGATCATCGATTCGCGGCCCGCGCCCTCCATCCGCGCGCCGGCGGCGTCGCGGCCGGTGGGAACCACGGGGTGGAACAGGGCCCGCACCGACACGCCCGCGTCGGCCAGCTGGCCCAGCACGCTGTCGACCAGGAAGGGGCCGTCATCCTGAATGATCTGGATGTTGTCATAGCCGGTGGCGCGGCCGTCCCGGCCGGTCAGCGGCCCTACGGTGATGCTGGCGGGCTCACCCGGCTTGCGCACGGCTGACGATCGCCAGGCGGCGGCCAGCACGGCGGCCAGATCATCGCCGTCGATCTCGGGCGTTTCGTCGGCGGCGTAGTCCTCATAGGCCTGGGTGAGGAAGGAGCGCTCCAGCGATCCCACCGACCCGCCGGCCCCCAGGCCGGCGGCAAACGCCCTTTCCAGCGCCTCCAGCGTTGTCGCCTGAGGGGACGCGGTGCGGGCCTGGCCAGCCATGATGAGTCTCTTGAAGCGCGGCCGTCGGCCGCCGGATGAGGCGACAGACTAGACCGCCGCCACGGCGGATCAACCGCCGTGTCGCTGACTAGGCCAGGCGGGACGGAACGGGAAGCGGGAACTGCTCAGGCAGCAGACTGATCGGCGTTCAGATGGCTTTTGAACGAACAAGGCCGCCGGACGGGGGAATGTCCGGCGGCCTTGTTCGTTCAAAAGCCATCTGAACGCCGATCAGTCTGCTGCCTGAGCAGTT
>NZ_SDZL01000066.1 GCF_004210735.1 Brevundimonas sp.
GTCTCCAGTAAGCCCCCACTCTAGGCGCCCCGCCCGCCCCGGCGCCACCCCGAACCCATCGACCCTCGGTCCGAATCCAGCCGTCATCGCCCCTTTCGCGCCATAACCCCCGATCTCACCGCCGCGCCGCATCCCCCGCTATGATGCTGCCCGGTCTTTGACATCGACTCCCCACCCTCTCCCAGCGGGAGAGGGCTTGAGGCTCGCAGAGCGCAGCGATGCGCCAGCCGAAAGGGTGAGGGGTTACGCGCTAAACAGGATGAGGCTCCACCCCCTCACCCGACCGCGCCAGAACGACGGCTGCGCCGCCGTGCGCGCTCTCCCTCTCCCGCTGGGAGAGGGGTCGGTAAAAAGAAGCGTTGCACTGTTGCACGCACTGCACTGATTTTTTCCCGTGCAGTGCAGTGCAATCCGCCCCCTCACGGCGCCGGCGCCTCCGCCGGGGCGGCGTCGCCGGTCTGGCGTTCCAGCCAGGATTGGCTGCCCATTTCGTGCAGGCGCGACACGGTGCGTTCGAACTCGAAGGCGCCGACCCCTTCGGTATAGAGGGCCTCCGGCGCGGCGGCGGCCGACGCCACCAGCTTGACCCCCACCTCGTACAGGGCGTCGATCAGGGTCACCAGGCGGCGCGCCTCATGGTGGTTGGCAGGGCCCAGTTTCGGCACGCCCTCCAGGAACAGGATATGGAACCGCCCGGCCACGGCCAGATAGTCCTGCGGCCCCAGCGGCCGGGCGCACAGTTCGTCAAACGTCGCGCGGGCCATGCCGCCGACGGTGCGGGCGACGGTCACCTCGCGGCCCAGTACGTTCAGGGTCGCCGGCTCCTCCGGCTCATCGCCCTTCAGGTCGGCCCACAGTTGCTCGAACCCGGGACCGCCCGCCGTGAACCAGACCTTCGTCCCCGTCAGCCGGTCCAGCCGCCAGTCGCGCGCGCCCGCCGTCTCGACCACCACGCAGCGCGTCCGCAGGATGTCGATGAAGGGCAGGAACAGCTGCCGGTTGATGCCGTTCAGATACAGCTGCTCCGGCGCCCGGTTCGAGGTTACGGCCAGCACCACCCGCCGCTCGAACAGCGCCTCGAACAGCCGGCCCAGGATCATGGCGTCGGCGATGTCCGTCACCTGCAGCTCGTCGAAACACAGCAGCCGCGCCTCGGACGCGATCAGCTCCGCGACCGGCGCGATGGGATCATCCCCCTTCGATTGTCCAAAGACGCGCTTCCGGGCCTTGGCGTCCCCCTCGCGCCACTGGCGGATCAGGTCGTGAACCCGCGCCATGAAGGCGTGGAAATGCGCCCGCATCTTCCGCGGCTCGGGGCTGGCCGCATAGAACAGGTCCATCAGCATGGATTTGCCGCGCCCCGGCGGCCCCCACAGATAGATGCCCGTCACCTCGGGCGGCTTGCCGAACAGCCCCTTCTTCGACAGATCCTTCTCCAGCCGCTCCAGCGCGCCCACCACCGGCGCCTGGGCCAGATCGGCATGGATCGCCCCGGATTTCAGGCGGGCGTTATAGGCGCGGCGGACGGCAGAGGGCATGAAAGGGCCATAGCGGGCGAAAGAAGCCGGGAAAAGAGATTGCTTCGCGCCTGCGAAAGACCCAAATGCGAAACGTCTTCCCCGTAACAAGGATCTTGTCCCATGGGCTATCGCGTCGCCGTCGTAGGCGCCACCGGCAATGTCGGCCGGGAAATGCTGTCCATCCTCGAGGAGCTGAACTTCCCCGTCGATGAAATGCATGCGATCGCCTCGCGCAAATCCAAGGGGGTCGAGGTCTCGTTCGGCGACCGCACCCTGAAATGCCAGGATCTGGAGCAGTTCGACTTCACCACCGTCGACATCGTGCTGATGAGCGCCGGCGGCGCGGTGTCGCGCGAATGGTCGGAGAAGATCGGCAAGGCCGGCGCCATCGTCATCGACAACTCCTCGGCCTTCCGCATGGACCCGGACGTGCCGCTGATCGTGCCCGAGGTGAACCCGGACGCCATCAAGCAGGCGAAGACCAAGAACATCATCGCCAACCCCAACTGCTCGACCATCCAGCTGGTCACCGCGCTGAAGCCGCTGCATGACGCGGCCAGGATCAAGCGCGTCGTGGTCGCCACCTACCAGTCCGTCTCGGGCGCCGGTAAGGAAGGGATGGACGAGCTGTGGAACCAGACCAAGGCCATCTACGGCCTGGGCGACGCCACGCCGAAGAAATTCCCCAAGCAGATCGCCTTCAACGTCATCCCCTTCATCGGCGCCTTCAACGAGGACGGCTACACCGATGAAGAGACCAAGATGTGGAAGGAGACGCACAAGATGCTGGACCCCTCCATCAAGCTGACGGTCACCTGCGTCCGCGTGCCGGTCTTCGTCGGCCACTCCGAGGCCGTGACGGTCGAGTTCGATCGCCCCATCGCCCCCGACGAGGCCCGTGAGATCCTGCGCGAGGCGCCGGGCGTCCAGGTCATCGATAAGCGCGAGCATGACGGCTACATCACCCCAGTCGATGCGGCCGGCGAGCATGCCGTCTATGTGTCGCGCATCCGCAAGGATCACACGGTCGAGAACGGCCTGGCCTTCTGGGTCGTGTCCGACAACCTGCGCAAGGGCGCGGCCCTGAACGCCGTCCAGATCGCCCAGCTGCTGGACGAGGCCGGCATCATCCAGCCCAAGAGCGGCTATCGCAGCATTACTGTCTGAGTAAGGAGGCCCTAACGCCTCGCACGCGGTGCGAGGCTGCTTGAGGGCCATTGATCCCATATTTGGCCCGTCGCGCCGGGCGCGGCGGGGACCGAAAGGTCCGCCGTGAGCGTGTCCGCCTCTCCTGCCCCCGCCCCTGCGGAAGCCCGCACCGCCCTGATCTCGGCGATCAGCTGCTACATCATCTGGGGCTTCCTGCCGCTGCTGTTCATGGGCATGGCCGCCCAGGGCTTCACCGCGCCCGAGATTCTGGCCCAGCGCGCCGTCTGGGCGGTGCTGTTCGCCGGGATCCTGGTGCTGATGTCGCGGCAGTGGGGCCAGGTGAAGCGGGTGCTGGGCACGCCCTCGACCCTGATCTGGCTGGCCGGCTCGACCGCGCTTATCGGGGTGAACTGGGGCGTCTATGTCTGGGCCACGACCCACGGCGCGACGCTGGAGGCCAGCCTCGGCTACTATATCAATCCGCTGCTGAACATGGCCGCCGGGGCCCTGCTGTTCCGCGAGAAGATCAGCCGGGGCGGCAAGATCGCCATCGGCCTGGCCGCTGTCGGGGTGCTGATCCAGGCGCTGGCGCTGGGGCGGCCGCCATGGATCTCCATCGTTCTGGCCCTGACGTTCTGCGCCTATGGGGTGATCCGCAAGCGCGTGCCCGCCGACGCCCAGACGGGCCTGTTCGTCGAATGTCTGCTGCTGTTGCCGCTGGGCCTGATTTTCCTGACCTGGCTGCAACTCAGCGGCCCCGGCGCGGTCGGCCTGTCCTCGCCGGGCGGCCTGATGTGGGCCATGGTCAACGGCCCGGCGACGGTCCTGCCGCTGGCCCTGTTCGCCTGGTCGGCGCGGCGCCTGCCGCTGTCGGCCATGGGCTTTATCCAATTCATCGCCCCCACGCTGCAGTTCGCCTGCGGCGTCTGGGCCGGTGAAGCCTTCACCCCGCTGCGCGCGGTCAGCTTCGTCTTCATCTGGGCCGGGGCCGCCGTCTTCGCCGCCGTCGCCGTCCAGCGCGCCCGCATGGCGCGGGCCGCCCTTCAGGCCGAATAGAAGGCGTCGATCAGGCGCAGCGCCCGCGGGTCACCGATCAGGTGCGGCGACTGGCGCGTCATCACATAGGCGGCCGACACCCTGGCCGCCGGGTCGGCGAAGGCCATCGACCCGCCCCAACCGCAATGCCCCACCGCCAGCGGGTTCGGCCCGAAGATGTTCAGCCCGGCGTTCCGCGTGAACCCCGCCGCCCAGCTGATGACGAAGGGCAGCACCTTGTCCGGGCCGTGGATCCGTTCCCGCGTCGCCTGCTCCAGCGTCGTCGGCGACAGGATCGGTTTGTCGTCCAGTGCGCCTCCGGTGGCGATGATCGACATCATCCGCGCCAGATCGCGCGCCGTGGCGTGCAGGTTGGCGGACGGGATTTCCGCCATCCGCCACTCGGTCGATCCCCGCCCGCCGGGGGCCGAGCCGCGATCCAGGAAGGCGGCCTTCTTGATGCTGTCTATAGGGCCCAGGTCCGGCGCGGCGGCGGGCTTTCTCAGCTGCGCCACTCGGCCGTGCTCTGCCTCGGGCAGGCCCAGCCACAGATCCAGACCGAAAGGTTCGGCGAAATCCTCGCGCAGGGCCGTGCCCATGCTTCGTCCGTCGACGATGCGGAACAGCTCGCCCGCCAGATAGCCGATGGTGATCGGGTGATAGCCGGACGCCGTTCCCGGCGCCCACAGGGGTTCCTGCGCCGCCAGCCGGTCCAGCACCGCCTGCCGGTCGAACCAGATGGCCGGCTCGCCCCCTTCGGAAAAGCCCGGCAGGCCCGACTGATGGCTCATCAGCTGCGCGACCGTCAGCTGGTCCTTGCCCGCCGCGCCGAACGCCGGCCAGTGGTCCGCGACCCGGCCGTCATAGGTCAACAACCCCCGCTCGACGCACCAGGCGATCATCAGGCTCATCACCGCCTTGCCGGTCGAAAACACCGGGACCAGCGTCCGCGCGTCGAACGGGATCGTGCCCGCCAGATCCGCCGATCCGGCCCACAGGTCGATCACCGGCTCGCCATCGACACAGACGCTGAAGCGTGCGGCCAGTTCGTTCAGCCCCTCGGGCGCATCGGTGAAATTGCGGGCGAAGGCGTCCTTTACCGCGTCAAAGCGCGGCGGACACGCCCCGTGGATGTCGGGCCGGTCGGTCATGCGTCGCTCCTGGTCGTCTTTGTCGTCTCAAGCCAGTCCAGCGCGCCCTGCGCCGCCACGACGCCCGAGGCGAAGCTGGCCTGCAGCAGATAGCCACCGGTCGGCGCCTCCCAGTCCAGCATCTCGCCCGCGACGAAGGCGCCGGGGCGGCCGGTCAGCATCAGCCGCGCGTCCACCGCGTCCAGCCGCACGCCCCCGGCCGAGGATATCGCCCGCTCCAAACCCTGCACGCCCGTCAGCTTCAACCGCACGCCCTTGATTCGGCGCGCCAGCTTGTCCGGTCCCGGCGGCGGCTCGCCGATCTCGCGAAGCAGGCCCACCGCGACCGGCGACAGGCCCCCGGCCTTGCGCAGCCAGTTTGTGACACTGTCCTTGCCACGTGGCCGCGCCAGTCGCGCCGCCAGCGCCTCGACCGACAGATCGGGCCGCAGATCGACCGTCAGGGTCGCCCCGCCATCGGTCGCCAGCGCCTCGCGCAGATCGGCCGACAGGGCGTAGACCGCACCGCCCTCGACGCCATAGGCGGCGATCATCGCCTCGCCCCGCACCGTCCGGTCGGCGAAACCCAGCGCCACGCCCTTCAGTGGCTGGCCCGCGAACCGGTCGCGGAACACCTCGCTCCACACCACGTCGAAGCCGACGTTGGCGGGGCGGAACGGCGACAGGGGCGCGTCCAGCCAGTCCGTCCAGGCCGCGTCCGACCCCAGCCGCGGCCACGACGCCCCACCCAGCGCCAGCACCACGGCGTCAGCCGCTTCCTGCCGTTCGCCCTCAGGCGTTTCAAACGTCAGCGCCCCGTCACGCCAGCCCGTCCAGCGCGAGCGGGTGCGGATCTCGACCCCCAGTCCAGCCAGTCGAGCCAGCCAGGCGCGCAGCAGGGGCGAGGCCTTCATCGTTTTCGGAAACACCCGCCCCGAACTGCCGACAAAGGTCGGCTGATCCAGTTCCTCGACCCAACCCACCAGATCGGCGGGCGAAAAGGCGTCCAGCCACCCTCCGATCGCGGACCGCGCCGCGCCATAACGGTTCAGGAAGGGCTCCCGATCCTCGGAATGGGTCAGGTTCAGCCCGCCGCGCCCGGCCATCAGGAATTTGCGCGCCACGGACGGCATCCGCTCGTGCACGACGACGCGGGCCCCGCCACGAGCCAGACGCTCGGCCGCCATCAAGCCGGCCGGGCCGGCGCCGATCACATGGACGAGGGCAGAGGAGGGGTTCATCGCCGTCTTCCTAGACCGGAACGGCCGAACGCCCTAGACGCTCATCCCCCATGAGCGTCGCCTTCACCCGGGAAGAAGATCTGGAAGCCACGGCGGCGGACCTGCCGGACCGGCCGATCTCGCCGCACGCCAATCTGGTGACGGCCGAGGGGCTGGCGGCCATCGATGCGGAACTGGCCAGCGCCCGCGCCGCCTACGCCGCCGCCCAGGCCAAGGGGTCGATCGAAGCGGATCGCACGGCCATGGCGCGGGCCACGCGCGACCTGCGTTACTGGTCCGCCCGGCGCGCCTCGGCCCAGTTGGTCGAGACCGAGGCGGATGGCCGGGTGCGGTTCGGCGGCTTCGTCACCATCGAACGCGAGGACGGCCGCACCCAGACCTGGCGCATCGTCGGCGAGGATCAGGCCGACCCCGCCGCCGGCTCGGTCAGCCACGTCTCGCCCCTGTCCCGCGCCCTGATGGGCAAGACGGTCGGGGACGAGGCCGTGGTCGCCGGCCAGACGGTCGAGATCGTCGCCGTGGATCAGGAACCGCCGGTCCCGACCTCGCGCGCGACCGGGCGATAGTCGCGCACGAACCGCTCCAGCAGACGCACTGACCAGCCGGTCGAACCTGCGGGCTTCACGTCATTGGCGGTGGTGTTGTCGACGTTGGCGATGTCCAGGTGCGCCCAAGGGGTTTCCGGACGGGCGAAATAGCCGATGAAATGCGCCCCGGTGCCCGCGCCCGCACCGCCTTCGCCCGCGTTCTTGATGTCGGCGATCGGCGACGAGGTGGCGGTGACATAGTTGGGGTGCAGCGGCAGGCGCCACAGGCGTTCGCCCGAGGCTTCACCGGCGGCGTGCAACTGGTCCGACAGGCTATCGTGGCGGCTGAACAGGCCCGCATAGTCGGCGCCCAGGGCGGTGCTGATCGCCCCGGTCAGGGTCGCCACATCGACGATGGCGGCGGCGTTAAGGCGGGTGTCCGCATAGACGACGGCGTCGGCCAGGACCAGGCGGCCCTCGGCGTCGGTCGAGATGACCTCGATGGTCCGGCCGTTCATGGCGGTCAGCACGTCGCCGGGACGGATGGCGCCGCCGTCGGGCATGTTCTCGGCCAGGGCGGCGACGGCCACCACATCAACCGGCGCAGCCGACTTGGCCAGGGCCAGAACGGCGCCGACCACGCCCGCGGCGCCTGACATGTCCATCTTCATCGCGCCCATGCCCGATCCGGGCTTCAGCGAGATCCCGCCAGAATCGAAGGTGATGCCCTTGCCCAGCAGGGCCACCGGCCCGGCGCCGAAGACCTCGGCCGGGGCGTTCTGGTCGCAATAACGGATGATCAGCATACGCGGCGGACGCGGCGAACCCTGACCGACGCCCAGGATCGCGCCCATGCCCAGACGTTCCATCGCCGGCACGTCCAGCACCTCGATGGTCACGCCCGGCACCCCGGCGAAGGCCGCGCGGGCGCGGGCGACGAAGCTTTCCGGATAGACGATATTGGCGGGCTCGTTCGAGATGTCGCGGGCCCAGGTCATGGCCTCGACCAGGGCGCGGCCCCGCCCGGCAAAGACCGCGCTGGCGCCCGAGGCGTCATCGGCCACCACGGTCGCGGCGCCGGGCGCCGGCGTGTCGCGGCCGGTGGTGCGGTACAGGTCCGACCGGTACTCGCCCAGGTTCAGGCCGGTGGCCAATTCGGACGCCGCCTCGGCCGAGAGGCCCGACGCCAGCAGGGTCAGCTCGCCTGCCTGGGCGCCCAGGGCGCGTCCGGCCGCAGCCCCGGCATCCTGGATGTCAGCGGCCGAGGCGTCAGCGCCCAGCCCGACCACCAGAACCCGATCCCAGCCGCCCAACCCGTACAGGCTGACCGACTTGCGCTTGCCGTAGCCGAAATCGGCGCCTTTCAACCCGGCGGCCAGGGCGGCCCGGGCATCGGCGGAAAGGGTGGCGGCGCGGGCGTCCAGATCGCTGGCGGCCGACAGCGGCAGCACCAGGGTTCCCGACGGAGCAGCCGGGGCGGCGGCGAAGGTCACGGCGCGATGGGTCGCGGGCGCGGCGCGGGTCAGTTCGGCGGCGGCGACCGGTGCGGCGGCGCGGCGCGACTGGGCCTCTGCAGGCAGGGCGGCGGTCAGTCCCAGTGCGACGACGAGGGCGGCAGGCGCGGCGGAGAAGCGTGTGGAAAGGCGCATCGGTCGAACAATCCCCTTGTGACGACGAAGCCTCACTATGGGGAGCGCCGGATCGCCGGGGCAAATCGTTCGTGACCAAAGTGCGACGACCGCGACGCTTTGCCTCGCCCATAGAAAAACCGGCCCGGACATGTCGTCCGGGCCGGTCAATCGTGGCGTTCAGACCCCTGTTACTGGCTGGCGGGGCGCACCTCGACCGGCAGGCCCAGCTTCTCCAGCTGCGGCTTCACCACCGAGGCGTCGCCCACCACGACCCAGGCGAACTTGCCCGGATCTATGGCGGCGCGGGCGGCGGCGTCCATCTGGGCCGGCGTCATGGCGCGGGTGCGGCTGGCGACGGTCTCCTGATAGTCGTCCGGACGGCCCAGTAGCGCGTTCTGACGCATGGCGGCCAGAACCGAGGCCGAGGTCTCGTAGCTGCCGGCCAGTCGACGGGTGTTGCCGTTGACCGTGCGCTCGCGCTCGGCGTCGGTCACGCCCTTGTCGGACAGGAAGGCCTTGTACTGGTCCAGCAGGGCGGCGACGGAATCACCGGTACGGTCGGCCTGGACCGGCGCCTGAACCAGATAGGGCAGGCGGTTCTGCAGGCCGCTGACGTAGCCGGCCACGCCGTACGACCAGCCCTTGGTCTCGCGCAGGTCGCTGTTGATGCGGGACAGGAAGTCGTTGCCCAGCACATTGTTGGCCGCATTCAGCATCAGGGTGTCGTCGGTGCCGTTCATGTCCAGAACCTGGCCGCCCAGAATGTAGGACTGGGGCGACTGGGGCCGGTCGATCAGCAGGATACGCGGCGTTGCGGCCGGAATGGCGGCCGTGAACGTCTTGGTCCCCTTGGCGGTCGACGGCGCGGACCAGCCCCGGAAGGCGGCCTCCAGTTGCGGCGTCAGCTGGGCCAGCGGCACGTCCGAGGTGACGAAGATCGTGGCGTTGTCCGGACGGATCCAGGCGTCATGCTGGGCGGCCAGATCGGCCCGCGTCAGAGCGGCGATGCTGGTCTCGTCACCGGCGCCGCTGAACGGACGACCGTAGGGATAGTCGGCTCCATACAGCAGGCCCGGCAGGGCGCGATTGGCCAGGCCTTCCGGCTGGGTCTTCTCCTGGGCGATGCGGGCCAGACGCTGGGCGCGCAGGCGTTCGACCTCGGCCGGGGCGAAGGCCGGGTTGTCGATGACGTCGGCCAGCAGCGCCAGCGACGGCTGCAGGTTCGGCGTCAGCGCGGTCAGGGTCACGGCCGATCGGTCCATGGTGGCGCCGGTGGCGATGGTCGCGCCCAGACGCTCCTGGGCCTCGGCCAGCTGGGTCGAGTTCATCGTCGCCGTACCCTCGTCCATCAGGTCCAGCATCAAACTCTGGGCGCCCAGACGATCCGCACGATCGGCGGCGTAGCCGGCGTCGAACTCGACCGCGACGCGCGTCATCGGCACGGTGTCGCTGTGGGCGTAGACGACCTTGACGCCATTCGACAGGGTCGCCCGTTCGATTGTCGGGAAGTCCAGATCGGACACCTGACCGATCTCGGGCTTGGCCATACGTTCGACACGCTGGATCGGCGCGGCCTCCGAACGGGCGGCTCCCGACGGCGCGGCTGCGGCCTCTTCATAGGCTTCGCGCTCGCCCGGCAGGGTAATCAGATTGAAGGCCGGACGGGTCAGCCATTTGGCCATCGCGGCCTGCACCTGCGCGGGGGTGACGGCGGCATAGGCGGCCAGCTGCTTCTTGTAGAACTCGGGATCGCCCGCATACAGCTGGCCCTCGGCCAAGGCCGTAGCCTTGCCGCTGAAGCCGCCGACCTGCTCCAGACCCGCGATACGGCCCGAGACGTAGCGGGTGACGACGCGGTTCACCTCGTCCTGGGTCGGACCCTTTTCGATCAGGTCAGCCAGGATGGTGTCCAGACGACGTTCCAGCGCGGCCGGGTCCTGCCCCGGCTTCACATCGACCTGAACGTCGAAGATGCCGATGCGGTGGAAGTCCTGCAGCGAGGCGCTGACGCCCACGGCGCTCTGGTCGCCGCGGACCAGCTCGTTATCGAGGCGGGAGCTGGCCAGACCGCCCAGCAGGGTGGCGCCGACGCTCAGCGGCACAGCGTCCGCATCCAGCAGGCCGGGCACGGCCCAGGTCCGGTTGATGCGGGCGTTCGACACGCGGTCGTGCAGCGTTTTTGTCACCGGCGCAGGCAGGGTCGGCACGGGGGCGGCGGCGGGGGTGTTCACCGGACCGCGCGCGATCGGACCGAAATATTTGGTGGTCAGGCGACGGGCCTCGGCCTCGTCGATGTCGCCGGCCAGCACCAGAACGGCGTTGTTCGGGCCGTATTTGCTGCGGAACCAGTCGCGCACCGTCTCCATCGACGCCGCGTCCAGATCGGCCATCGAGCCGATGGTCGAGTGGCGGTACGGGTGACCCTCGGGGAACAGCCCTTCAAGCTGGGCGTATTCGGACAGGCCATAAGGCTGGTTGTCGCCCTGACGCTTCTCGTTCTGGACAACGCCGCGCTGTAGATCCAGCGTCTCCTGGCTGATGGCGCCCAGCATGTAGCCCATGCGGTCGCTTTCCAGATACAGCGCCTGCTCCAGCGCCGGGGTCGGCACGGTCTCGAAATAGTTGGTCCGGTCGAACCAGGTGGTTCCGTTCAGATCGGTCGCGCCCATGTTGCGGGTCGGCGTGAAGAAGCTGCCCGGCATGTTCTCCGAACCGCCGAACATCAGGTGTTCGAACAGGTGAGCAAAGCCGGTCTTGCCGACGGGTTCGTCCTTGGAGCCGACATTGTACCAGACCGAGATCGCCACCACCGGCGCCTTGCGGTCGGTGTGGACCAGCACGGTCAGGCCATTGTCCAGCTGGAAGCGGCTGTAGGGAATGTCGACCTCGCGGACCAGGTCCGACACGGGAGCGGCGCGCACGGCGCCCGCGGCGGCGGGGGCTTGGGCCATCACGGCGACGGGGGCTGCAGCCGCCATCAGCGCCGCAGCGGCGCAAAGGGTCACGAAACGCATGGGTATTGTCTCCTCCCGACAGGGTTGGGCGGACCTTACGCCGGGCTTGCGTCGCTGCAAGCACGCCGTTGGCTTCATGAACGATTGTTCATGAAATGGGCAAAGAGAAAGGGCGAGGCCTTTCGGCCCCGCCCTTCTGTCGTCAGCGTCGGATGGCTCGGACCTAGAAGTCCATGCCGCCCATACCGCCCATGCCGCCCATGTCCGGGGCGCCGCCAGCCGAAGCCTTCTTCGGCGCGTCCGCGACAGCGGCTTCCGTTGTGATCAGGATGCCGGCCACCGAAGCGGCGTCCTGCAGGGCCGTGCGAACAACCTTGGCCGGGTCGATGACGCCCATCTTGACCAGGTCGCCGTATTCTTCCGTCTGGGCGTTGAAGCCGAACGAGGCTTCGTTGTTCTCCAGAACCTTGCCGACCACGATCGAGCCTTCGACGCCGGAGTTTTCGGCGATCTGGCGGATCGGAGCCTGCAGGGCGCGGCGGATGATGGCGATGCCGGCGTTCTGGTCGGCGTTGTCGCCCTTGACGTCGGCCAGGATCTTGGAGGCCTTCAGCAGGGCGATGCCGCCGCCCGGAACGATGCCTTCGTCAGCCGCGGCGCGCGTGGC
>NZ_SDZL01000018.1 GCF_004210735.1 Brevundimonas sp.
GTTCGTTCCTATGTTGTGTCTGAACCGAAAGAAGTGACGGGGATTTAGCGGCCATGACCGCCAAAGCCAAACCCTCTGAAGCGGCCTCGCCCGAAGCGGCGCTGGACCCCTCGCGCGCCTTGCAACCGCAGGTGCAGCGGGTCAACGAGATGCGCGTGGCGCGGGGCTTCTGGCCCAAGATCACAGCCGTCGCCTCGCGGGTGCCGTTCGCGGGCGAGGCGCTGGCCGCCTTCTTCGCCGCCCGCGACCCCGAGACACCGACGGCGGCCAAGGGGATCATGCTGGGGGCGCTGGCCTATTTCGTCCTGCCCATCGACGCCATTCCCGACATCCTGGTCGGCATCGGCTTCACCGACGACGCCGCGGTGATCGCCGCCCTGCTGGCCGCCGTCGGCTCCAGCATCAAGCCGAAGCACCGCCAGCGAGCCGTCGAAGCCCTGGACCGCCTGCGCAACCGCTAGGCGGGCGGCAGCTGCGGCCCCACGGGGCTGTTCGAGCGCAGCCAGCCGACGATGGACAGGCGGTCCCGTGGCGCATGGGCGGCGACCTGGCTGACAGCATGTCGGGTGGGCACGGTGAACAGGTTCAGGGCGTTGAAAGCGGGGGTCCAGCCGTGTTCGACATGGCCGTCGTCGCCCTGGAACATCAGCACGCCGCCCCAGTCGGCCCGCCAGTCCCGCGTCAGGTTCAGCACATAGGCGTACAGTCGATTCTTGCCCGCCGACAGGTCGTTGTGCGCCGTCAGCAGATGGCCGGGCCGATAGCGCGAGGCCTGGGCGTCGGCGAAGTCGATCCGGTCGTCGCCCGTCACCGCCCGCGCGAAATCCAGAAAGGCGGGCGTGTTCAGAAACGCCAGCACCGCGTCCGCCGCATCGGGCGTGCGGGGCTCATCGCCCCAGTCCTGACCCAGTCGCCGGGTGTCGAACATATACTGCATGCGCGGGGTGTTCGGATCGACGCGCGCCTCGTCGATCCAGCTCTGCTTGTCCGGATCGGCCGCGACCCGGCCGTTCAGCGGCAGTTCGAAGAAGCCGCCCGCCGCGCAGGTCATCTTCCACGCCGTCTCGGCCTCCAGCGTGGCGGCCACGGCCTCGGCCGCGTCGGGCGTCAGGACGTTCAGGATATGCAGACGTCCCCGCGCGGCGAAGGCCTCGCGCAGGGCGGGGATATCCAGGCCGGGCGCCAGGCGGACCTCAGCCGTCATTCGTCCACCGTCACCACGATCTTGCCCAGGGCGCTGCGGTCGCCCAGCGCCTGGATCGCCTCGGCGGCGCGAACCAGCGGGAAGGTGCGGCTGACGCGCGGCCTGATCTTGCCCTCGGCGTAGAAGCGTATCAGCTCGGCCATGTTGGCGGCGTGCGCCTCGGGCTCGCGCGCGACGTGGGCGCCCCAGAAGACGCCGACCACCGACACCGACTTCAGCAGCGTCAGGTTCAGCGGCAGGGCCGGAATCCCCGCCGGGAAGCCCACCACCAGATAACGGCCGTTCCAGTCCATCGCCCGCAGGGCCGGCTCGGCGTAGTCGCCGCCGACCGCATCATAGACCACGTCGGCCCCGTCGCGACCCGTCGCCAGCTTGAACTCCCCCGACAGTTCCTTTTGCGCGGCCTTGTCCATGGCGCCCGAGGGATAGATCAGGCCGTTGTCGGCCCCCGCCTCCAGCGCGAACTCGACCTTGTCGTTGGTCGAGGCGGCGGCGACCACCTTGGCCCCCATCGCCTTGCCCAGTTCGACCGCCGCGACACCGACCCCGCCCGCGGCGCCCAGCACCAGCAGGGTCTCGCCGGGCTGCAGTTTCGCCCGGTCCTTCAGCGCATAGTAGCTGGTGCCGTAGGTCATGATGAAGGCGGCGCCTTCCTCGAAGCTCATGCCGTCGGGCATCCTGATGACCGAGGCGGCGGGCACGGCCAGCCGCTCGACCAGACCCCCCCAGCCGGGCACGGCGATGACGCGGTCGCCCTTGTGCAGGCCCTTGACCCCCTCACCCACCGCCTCGACCACGCCGGCGACCTCGGCGCCCGGCGCGAACGGACGCTGGGGTTTGAACTGGTACTTGTCCTCAATGATCAGGGTGTCGGGGAAGTTGATGCCCACAGCCTTCACCTCGATGACCACCTGGCCCTTCATCGGCGTGGGATCCAGGATGTCTTCGACGACCAGGGTTTCCGGGCCGCCGGGGGTCTTGGACAGGACTGCGCGCATGGGGACTTCGCTTCGGGAGGGACGCCGGTCATGGCGCCGGCCGCCAAGGGACGCTAATCAGCCGCGACCCGCAAGAAAAGCCCCATGGCCACGCTGGCCGCCGGAGACGACGCATGAGCCGATACGCCCTGATCCTGCACGGCGGCGCCGGAGCCCGGCGCGAGCGCAACTATGACGCCGAGGTCGTGCATATGCGCCTGGTCGTCGAGGCCATGCGCGGCCGGCTGGCGGCGGGCGACAGCGCCCTGGACGTGGCGGTCGAGGCGGTGGTGTTGCTGGAGGATTCCGGCCTCTATGTCGCCGGGCGCGGCGCCTCGCCCAATCTGGCCGGGGCTTATGAACTGGACGCCAGCCTGATGGACGGATCGGACCGGCGCGCGGGGGCGGTCGCGGCCCTGCAGGGCTTCCGCAATCCGATCCGCGCCGCGCGGGCGGTGATGGACCGCACGCCCCACGTCATGCTGGCCGGCGAAGGCGCGGCCCTGTTCGCCCATGATCAGGGACTGGACCCCATCGGCGACGAGGCGGCCTGGTTCACCCGCGCCGGTCAGGGCGAGGACAACCATCCGCCCGGCGGGCTCAGCCACGGCACCGTCGGCTGCTGCGTGCTGGATTCGGCCGGGCGGCTGGCTGCCGCCACCTCGACCGCCGGGGTGTTCGGCAAGATGCCTGGCCGGGTCGGCGACACGCCGATCCCCGCCGCCGGAACCTGGGCCGATGACGGCGTCGCCGTCTCCTGCACCGGCCAGGGCGAATATTTCATCCGCGTCGCCGCCGCCGCCCAGACCGGCTGGCGCGTCCGCGCGGGCCAGTCGCTGGCCCAGGCGGCACAGGACGTGATCGACGAAATCGGGGCGATGGGCGGCGACGGCGGCCTGATCGCCCTGGATCGTCAGGGGACCATCGCCACCCCTTTCAACAGCCAGGGCATGAAGCGCGCCTGGCTGACCATCGACGGCGACGTCGGTGTCGAGGTGTTCGGGCGGTGAATTACCGCCTCCCCTCTCCCATCGGGAGAGGGAGAGCGCGCACGGCGGCGTAAGCCGTCGTCCTGGCGCGGTCGGGTGAGGGGTTACGACCTCACCGATTTCAGCGCTGTAACCCCTCACCCTTTCGGCTTTGCGCATCGCTGCGCTCTGCGAGCCTCAAGCCCTCTCCCGCAGGGAGAGGGGAGACAGTGTCTACATTACCGCTCTGTAACGTGCGCCGTCGCTGGCCCCTGTTAGGGTCGCTGAGACCTAATCCGGGCTGTTCAGGACCCAGCAGATGAAACATCGCCTTCTCGCCGCCGTCGCGGCCGCCGCCCTGCTGTCGGGCGCCCCCGCCTGGGCGACCACGCCCGCCGCGCCCGTCGCCGCCACCGCCCCACAGGGCGGGATCGAAGTCCCGCCGCTGGGCTTCCAGAAGCGGACCCTGGCCAACGGCATGGACGTCTATACGGCGCGCGACACCTCGACCTCGAACGTCACGGTCCAGGTCTGGTACCGTGTGGGGTCCAAGGACGATCCGGCCAACCGGTCCGGCTTCGCCCACCTGTTCGAACACCTGATGTTCAAGGCGACGAAGAATTTCCCCGACGAGACCTTTGACCGCCTGACCGAGGATGTGGGCGGGAACAACAACGCCTTCACCTCGGACGACGTCACCGCCTATCACGAGACCATCCCGGCCAATCACCTGCAGCGCCTGCTGTTCGCCGAGGCTGACCGCTTGGGCTCGCTGGTCGTCAACGAGGATGTGTTCAAAAGCGAACGCGACGTGGTCAAGGAGGAGTACCGCCAGGGTGTCCTGGCCAGCCCCTATGGCCGCCTGTTCAGCGTCTTCCTGCCCGAGACCATCTACCAGGATCACCCCTATCGCCGCACCACCATCGGCTCGATCGAAGATCTGGACGCGGCGACCATCGAGGACGTGCGCCGTTTTCACGCCACCTATTACCGGCCGGACAATGCCTTCCTGGTCGTGGCGGGCAATTTCGACCAGACGCAGCTGGACGGCTGGATCGACCAGTATTTCGCCCCGATCAAGAACCCCGACCGCCCGCTGCCGGTGAACAATGTGCAGGAACGCGCGCCCACCGGTCCGCGCGAGGCGACCTTCCACGCGCCCAACGTGCCGCTGCCCGCCGTGGTCATCGCCTATCCGGCCATCGCCTATGGCGACCCGGATCGGGCGGCCCTGACGGTGCTGGACGGCATTCTGTCGACCGGCGAGAGCAGCCGCCTGTACCGCTCGCTGGTGTATGATCAGCAGATCGCCGCCCAGATCGGCTCCAGCCCCGACTTCTCGCAGCAGGCGGGTAATCTGAACGTCTACGCCATCATGGCCGACGGCCAGTCGCCCGATGCCGGCGTCGCCGCCCTGCGGGCCGAGGTCGCCAAATTCCGCGACGCGCCGGTCACCGCCGCCGAACTGGCCGAGGCCAAGAACGAACTGGTCGCCAACGCCCTGCGCGAACGCGAGACGATCGAGGACCGCGCCCGCACCCTGGGCTTCGCCCTGATCATGACCAATGACGCCTCGGTCGCCGACCGCGAGATCGCCGAGATCCAGGCCGTCACCGCCGCCGACATCCAGCGCGTGGCGCGCAAATATCTGACCGACCAGCGCGCCATCACCATCCGCTATCTGAACGCCGAAGAGGGCCAGGCCGTCTCGCAGCAGAAGCTGAACGTGGACGCCCCGGTCAAGGTCGCGGATCTGGCCCCCGTCGGCCAGATTTTCGAGCTTCTGCCGCCGGAACAGCGCACCGCCATGCCCGAGACGGGACCCGCCGTGGCCCCGGTCACGCCGGCGGTCGCCGACTTCCGCCTGGACAACGGTCTTCGGGTTCTGGTCGCGCCCAAGGCGGGCCTGCCGCTGGTGTCGGCCCGACTGTCGTTCGACGCGGGTTCGGCCAATGAGACGGCGGGCAAGGCCGGCGTCGCCGGCCTGACCGCCGCCCTGCTGACCAAGGGCACGGCCACCCGCAGCGCGCCCCAGATCGCCACCGAGATCGAACAGCTGGGCGCCGACGTCGGCGCCAGCGCCGGCGCCGACTTCACCAATCTGTACGCCAACGCTCCGGCCGACGTCTTCCCGCAGACCGTCAGCCTGATGGCCGACCTGGTCCGCAACCCGGCCTTCGCCCAGGAAGAGCTGGAGCGCCAGCGCGACCAGACGCTGGACGGGCTCAAGGTCCAGCTCAGCACCCCCGGGCCGGTCGCGACGCAGACCGCCGGACGCGTCATCTATGGCGACGCCCCGTACGGCGCGCCGGGCGTGGGCACCCTGACCAGCCTGCCGGCCGTGACCCGCGCGGACATCGCCGCCTTCCACGCGGCCCGCTATCAACCGGCGGACGCGACGCTGGTCTTCTCGGGTGACATCACGACCCAGGCCGCCCGCGCCCTGGCCCAGCAGGCGTTCGGCGACTGGCGCCCGGCCGCGCCGACCACGGTTCCCCCCGCCGCCTCTCCGGCGGGCATGACCCTGCCGCCGCGCATCGTCGTCATCGACCAGCCCGGCGCCGGTCAGGCGGCGGTGGTCGCGGCTCTGCGCAGCGTGCCGCGCAACGACCCGGCCTATTTCCCGCTGACGCTGGGCAACACCCTGCTGGGCGGCAGCTTCACCTCGCGCCTGAACCAGGAAATTCGCATCAAGCGCGGCCTCAGCTACGGCACCCGCTCGTCGCTGGGCGTGCGGCGTCAGGACGGCCTGTTCGCCGCCTCGGCCCAGACCCGCAACGACGCCGCGGTCGAGGTGGCCGACCTGATGCTGGGCGAGATCGCGCGTCTGGGCTCGACCCAGCCGTCCGAGTCCGAGATGACCACCCGCAAGGCCATCCTGACCGGCGCCTTCGGCCAGTCACTGGAGACGGTCGATGGACTGGGCGCGCTGGTCGCCAACCTGGCGCTGTATGACCTGCCGATGAGCGACCTGGCGGCCTATGTGTCGAACGTCGAGGCGATCGACGCCGCCGCCATCCAGGCCGCCTTCGCCGACAAGCTGCCGGCCGACCGGGCCAGCCTGGTCATCGTCGGCGACGCGGCCCAGTTCCTGGACGCGCTCAAGGCCAAACACCCCAACGTCGAGGTCATCCCCCTCACCGCCCTCAACCTCGACAGCGCCACGCTGCGCTGACAGTCTACGCCCGCACATCAACGGATGTGCGGGCGCGCTCTGAGGGCAAGGACATGCGATCAACCGCTTTTGGCGGGGCCCTGGCCCTATGCATCGCCTTGTCGGGCCTGGCTCACGCGCAGTCCGATACGTCCAGCGAACTGGATCGCATCCTGTCACTGGTTCAGACCGATCCCGCGGCTGCCCTACCTGCTGCCGAAGCCTTGGCCCAGACCGGCGACGCGGAGGCCCTGAATCTTTTGTCGACACTGCTGTTCGATCCGCCTCAGGACGTCGAGCCCCAACCCGTGAGGGCCATGGCTCTGCTGGAAGAGGCCGTTCACGCGGGGTCCGTCGCGGCCCAGGTGAACCTGGGCGGCCGGCTTCTGCGCAACACGGACAAGGCCGACGACGTCCGTGCGGTCGCGCTTTTGCAGGCAGCAGCGAACGCCCCAGGCGGGACCGGAGCCGATCTTGCGGCGCACCAACTTGGTCTGGCCTATCTGTTGGGAACCGGCGTGCCGCAGGATGAAGCCCGCGGCGTGGAACAACTGCGTCGCGCCATCGCCTTCGATCCCCGCAACCGCGACGCTCACTATTGGCTCAGTCGATCGCTGGAAGGGGGCTGGGGCGTGGCACCTGACGATGCGGCGGCCGTAGAGCACCTCAAGCTCGCCGCCGACCTACAGGACGCCCGTGCGCAATGGGTCCTGGGCATGAGGTTGCTGGGCAACACGAACGGTCATGCGGACCCCGTGACGGCCTACGCCCTGGTTCGCGCTTCGGCGGAGCAGGGCTATGGTCCGGGCATGGTGTCGCATGCCGTCATGCTTGCGACTGGCGAAGGCGTGGCGCCAGACCCGGCGCAGGCGCGGGCCTGGTACGAACTGGCGGGCGCCACCGGCTCGGCACACGCCCTGCGTGGTCTCGGGATGATGTTACTGACCGGCGAAGGCGGGCCGCCGGACGAAGCGCGCGGAGCGGCCCTGCTCGCTCTGGCCGCCGAGGCGCGCGAGCCGATGGCCGTAAAACTTACCGAGCAATTCGCTGCAGAACTGGCGGCCATAAATCCCGCAGCCGTCCAGGCAGAACGCAACGCCTGGGTTCAACGCCACGGCGAGCCGACGCATTAGACCGCCAGACAGACCACCTGGGCGATGCGCAGGTCGCGGCGCAGCGCATCGGCGACGCGGCCGTAGTTGTCGGTGGTGACCGGTTCGCCCAGGGGGCGTTCGTCGGCGCGCTGCTCGCCGCGGATGGCGGGGCCAAAAGTGTCGGGCGAGGTGGTGTAGATACGGCCCCGGCGCGGCGACTCGGCGATGGTCACGCCGATCACCCTGCCCTCGCGGTCCAGCGCCGGCGCGCCCGACAGGCCCGACAGGGCGCCGTCAAGCCCGTCGGTCCGCCCGACCTCGGCCCAGGCCAGCACCGGCTCGTCCCGCTGGCCGCGGCCGCGCACCTTCAGCATTTCCCGACCCAGCAGGCGCGAGGCGACCTCGCCCGGCTTGCCCTGCGGATAGCCGGGGTGGTAGGCGCGCTGCCCCTGGCGCAGGGGCTTGTCCACCGCCAGCGGCAGGGCCGGCGGCCCGCCCTGGGTCAGCAGCAGGGCCACGTCCGCCTTGGGCGCCAGCCGCACATCCGCCGCTACAGCCCGGCCGCCGCCGATCATCAGCGCCGGCTTGCGGCAGCCCTCGACCACGTGGCGGGCCGTGACCCAGCGACCGTCGCCGGCGATGGAGAAGGCGGTGCCCGTCATCGGCTGGAACGGCGTGTCCGGCGCATTGACGGTGACGGATTCGTCGAAAGGCGTGATGGGGCCCAGCAGGGCGCCCTCGATCTCGTCCGGCGGCGTGGGCGCGGGCGGGGCGTCGGCGTTCTCGCGCCGATTCAGCGACACGACCACCAGCACGCCGACCACCGAGGCGTAGATCAGCCAGTCCGGCAGGCGCGGAAAGCGCATCGTCTCAGCCCGTCAGGGCCGCGGCCAGGATCAGCGCGGTCGCCAGCTTGGCCCCGACCAGCACGATGGCCGCCGGCACCTCTCCGTCCTGGATGCGCTGCGGCAGACCGGTCAGCACCAGGTCCACCACGCGGAAGGCCAGCAGTTGCAGCACCACCGTGGCGACGCCCCAGATGGCGATGTCCCGCACCGAGGCCGAGACCGACAGCGACACCGCCAGCGGAATGGCCAGGCCCAGCAGCACCCCGCCAAAGGCCACCGCCGCCGCCGCATTGCCCTCGCGGATCAGGGCGATCTCCTTCCACGGCGTCAGCAGCGCATAGACCAGCGCCCCGCCCATCAGCAGGGCGAAGGTCGCGCCCAGATGCAGCATCATCACCGGGAAGCCCCGGGCGAAGGCCTGGACCTCCGGGCTGGAGAGCACTGCGGTGAGGGACGAACTGTCCATGGCGTCCTGAAAAGGGGGCGAGGATGAGAGGCCGATAAAGGGGAACGTAAGCGAAACAACCCATGCCTGAATCCCGCCGCATTCCGCAAGCGCACGGTGGGCACACTCGGTGACTAAAGGTTACAGGTCACCGTCATTCGAAACGCCCCTGCGAGATTTCGCCAGGGCCGCGCTGTCGCGTTTCAGGGGTTTGGACACAGGGCAGACCTCCTGAACATAGCCGTTCAGGGTGTTGGCCAGGTGATCGGGCGCCAGCGCGTAATGGACGTACTGCCCCTTCTTCTCGCTGGTCACCAGGCCGGCGACCTCCAGCACCGACAGGTGCTGCGATACGGCGGGCTTGGAGATTTCGAACTTGGCCGCGATCTCGCCGGCCGTCAGATCGGCATGGGCCAGATAGGCCAGGATTTTCCGCCGGACGGGACTGGAGAGAGCTTCGAACACGCGCTGCATGGCAGGGTATTTAAGCGATTTGCTAACGACTTGCCAGCCCATCAATTCGGTGGTTAAGTCATTACCTAAATACCTGTTTGAGATGGCCCGATGCACGACCACGATCCCTGCGCGGTGAACAGTCTGATCGAGACGCCCGGTTGCGACCCGTCGGCGCACCGGGTGGTGTGGGACCCGGCCCACTCGCTGTGGAACGGCGGCATGCTGTTCGTCGCACTGGCGTTCGGAGGGATGACCGTCAGCCTGGGCGCCATGGCGATTTTCGTCCTGATGACGGGCGCGACGCTGCTGCTGGGCCATTCGGTCGGGTTTCACCGGCGGCTGATCCACGGCAGTTTTGACTGCCCCCTGTGGCTGGAGCGGACGCTGGCGTGGGTCGGTACGATTGTGGGCATGAGCGGGCCGTTCTGGATGATCCGCACCCACGACCTGCGGGACTGGGCCCAGCGCCAACCGGAATGCCACGACTATCTGGCGCATCGGCGTCCGATGGCGATCGACGCCCTCTGGCAGATGCATTGTCGGCTGGAGTTGGATCACCCGCCGGCGTTCGATATGGGCCGTATCGGGCGCGACCCCTTCTATCGGTTTCTGGAGCGCACATGGATGGTGCAGCAGATCCCGGTAGCGGCGGCGCTGTGGTGGCTGGGCGGCTGGGGCTTCGTGGTCTGGGGCGTCTGCGCCCGCGTGTCGATCAGCGTGGTCGGTCACTGGTTCGTCGGCCATCTGGCTCATCGGCGCGGCCCGCAGACCTGGCTGGTGCGCGAGGCGGGCGTGCAAGCGCACGATGTGCCATGGGCCGCCATCCCGACCATGGGCGAGGCCTGGCACAACAACCACCACGCCTATCCCGGCTCGGCCCGCATCGGCCTCTATCGGGGCCAGAGCGACTGGGGCTTCCGGTTCATACAGGCGCTGGAACGGCTGGGCTTGGCGTGGGACGTGCGAACACCTGAGGCGATGGATGAACGCCGCACAGCGCTGCTGGAGGCCCGCAGATGATCCGGTCATGGCTCTACATAGCCATGAGCTTTCCGCTGGCCGCCATCGCGGCTGGAAGCGTGGTGGGCGTGGAAATGGCTGCATACAGCTTCTTGGACGCCATCACCCAAGGGACGCCTATCCAGGCCACACTCGATTTCAGTGTGCTGGCAGGTGTGATCGCGACCTTGGTGTTTCTGATAGGACTCGTCTTTCCGGGCGGGCTGGTGTGGTTCTGGCTCCACTCAATCCGGCAGACATCCTATCCCGCCGCAGCGTTCGCCGGCGCGGCGGGGGCGGCGGTCGCAGGAATAATTCTGACCGCTTCCCCAACCGGGCCTTACACCTTGTTGATCGTCACGGTGCTGGCCGTTCCGGGCGCTGTCGCGGGGCTGACCATACGTTGGGTCGCCTATCGGCCGATTACGCCGCCTCGACGCCCGCCTGCTCCGCCTTCCTGAGGGCGCTGGCGCGGATCTTTTCGCTTTCGGACTTCAGCTGGCCGCAGGCGGCCAGGATGTCGCGGCCGCGGGGGGTGCGGATGGGGCTGGCGTAGCCGGCCTTGTTCAGAATGGCGGCGAAGCGTTCGATCGTTTTCCAGTCCGAGCACTGATAGTCCGTGCCGGGCCAGGGGTTGAACGGGATCAGGTTCACCTTGGAGGGGATGCCCTCGATCAGCTGGACCAGGGCGCGGGCTTCCTCGGGGCTGTCGTTGACGCCTTTCAGCATGACGTATTCGAACGTCACGCGGCGCGCGTTCGACAGGCCGGGATAGGCCCGGATGCCGGCCATCAGCTGGTCCAGCGGATATTTCTTGTTCAGCGGCACCAGCACGTCGCGCAGGGCGTCGTTGGTGGCGTGCAGGCTGATCGCCAGCATGGCCGCCGTGCGGGTCCCCAGGGCGTCCAGTTGCGGCACGACGCCCGAGGTCGAGACCGTGATCCGGCGGCGCGACAGGGCGATGCCCTCGTTGTCGCTGATGATGTCGATGGCGTTGGCGACGTGGTCCAGATTGTAGAGCGGCTCGCCCATGCCCATGAAGACGATGTTCGACAGGCGGCGGTCTTCCTTGGGCGACGGCCATTCGTCCAGGTCGTCGCGCGCCACCTGGACCTGGGCCACGATCTCGGCCGTGGTCAGGTTGCGGACCAGTTTCTGCGTGCCGGTGTGGCAGAAGGTGCAGTTCAGGGTGCAGCCGACCTGGGACGAGACGCACAGGGCGCCGGCCCGGCCCACGTCGGGAATATAGACGGCCTCGACCTCGATGCCCGGGGCGGTGCGGATCAGATATTTGCGCGTGCCGTCTTTCGACACCTGACGCTCGACGATCTCGGGGCGGGCCAGGGTGAAGGCCTCGGCCAGCTTCGCCCGCGTATCCTTGGCCACGTCGCTCATCAGGGCGAAGTCGGTGACGCCGTAGTGGTGGATCCAGCGCCACACCTGAGAGGCGCGCATCTTGGCCTTTTCCGGCGGACAGATGTCCGCAGCGATCAGCGCCTGGCGCAGTTCTTCCCGCGTCAGACCGGACAGGTTGACGGGGGCCCCGGAAGCGGAGGCCGGGGCGGAAGCGGAAGCGCGCGAAAGGTCGAGCGTGATGCTCAAGGCTGGATATCCTGCGGCGGGGGTGAGCGGCGGCGTCTAGCACAGGTGGGGGCGATTGTCGCCTGCGGCCAGTTTCACCCCCCATGCGCGGGTTGAACGACTCGGCCCGGACGGCTAGAGGGGCGACGTTGGGGAGTAGCTTCCGGCATATCCCAGCCGGGGTCGCGTCAACATACTTGCCCGTTTCGACGGACATGGCGCGACCAGCGGATGACCTCCGCCTAGCGAGACCAGCATGCCACGGGGGCCGAGCCGGCCTGCGCCCGTCGCATGCTGTCGCGCGTCCGGCCGAGTGCGTTGTCCATGACCCCGCTGTCCATCGCCATCCTGTCCGTCAGCATGTCGGCCGACGCCTTCGCCGCCGCCATCGGGCGCGGGGCCCAGCATCGCCCCACCCTGCCCCAGGCCCTGCGCGCAGGGCTGGTGTTCGGGGTCATCGAGGCGATCACCCCGCTGATCGGCTTCGCCCTGGGCGTGGCGGCCAGCGGCTTTGTCGAGGCCGTCGACCACTGGATCGCTTTCGGTCTGTTAGGCGCGGTCGGGGTCAAGATGATCCGGGAGGCGCTGAAACGCGACGAGGCCGCGGAAGACGGCGGCCGTCCGGCGTCACGCGGTCTGCTGGCCCTGGTCGCGACTGCGGTGGGCACCAGTATCGACGCCGGAGCGGTGGGCGTGGGGCTGGCGCTGCTGGACGCCAACATCTGGCTGATCGCGGCCTGCATCGGGGCCACCACCTTCGCCCTGGCGACGCTTGGCCTTCTGATCGGCAAGGCGGCCGGGACGCGGCTGGGCCGGATCGTGGAGCTGGTCGGCGGCGTCGCCCTGATCGCGCTGGGACTGAAGATCCTGCTGGAGCATCTGGGCGTGACCGCCTGACCTGGGATCAGGCGGCGTCGGCCTCCAGCCAGACAGCCATCTTCTCGGCGCCGACCATCGCCAGCACCGGCTCGCCCTCGTCGTCCAGAAAGGCGACGGCGTCGCGTTCGTCCGACAGGCAGACCTGACCGCAATAGGAGGCCATGTCGCCGCCCGACCGGACCAGGTCGCGCACGCGGGCGTTCAGCACCCGCTCGTGCGAGATGACGAAGTCCTCGAACACGGCGTCCAGGGGGACCAGCACGGCGCGCAGGCCTTCGCGCACGGTCAGGAAACACGGGACCTGATCGTCCAGGACGCGCTGAACGATCGCCTTGGGATCGTCCTGCATACAGTTGGCTTCAAACATGGCGGCTTCTCGGGGAGCGTCTCCGGGGGGGATGAGACGCCGCCACCTTAGCCATACGCCAGGCGCGGCCCACCCCGACGAGGGCTTGCCCGTCGCATACCCGTCGCACCGAAAGCCGTAGTCACAGTATGAAACGGCTCAGGTCTGCGTTTTTCGACAGGTCGCCCACCTTGTCCTGCACCGCCGCGCCGTCAAAGGTCACGGTCTGCCCCGACAAGTCCGAAGCCTTGAAGCTGGTCTCCTCCAGCACCCGCTCCAGCACCGTCTGCAGGCGCCGCGCGCCGATATTCTCGACGGCGTTGTTGGCGGCCACGGCGGCGTCGGCCATCGCCTCGACCGCGTCGTCGGTGAACACCAGGGTCACGTCCTCGGTCGCCAGCAGGGCCTGGTTCTGACGGATCAGATTGGCCTCGGGCTCGGTCAGGATACGGCGGAAGTCGTCGCGGGTCAGGGCCTTCAGCTCGACACGGATCGGCAGGCGACCCTGCAGTTCCGGCAACAGGTCGCTGGGCTTGGCGACGTGGAAGGCGCCCGAGGCGATGAACAGCACATGGTCCGTCTTCACCGGCCCGTATTTGGTCGAGACGGTCGTCCCCTCGATCAGCGGCAGCAGGTCGCGCTGGACCCCCTCGCGGGATACGTCGCCGCCGGACGCGCCCTGACGGGCGGCGACCTTGTCGATCTCGTCCAGGAAGACGATGCCCTCGTTCTCGGCCAGCAGCAGGGCCTCCTTGGTCAGGCTTTCCTGATCCAGCAGCTTGTCGCTCTCTTCGGTGACCAGCGGCTCGACCGCATCGCGAACGGAAATCTTGACCGTCTTGCTGCGCGGTCCGCCCAACTTGCCCAGCATTTCCGACAGGTTCAGCACCCCGACATTGGCGCCGGGAATGTCCAGCCCCTGCATCGGCGAGGCGGTGTCGACCAGGGCGATCTCGATTTCCTTGTCGTCCAGTTCGCCGGCGCGCAGCTTCTTGCGGAAGCTGTCGCGCGTCGCCGGCTGCGAGCCCGGCCCGACCAGGGCGTCCAGAATGCGCTCCTCGGCCTGCCCCTCCGCCCGTGCCTTGACGCCCGAGCGGCGCTTGTCACGCACCATGACCAGCGCGCTTTCCACCAGGTCGCGCATGATCTGATCCACGTCGCGGCCGACATAGCCGACCTCGGTGAATTTGGTCGCCTCGACCTTCAGGAAGGGCGAACCCGCCAGTCTGGCTAGCCGCCGGGCGATCTCGGTCTTGCCGACGCCCGTGGGGCCGATCATCAGGATGTTCTTGGGCGTGACCTCGTCGCGCAGATCCTCGGGCACGCGCTTGCGGCGCCAGCGGTTGCGCAGGGCCACGGCGACGGCGCGCTTGGCGTCGTCCTGGCCGACGATGAAACGGTCCAGTTCGGAGACGATTTCGCGGGGGGACAGATCGGTCATGGGTCAGGTCGTCCAAAAGAGCTCAGGGAGGCGCTCGGGCAGCGAGCCGCCGCGCGGCGAGCGATAGCGCCCTTACAAGCTTTCGATGGTCAGGTTTCCGTTCGTATAGACGCAGATGTCGGCGGCGATCTTCATCGCCTTGCGGGCGATCTGTTCGGCGTCCAGCTCGGTGTTCTCGTCGATCAGGGCGCGGGCGGCGGCCAGCGCATAGTTGCCGCCCGAGCCGACGGCCGCGACGCCGTATTCCGGCTCCAGCACGTCGCCGACGCCGGTGACGGTCAGGATCGTGGCCTTGTCGGCCACCAGCAGCATGGCCTCCAGCCGACGCAGATAGCGGTCGGTGCGCCAGTCCTTGGCCAGGTCAACACAGGCGCGGGCCAGCTGATCCGGATACTGCTCCAGCTTGGCCTCAAGCCGTTCGATCAGGGTGAAGGCGTCGGCCGTGGCCCCGGCGAAGCCCGCCAGCACCTTGCCCCCCGCCAGCGTTCGCACCTTGCGCGCGGCGCCCTTGACGATGGTCGGCCCCATCGAGACCTGGCCGTCGCCGGCGATGACGGTGCGACCGTTCTTGCGCACCGCAAGGATGGTGGTGCCGTGCCAGTCGGGGAAATTGCTCTGTGTCATCCGTCCGACATGGCGCGAGTGGACGCGGGTCGCAAGTGAGCGCTGCGGGGCGGCGGCGTCCGGTCGCGGCGCCATTTTGTTAACCCTGCCCCTCTAGGCAGGAAGACGCCCCCAGTAACCGCCATTTCTGGCGTTTTTTCAGAGTGATCGTATTGCCGCTGCACCGAGTGATCTACGTCAGCGACGCCGTGGGCGCGGCCGGGTCCAATCTGCTCTCCTTCGTCGAAATCCTGGGGGTTTCGGATCGCAATAACCGCCGCGACCACCTGACCGGCGCGCTGCTGTGCCACGGCGGACGGTTCCTGCAGGTGATCGAGGGCGCACGCGGCGATCTGGACATGCTGATGAACCGGCTGCGCGCCGATCCGCGGCACCAGAACATCCGCATCCTGTCCGACGAGCCTGTCGCCAGCCGCCGTTTCGACGCCTGGGCCATGGCCCAGGCGGACGTCACGCCCGAAATCGTCGCCCTGATCCCCGACGCGACCCTGGGCGCGCTCAGCGCCAGTCGCGCCGCCACCCTGATGAACGCCATCGTCAGCCGCCTGCCCCAGCCGGCCTGACGCGCGGTTCCCCCGGCGCCCGGTCGGCGCTAGAGGTCGCAGGTGAGCTTTTCTCCGGATGAAGTCGAACGCTATGCGCGCCATCTGGTGCTGTCGGAGATCGGCGGCCCCGGACAGCAGGCGCTGAAGCGCGCGCGCGTCCTGATCGTCGGACTGGGCGGCGTCGGTGCGCCGGCGGCTCTGTATCTGGCGGCGGCGGGCGTGGGGACGCTGGGTCTGATCGACGACGATACCGTCGCCCTGTCCAACCTGCAGCGCCAGATCCTGTTCGACGTCGCCGCCATCGACCGGCCCAAGGTCGAGGCCGGGGCCGAGCGGCTGGGCGCGCTGAACCCCCACGTCCATCTCCAGGCCTTCTCCGAGCGGCTGACAATGGACAACGCCGCACGCATCGTCGCGGACTTCGATCTGGTGCTGGACGGCACCGACGATTTCGAGACCCGCTTCGCCGTCAACGCCGCCTGCGTTGCGGCCAGCGTGCCGCTGGTGTCCGGCGCCCTGGGCCGCTGGAGCGGTCAGGTCGGGGTGTTCGAGGGGCGCCCCTGCTACCAGTGCCTGGTCCCAGAGGCCCCGCCCGACGCCGAGACCTGCGCCCGCGTCGGCGTCGTCGGCGCCCTGGCGGGCGTGGTCGGGTCGATGGCCGCGCTGGAGGCGATCAAGCGGATCACCGGCGCAGGCGAACCCCTCACCTGCCGCCTGCTGCTCTACGACGGTCTGGCCGGAAGCGCCCGCACCGTCCGCGTCGCCGCCGACCCGACCTGTCCGGTGTGCGCCAAACACGGCCTCAAGCAGCGCGAAGCGCGGTAGGCCCTCTTGAACGGCCTCAAGTAGCCTGAAGGGCGGTAGGCCCCTCCAGAAAGCCTCAAGTAGCGCGAAGCGCGATAGGCCCCTTAAGACCCAATCACCCGATCCGGCGCGCGGTGGCCGTTTTGCCAGGTCATGATGTTCAGGATGACGCGGTCGCCCATGTCCTGACGCGACTCCAGCGTGGCCGAGCCCAGATGGGGCAGCAGGACCACGTTCGGCTGGTTCAACAGGCCCGGATGCACCGCCGGCTCGTGCTCGAACACGTCCAGTCCGACGCCGTACAGGCGGCGTTCACGCACCATCTCGGCCAGGGCCGCCTCGTCGATCAGGTCGCCCCGCGCGGTGTTCACCAGAATGGCGTGCGGCTGCAGCCGGGCCAGCCGTTCGGCCGACAGCAGGTGGTGTGTCTCCTTCGTCGCCGGGCAGTTCAGCGAGATGACATCCATCCGCGCCAGCATCTGGTCCAGGTCGTCCCACCAGGTCGCGCCCAGATCCTCGGCGATCAGGTCCGAGACCGGCCTGCGATTGTGATAGTGGACCTGCATGCCGAACGCCCTGGCGCGGCGGGCCAGAGCCTGGCCGATGCGGCCCATACCGACGATTCCCAGCCGCTTGCCCCACAGTTTCCGCCCGGTCATCCAGGTCGGGGTCCAGCCCTCGAACTTGCCCTCGGCCACGACCTGAGCGCCCTCGACGATCCGGCGACTGACGGCCAGGATCAGGCTCATGGTCAGGTCGGCCGTATCCTCGGTCAGGACGCCGGGGGTGTTGGTCAGAACCAGACCCCGCTTCAGACCCGCCTCGACGTCGATATGGTCCATGCCCGCGCCGAAATTGGCGATCATCTTCAACTGCTCGCCCGCCCCCGAGATCAGGTCGGCGTCGATGGCGTCCGTGATGGTCGGCACCAGGACATCCGCGCGCTGCAGGACGGCGGCCAGGGCGGCGCGGTCCATCGGCGTGTCCGTCAGGTTCAGCTCGGCGTCGAACAGCTCGCGCATCCGCGTCTCGACCGCGTCGGGCAGGCGCCTGGTTAATACGACCTTAAGCTTGCGGACGGACATAGGGACCTGGGTTTCCACGGGCGGCTGCGCCCGCGCGGGACGGGTGTGTTCGCGTGTCTAGCAAAGCTGACGACAGGTTCAAAAGGTTGCGGCGTCCGCTGGCGCTGGTGGCGATCGTCGCGACCGGCCTGCTGGTCAGCGCCCAGGCCACCATGCCCGACGGGCGACCGACCCCCACGGGGCTGGAGGTGCCGCGCTGGGTGACGCTGAAATCCTCGCAGGTGCGGGCGCGTCAGGGACCGGGGCTGGATTATCGCATCCTGTGGGAATACCGCGCCGCCAATCTGCCGGTGCAGGTGATCGCCGAGACCCGCGAATGGCGCAAGATCTGCGATCCCGAGGGGTCCGTGGCCTGGATCCACCGCACCGTCGCCTCGGGCCGCCGCAGCGTGTTCAACCGCTCGGATCAGGAAATCCCCATCCGCACAGGCCGTTCGGACACCGCCTCTGTGCGCGCGCGCCTGTCGCCGCACGCCATCGTCTCGCTGGACGAATGCGAGGACGGCTGGTGCCGCGTTCGCGCCCGAAAACTGAGCGGCTGGGTGCGTCAGAATGCGGTGTTCGGAACCCAGGACCGCGCCCTGTGCAACGCCGCCCGCCCCGCCGGACCGGGCCGGAACTAGATCGCCCGCACGTCGCAGGCCGGTCGCAGCTGGACCATACGAGAGTTGAGCGCGGGCCCTGCGTCGTGTAACCCGCGCGCTACACCCGCCGGGAGCCATTCTTCTTGACCCAGTCGCAATACCCCTCGTCCTTCGATCACGCCGCGCTCCTGGCCTCGGGCCGGGGCGAGCTGTTCGGCCCGGGCAATGCCCAGCTACCGGCTCCGCCGATGCTGATGTTTGACCGGATCACCCAGATCAACGCGGACGGCGGCGACCACGGCAAGGGCTATGTCGAGGCCGAGCTGGATATCCATCCGGACCTCTGGTTCTTCCAGTGCCACTTCATCGGCGACCCGGTGATGCCGGGCTGCCTGGGTCTGGACGCCATGTGGCAGCTGGTCGGCTTCTACCTGGGCTGGATCGGCGGCCCCGGAAAGGGTCGCGCCCTGGGCGTCGGCGAGGTGAAATTCACCGGCCAGGTCACGCCCGACGTCAAGAAGGTGGTCTATAAGGTCCACCTGAAGCGCGTCATCAACCGCAAGCTGGTCATGGGCATCGCCGACGGCATCCTCGAGGCCGACGGTCAGGTGATCTACACCTGCAATGACATGCGCGTCGGCCTGTTCGGCGGTGCGGCCACGGTAGCGTCGACCGACGCCTGACCCCATTTCTCTTCGAGACCGCGGGCAACGCGGCGCCTGAAGACTGATACGATAGGAAACACACCATGCGGCGCGTTGTTGTCACCGGACTGGGCATCGTCTCCTCCATCGGCACGGGCCAGGACGAGGTTTCGGCCTCGCTGCACGAAGCCAGATCGGGCGTTCGGCATGCCGCCGATCACGCGACCTACGGCTTCCGCTCGCAGGTCTGGGCGCCCCCGTCACTGGGCCATACGGCCGAGGACTGGGCCCCGCTGGTGGACCGTCGCGCGGCGCGCTTCCTGGCCAACGGCACAGCCTGGGCGCACATCGCTTTCGAAGAAGCGCTGAAGGACAGCGGCCTGAGCGCGGACGAGATCAAGGACGAGCGCATCGGCCTGATCGTCGGCGAAGGCGGCCCCTCGACCCAGGTCATCCTGCAGGCGGCCCAGACGACGATCGAGAAAAACTCGCCCAAGCGCATCGGCCCGTTCGCCGTGCCCAAGGCGATGGCGTCCGGCCCCTCGGCCGTGCTGGCCACCTGGTTCCAGCTGAAGGGCATCAACTATTCGATCAGCTCGGCCTGCGCGACCAGCGCCCACTGCATCGGCGCGGCGGCGGAACAGATCGCCTGGGGCAAGCAGGACGTCGTCTTCGCCGGCGGTTGCGAGGACATCGACTGGTCCATGTCGAACATGTTCGACGCCATGGGCGCCATGTCGTCCAACTTCAACGACACCCCGGCCAAGGCGTCGCGCGCCTATGACAAGGACCGCGACGGCTTCGTCATCGCCGGCGGCGCCGGCATCGTGGTGCTGGAGGAATACGAACGCGCCGTGGCGCGCGGTGCGACCATCTATGCCGAGGTCACCGGCTACGCCGCCAACTCGGACGGCTACGACATGGTCGCCCCCTCGGGCGAGGGCGCCGAGCGCTGCATGAAGCTGGCGCTGAAAATGGCCGGCGATCCGACGATCGACTATCTGAACCCGCACGGCACCTCGACGCCGGTGGGCGACAGCAAGGAGATGGGCGCGGTGCGCAACGTCTTCGGCGACCAGATGCCGATGATTTCCTCGACCAAGTCGCTGACCGGTCACTCGCTGGGCGCAGCCGGCGCGCAGGAGGCGATCTACTGCCTGCTCATGATGAAGCACGGCTTCGCGGCCGAGAGCGCCCACATCGAGAATCTGGATCCCGAGTTCGAGGGCATGCCGATCCTGCGCCAACGCCACGACGGCGAGCTGAAGCATGTCATGTCCAACTCGTTCGGCTTCGGCGGCACAAACGGCACGCTGATACTGTCCAAGGTCTGACAATGGAATTGGTCGCCCCCGCCTGCGTGCGATAGACAAGCCTTGGGCAGTGACTGTCGAGGGGAGGCGACATTCATGAAAAGGCAAAATGACGGCAGGAACAAGCCGGCCGAACACAGAGTCCTATGGACCGGGGGCTGGGATTCGACCTACCGCGTCCTCGACCTGATCCTTAATCAGGGCGCCGTCGTCGCACCGGTTTATGTCGTCGATCCCGGACGTCGCTCGACCGAGATTGAACTGGCCACTATGGCCGCCATCCGCGCCCGCATTGCCCAGCGGTCCCAGGACGCCGCAGCGCGTCTGCGTCCACTGGCGACCTATGACCTGACGGGCCTGCGACCTCGCGAACGTTTCCGGGCGCATCTACAGGCCATGCGCAAGGAAGCTCATCTCGGCGAGCAGTACGTCTGGCTCGCGGAGTTGTTGGCCGCGCACAATCTGGCGGGGCTTGAGCTATGCATTCACAAGGATGACGCCGCGCACCGTTTCGTGGCGCCTTGCGCTGCGGTGGATGGAGACGTTTGTGAGATCGCGGATCTTCCTGAAGCAGACCCTCGATCCCTTTTCACAGGCTTCCGCTTTCCTATTTTGGAGATCACCAAACCGGAGATGGCGCTTGCCGCCGAAAGCGCAGGCTTCGACGACATTCTGGAGCTAAGTTGGTTCTGCCACAGCCCGGTAGGTGTCGAAGCCTGCGGGGTTTGCAATCCCTGCGTTTTCACGGTCAACGAGGGGCTGGCCCGGCGACTGCCACCGAGCGCTCTTTTTCGATATCGGTTCCGGCGCCTGTGGAACGTGGCGCGCAAAATCAAACGGGCTCCACGCGCGATCATGAGGCGCCTGAGTCTTCGTTTGGCCCGTACGACATCAGTCGGCACGCCTGCCTGACGCTTCCCCCGCGCCACGGCCCCTGCTAACCCTCCCGCAAATCACGAAGGAGACGTCCCATGGCGAGCGCCGAAGGCTGGAACATGCCGACCGGAGACCTGATGAAGGGCAAGAAGGGCCTGATCATGGGGGTCGCTAACTCCAGTTCGATCGCCTGGGGCATCGCCTCGCAGCTGGCCGCCCAGGGCGCCGAGCTGGCCTTCACCTATCTGGGCGAAAGCCTTGAGCGCCGCGTGCGCCCGCTGGCCGAAAGCGTCGGCGCCCGGCTGCTGATCCAGGCCGACGTCACCGACGACGCCTCCATGGACGCCGCCTTCGCCGAGCTGGAAAAGGAATTCGGCACAATCGACTTCGTCGTCCACTCGGTGGCCTTCGCCAACAAGGACGAGCTGAAAGGTTCGTTCGTCGACAACACGACCCGCGACAGCTTCCTGCTGGCCCTGAACATCTCGGCCTTCAGCTTCGTCGACGTGGCCAAGCGTTCGGCCCGGCTGATGCCCAACGGCGGCTCGATGATCACCCTGACCTATCTGGGTTCGGAACGGGTCATCCCCAACTACAACACCATGGGCGTGGCCAAGGCTGCGCTGGAGGCTGCGACCCGCTATATCGCGCGCGACCTGGGGCCCAAGAACATCCGCGTCAACGCGATCAGCGCGGGCGCCATGCGCACCCTGTCGCTGGCCGGCATCTCTGGCGGACGCGGCCTGCACTCCAAGTCGGCCCAGTTCTCGCTGATCAAGGAAGAGACCTCGATGGAAGGCGTCGCCGGCGCCGCCCTGTGGCTGTGCTCGGACCTGGGCCGCTCGACCACGGGCGAAGTCGTCCACGTCGACGCCGGCTTCCACGCCGTCGGCCTGCCCGACGACATCGAGGGATAACCTTCAGCGGGCCGCCGCGCCCCGGCAGCACGCCTCGATATTGTTGCCGTCGGGGTCCAGCACAAAGGCGCCATAGTAATCCCCGGCCCCTTCGCGGGTGCCGGGCGCGCCATGATCGCGGCCGCCCGCCGCCATGGCCGCGCGGTGGAATGCATCGACCATGGCCTTGCTCTCGGCGACGAAGGCGATGTGCGTCTGGTTCAACCCCGCGCGCGACCCCTCGGCCCAATATGACGGTCGCAACGTACCGATCCACAGATAGGGAATGGGCTGTTCGGCGCTGTGGCCCAGCAGGAAGGACTCCGGCGAGTTGCCGATGGTCTGCAAGCCCAGAGCGGCCGCCACCGCATCATAGAAGCGGCGGGCCCGGGCCAGGTCGGTGACGACGATGCCGGTGTGATCGATCATGGCGGTGAAACGGCGGACGCCGCCGCCCGTTCCCCTCTTCCGAAGCGGCGCCGCGCGGCCTAAGCCGGGGCCATGTCCGTCTCGCGCCCGCCCCTGTCGTTGCCCGCCTCTGCGCTGTCCGCCGCCGCGGTGGCGACCGTGGTCGGTTTCGGCGGCACGGTCGCCCTGATCGTGCAGGCGGGTCAGGCGATGGGCGCGGCGCCGCCGCAGATCATCTCCATGGTCACGGCCCTGTGCCTGGGCATCGCCGTGCCGGGCATGGCGCTGAGCTGGCGGCTGAAGATGCCGGTGGCGCTGGCATGGTCGACGCCGGGCGCGGCCCTGCTGGCGGCCTCGACCCTGGGTCCGGGGTGGGCCACGGCGGTGGGGGCGTTCGTCGTGGCGGGCCTGTTGATGGTCGTCACCGGCCTGGTCCCGGCGCTGGGGCGGCTGGCCGAACGGATCCCGCCCGCCGTCGCGTCGGCCATGCTGGCGGGGGTTCTGGCGCCCTTCTGTTTCCGGCTGTTCCTGCAGTTTCCGTCCGACATCGGGTTGGCGGCGCTGCTGCTGGCCGCCTTTCTGATCCTGCGGCGGCTGGCCCCGGCCTGGGCCCTGCCCGGCGTGCTGGCGGCGGCTTTCGCCGTTCTGGCCCTGCGCGGTCAGCTGGGCGTTCCGGCCGGGACCGGCCTGTTCGGCGCCCTGTCGCCGACCCTGCCGGCCTTCGACTGGAAGGCGGCGATCAGCCTGGCCCTGCCGCTGTATCTGGTCACCCTGGCGTCGCAGAACCTGCCGGGGCTGGTGGTGCTGCGGGCTGACGGCTATGCGCCGCCGGCGGGCGCCCTGATCGCGGCGACCGGCCTGACTACGGCGGTTCTGGCGCCGTTCGGCGCGCACGGGGTCAATCTGGCGGCGATCACGGCGGCCATCTGCACCGGACCCGAAGCCCATCCGGATCGCGAGCGGCGCTGGATCGTCGGGGTGATCTACGGCGGCCTGTATCTGATCGCGGCCCTGTTCGCGGCCCCGCTGGCGGGGCTGTTCATCGCCATGCCCGGCGCGGCGCTGGCGGTGCTGACCGGCTTGGCCCTGATCGCGCCGCTGACCGGCGCCCTGACCGGCATGATGCAACGGCCCGAGGATCGCGAGGCGGCTGTCCTGACCTTCGGCGCGACGGCGTCGGGCGTGGCGCTGTTCGGGGTCGGGTCGGCCTTCTGGGGGCTGGCGGTCGGCTTTCTGGCGCTGGCGGCGCGGCGCTGGATCAAACCTCGCCGCTGATCTGGTCTGTCATGCGGCGGAAGGGGTAGCGGTCGCGGATGTTCAGCCCAAAGAACCGCCCCTTGGACACGGCGTGGTCCAGCCCCTCGGCCACGTCCGGCTGCACGTCCTCATAGTCATAGGTCTCGCCGCTGACGAAGCGGATGCGCAGGCGGTGCGACCGGGGATCGTAGGCGTAGCGGCGAATGACGCTGGACGGCATGACCGGGAAACGCACGACGGCCACCGGCGTATCCCGCTCACGCGACTGTGTAGTTTACGGCGACGCTGATGATTGACCGGCGCCGTCGGGATCGATCAGCCTTGGCCGTGGCCCGCACCGGGCCCCCACAGGAGGCCGTCATGGCGCACAAGTTCGAAGTCTATCAGGACAAGGCCGGCGAGTTCCGCGTGCGTTTCAAATACAATTCCGAGGTCATCTTCTCGACCGAGGGCTATTCCGACAAGTCGGGGGCCAAACGCGCCATCGAGGCGATCAGGAAGCACGTTCCCGACGCCCCGACCGAAGAGGTCTAGAGGATACGGGGGGCGCGGCCGCCGCGCCCCCTGATCCCGTCAATCGCGCGCCGGGATGTTCAGCCCGCGCTGCACAGCCGGACGCGCCAGACCGCGTTCCAACCATGCGGCGACGTTGGGGAAGTCGGAAAAGCCGACCAGATCGCCCGCCCCGTAAAAGCCGATCAGGTTGCGCACCCAACCCAGACTGGCGATGTCCGCGATGGTGTAGTCGTCGCCCATGATCCAGTCGCGGCCCTGAAGCCGACCGTTCATCACCCCCAGTAGGCGTTTCGACTCGGCGACATAGCGGTCGCGCGGGCGCTTGTCCTCGAACTCCCGGCCCGCGAATTTGTGGAAGAAGCCGACCTGGCCGAACATCGGGCCGATCGCCGCCATCTGGAAGAAGACCCACTGCAGGGTCTCGTACCGCGCCGCCGGATCGGCGGGCAGGAACCGGCCCGCCTTCTCGGCAAGATAGACCAGGATCGCGCCGGATTCGAACAGGGCCAGAGGTTCGCCACCGGGGCCGTCCGGATCCAGGATCGCCGGGATCTTGCCGTTCGGGTTCAGCGACAGATAGTCGGGCGTCCAGGTCGCGTTCTGGCCGATATCCACCAAGTGCGGCTCATAGGGCAGGCCCAGCTCCTCCAGCAGGATCGAGACCTTCACCCCGTTCGGCGTCGTCGCGGAATACAGCTGCAGCCGATCAGGATGCGCGGCCGGATACTGACGGGTGATCGGAAAGGCGGACAGATCGGCCATGGGGGCGCTCCGGATACGGTTTGACCGCCCTATGTCGGAAGCGGCGCCGTCCGGCGCAATAGCCACCGCATCGGTGGCGAAGCGTCAGTCCGGTTCGCGCTCGCCCACCTCGGCAGGGCGGACGATCCGCAGCCAGCCGTCGGCGATATGCAGATCCGGCACAGTCTCGCGGGTGAAGGGCAGATACCAGGTCGGGCCGCCCGCCGCCGGTGCGATCTCCAGCATGTCGCCGGCCCCGAAATTCGGCACGGCCTTGATCGTCCCCAGCACGACGCCGTCAGGATCTCGCCCTTCCAGACCGATCAGGTCGGTCAGGTAGAATTCGTCCTCGTCCGGTTCGGGCAGGCGGTCGCGCGCGATATGCAGCTTCAGGCCGCGCATCGCATCGGCCTGTTCCTTGGTGGCGATCTCCCGGGTCCGGGCGACGACGCCGTTCTTGTCCGGCCGCGCCGAGGTCAGGGTCAGGCCGACCGAGCCGTCCGCGCGCAGCAGCACGCCGTAATCCAGCAACGCCATCGGCTGGGCGGTGAAGGCGGTGATCCGCACCTCGCCCCTGACGCCAAAGGCGCCGCCGACCTGGCCGACGAGGATCAGTTTCGTGTCGCCGCTCACAGCCGCGCTCCATCTCATGAAGGTGACGCCAGATGGCAGAAAAGCAGCGCCCGGGTCGCGGACGCTGCTTTCCAATGTCGTCCCGACCCGAAGGCCGGGCGGACGAGGGGTTTAGCCCTCGGCCTTTTCTTCGGTGGCTTCTTCAGCAGCCGGGGCTTCCTCGGCGGCGGCTTCAGCGGGAGCCTCTTCAGCAGCGGCTTCAGCGGCCGGGGCTTCCTCGGCAGGAGCTTCCTCAGCGACCGGGGCCGGGGCGTTCTTGGCGGCTTCGGCTTCTTCCTTGGCGCGGACAGCGGCCTCAGCGGCTTCAACCTTGGCGGCGGCTTCGGCTTCCAGACGGTCGGCTTCGCGCTGGGCGCGCTCGGCGGCGCGTTCCTGGGCCTTCTTGCCCGGCTCGGCCTTCTGCGGGTTGTTCGACTGCGTCCACTTCACCTTGCCAGCCAGAACTTCGTCCTGGCTCTGGCTGATGAAGCGCGCGACACGGTCGGTCGGCTGCGCGCCCTTGCCCAGCCACTCGGCGATGCGGTCAGCCTTCAGGACGACGCGCGGGGTGGCGCTGTCCTTGGGCAGCATCGGGTTGTAGCTGCCGACGCGCTCGATGAATTTGCCGTCGCGCGGAGCGTGCGAGTCAGCGACGACGATGTAGTAGTAGGGACGCTTCTTGGCGCCACCGCGGGCCAGACGAATCTTCAGCATTTTCAGTCTCTTTCTGGAAAATCGAAATCAGTTCTTCTTGGGGAAGCCCGGCAGGCCCGGAAGCCCCCCCGGCAGTTGTCCGCCGCCCAGGCCGGACAACCGGTCCTGAAGGGCTTTCATCTCATCGGCGCTGGGTTCGGCCATCTTGCCGCCGCCCAAGGCCTTCAGGCGGGCCATGTCCGGACCGCCTCCACCCATTCCGGGCATGCCGCCCATCATGGCCGCCATCTTCTGCAGGTTCTTGCCGCCGCCCTTGGACATCGACTTGACCATGTCGGCCATCTGCCGGTGCTGTTTCAGCAAGCGGTTGATCTCCTGGACCTCGACGCCGGCGCCGGCGGCGACGCGCTTCTTGCGGCTGGCGTTCAGGACGTCGGGCTTCTTGCGCTCGGCCTTGGTCATCGAGCTGATGATGGCCAGCTGGCGGCCGACCATCTTGTCGGTGACGTTGCTGTCGGCCATCTGGGCCTTCAGCTTGGCCACGCCGGGCAGCATGCCCATGATGCCTTGCAGGCCGCCCATCCGCTGCATCTGCTGCAGCTGACCGGCCAGGTCGTCCAGGTCGAACTGGCCCTTGGCCAGCTTGCGGGCCATCTTCTCGGCCTTGGCCTGGTCCAGCTCGCCCGCGGCCTTTTCGACCAGGG
This sequence comes from Brevundimonas sp., assembly GCF_004210735.1. Lineage (GTDB taxonomy): Bacteria > Pseudomonadota > Alphaproteobacteria > Caulobacterales > Caulobacteraceae > Brevundimonas. Next base: position 26,656 of record NZ_SDZL01000018.1, read on the forward strand.
CGACGATGTCCCCCTGACCCAGGATGCGACCGGCGACGCGGCGGGCGTCAAAGACGTCCAGCTCATCGACCTTTTCGCCCGCGCCCAGATATTTGATCGGCAGGCCGGTGACCGCCCGCATCGACAGCATGGCGCCGCCGCGCCCGTCGCCATCGGCGCGGGTCAGGATCAGGCCGGTCAGCGGCAGGCGTTCGTGGAAGGCGCGGGCGGTGCGCACCGCGTCCTGACCGGTCAGGCTGTCGGCGACCAGCAGGGTCTCGACCGGTTTGGCGATGTCGGCGACCTGGGCCGCCTCGGCCATCATCGCTTCATCCAGCGTGGTGCGGCCGGCGGTGTCCAGGATCAGGACGTCGAAGCCCTGCAGCTTGGCCGCCGTCAGGGCGCGGCGGGTGATCTCGACCGCGCTTTCGCCCTTGACGATGGGCAGGGTGGCGACCTCGATCTGGCGACCCAGGGTCTCCAGCTGCTCCATGGCCGCCGGACGACGCGTGTCCAGCGAGGCCATCATGACCTTCTTGCGGTCGAACTTGGTCAGGCGCAGCGCCAGCTTGGCCGAGGTCGTCGTCTTGCCCGAGCCCTGCAGGCCGGACATCAGAATCACAGCCGGCGGCGTCGCATTGGTGTTCAGCGGCGTCGGCTCTTCGCCGCCCAGCATTTCGACCAGGCCGTCATAGACGATCTTGACCACCTGATCGGCCGGCTTGACCGAACGGATGACCTCTTCGCCGGTCGCAGCTTCCTTGGCGCGGGTGATGAAGTCCTTGACCACCGGCAGGGCGACGTCGGCCTCGAGCAGGGCGACACGAACCTCGCGCAGCGCCTCCTCGACATCCTTTTCGGACAGGGCGCCGCGGCCGGTGATCCGGTCGAAGACGCCTGTCAGCCGCTCGTTCAGAGCCTCGAACATTCAAACCCTTTCATGCGCTGAACCGGACCCCATAGAGGAATGACCTCTGGCGACGATCACGTCGGCAGAGGGTCCTCGCCATCCTCGTTCTTTCCTGGGAAAGCTGTCGTGATGGTGGAGGCGCAGGTTCAATTGCGCCGGAAGCGGCGGCTTATGGCCCATCCTGGGCCGATTGTCGACTCCGGCGGCGCGACCACAAAAAGGGTTTCAGCGTTCATCTGGGTGCTGGCCGGTTCGGATTCCGCTGATACGGTTCCGCTTCCAGCCTCCCCGCTGAAGGACGATGACCATGATCCAGGCCGCCGACGACCAACTGCGCGAAGAGGTGCGGCTGCTGGGCGCCCTGTTGGGCGAGGTGATCCGCGACGAGGGCGGTCAGGACCTGTACGACCGGATCGAGGCCGTGCGTCAGGCCTCGGTGGCCTATCACCGCGAGCCGACGACGGACGGCGCCGCACGGCTGGAGGCGCTGCTCAAGGACCTGTCGCTGGATAAGGCGATCGGCCTGACCCACGGCTTCGCCGCCTTCTCGCTGCTGGCCAACGTCGCCGAGGACCGGGCGGGCAAACGCCGCGCCCGCGCCCAGGCCGAGGCGGGCGAACGTCCCGACACGCCCGAAGGCGCGCTGAAACGGCTGACCGGGGCCGGGGTGGACAAGGCGGCGATCCGCGACCTGCTGGGCGGGGCCCTGATCTCGCCGGTGCTGACCGCCCACCCGTCCGAGGTGCGGCGCAAGAGCGTGATCGACCGTATCGCCGCCGTCGGCGCCCTGCTGGACGGTTGCGACCGTCAGGGGACGGCCTGCTCGGCGGACGTGCTGACCGCCGGGTTGCGTCGCCAGATCGTCATCCTGTGGGCCACGCGCCTGACCCGCGCCACCGGCCTGGTGGTGCAGGACGAGATCAACACCGTCACGGACTGGCTGCAGCGCATCTTCCTGCATGTCGCGCCGACGCAACTGGCCGAGTGGCGGGCCCTGCTGGACGCGCCCGACCTGCCGCCCTTCCTGCGCATCGGCACCTGGGTCGGCGGCGACCGTGACGGCAATCCCAATGTCGACGCCGCCGTTCTGGCCGCCGCCTTCCGCACCCAGTCGCGCGCCGTGCTGCGCTTCTATCTGGACGAGGTGAATGCGCTGGGCGAAGAGCTGAGCCTGTCGGGCGACCTGACCACGGTGACGCCCGAACTGGCGGCGCTGGCCGCTACATCGGACGACGCCTCGATTCAGCGCGCGGACGAGCCGTATCGCCGCGCCCTCAGCCAGATCTACGCCCGGCTGTCGTCGACCCATCTGGCCCTGACCGGCGGCTCTGCGCCCCTGCCCGCCCCGTTCGCGGCCGCGCCTTATGACGGGCCCGACGTCTTCCGCGCCAATCTGGCCGTGCTGCACGACAGTCTGGTGCGCACCCACGGCGCCGTCTTCGCCGACGATCGGCTGGCGCGGCTGATCACGGCGGCGGACGTGTTCGGCTTCCACATGGCCACGCTGGACCTGCGCCAGAACTCCGACGTGCACGAACGCGTCGTGGCGGACCTGCTGAAGGTCGCGGGCGTCTGTCCTGACTACGCCGCCCTGAACGAGGACGCGCGTCTGGCCCTTCTGGCGAACGAGCTGACCAGCCGCCGGCCGCTGTATTCTCCGTATGCGGACTATGCGCCCGAAACGCTGAAGGAACGCGCCATCCTTGAGGCGGCGGCGCAGGCCCTGACCGCCTTTGGGCCCCGCGCCATCCGCACCCATATCGTGTCCAAGACCGATGCGGCGTCGGACCTGCTGGAGGTCTATCTGCTGCTCAAGGAGGTCGGCCTGTATGATCCGGCCGATCCCGCCGCCTGTCCGGTTCAGGCCGCGCCCCTGTTCGAGACCATCGACGACCTGCGCGCCGCCCGCGCCACGCTGGAGCGCCTGCTGGCCGAACCCTCGGCCCGCGCCGTGGCGACCGCGCGCGGGGTGCAGGAGGTGATGATCGGCTATTCCGACTCCAACAAGGACGGCTCCTACCTGACCTCAGGCTGGGAGTTGCACGAGGCGTCGCGCGCCCTGCTGGACGTCACCCGCGCGGCAGGCGTTCGGCTGCAGCTGTTCCACGGCCGGGGCGGCGCGGTCGGGCGCGGCGGCGGATCCAGCTTCTCGGCCGTTCTGGGCCAGCCTGCGGGCACGGTGGCGGGCCGCATCCGCGTCACCGAACAGGGCGAGGTCATCGCCAACAAGTATGGCGAGCCCGAGGTCGCCCGCCGCAATCTGGACGCCCTGACCTGCGGGACCCTGCTGGCCTCGCTGGGGCCCCAGGCCGACGCCGCGCCGCTGGCCGCCCACGCCGATGTGCTGGCGCGGCTGTCGCAGGCCTCGATGAGCGCCTATCGCGCCCTGGTTTATGAGACGCCCGGCTTCGTCGACTATTTCCGCGCCGCCACCCCGATCGCCGAGATCGCCGACCTGAAGATCGGGTCGCGCCCCGCCAGCCGCACCCCCTCGACCGCGATCGAGGACCTGCGCGCCATTCCCTGGGTATTCAGCTGGTCGCAGTCACGGGTCATGCTGCCCGGCTGGTTCGGCTTCGGCTCGGCGGTGCAGGGCGAGGACCTGGCCGAGCTGCGCGCCATGGCCGAAACCTGGCCCTTCTTCCGCACCGTGGTCCAGAACATGGAGATGGTGATGGCCAAGGCCGACATGGCCATCGCCCGCCGCTACGCCGGACTGGTCCCCGACCAGGCGCTGGCCGACCGCATCTATGGCGCCATCGTGGACGAGTGGGAGAAGACCCGAACCGCCGTTCTGACCATTACCGGACAGGACGCTCTGCTGGGCGCCGCGCCGGAGCTGGACAGGCTGATCCGCCAGCGCATGCCCTATGTCGAGCCGCTGAACCACGTCCAGATCGAGCTGATCCGCCGCCGCCGCGCGGGCGACGACGACCCCCGCGTCCGCGACGGCATCCTGCTGGCCATCAACGGCGTCGCGGCCGGATTGAGGAACAGCGGGTGAGGCGGGCGATCGGCCTGGTCGCCGCCCTGCTGCTCCTCGTCGCCGCCCCCGCCGCGGCACAGGACCATGACGCCAGTCCGGAAGTCTTCGCCTTGTTCCAGGCCGATCAGGCGGCGCGCGGGGCGGCGGACGTCACAAACGACGCCTTGCGTGAGGCTGCCGACACCGCGCGACGACAGCAGCTGCGCGCCTTGGTCGACCGGGGCGCGCTGAAGACCGCCGACGATTATCTGTTCGCCTCGGTCGTGTTTCAGCACGGCTTTGGCGATGACATTCTGCTGGCCCATGCCCTGGCGACCGTCGCCCTGGCCAGAGGAAAGGTCGAGGCCGCCGTCATGGTCGCTTCCAGCCTGGATCGCTACCTGATGGATCAGGGCCGCCCGCAAATATACGGCACCCAGTTCATGATCCCGTTCAACGGTGAGCCCGTGACCCAGGCGCCCTACGTTCCCGACCTGCTGACCGACGACATGCGCCGCGCCGTGGGTGTTCCTTCCCTCGCCGAACAGGACGATCAGCGCCGCGCCTACGAAGCAGGCCGTCAGACACCCCAATGAAAAGGCCCGGCGGATCGCTCCGCCGGGCCTCATCGTTATCGGGCCTCAAGCAGCCCAACGGGCGTTAGGCCCACTCAGGATACCGGGAAGCCCCGGACCTTCAGCAGCGCCGCCACGTCCGGGTCGCGGCCGCGGAAGGCGCGGTAAGCGTCGGCGCGGTCCGTGGTGTTGCCGGGCGCCAGGATGATGTCCTTGTAGCGCTTGCCGATCTCCGGATTGAACACGTCGCCCGAGTCCTCGAAATAGGCCCAGGTGTCGGCGTCCATGACCTCGGACCACAGGTAGGAATAGTAGCCCGCCGAATAGGCGTCCGACGTGAACAGGTGATTGAACTGCGGCAGGCGGTGCCGCATCACGATCTCTTTCGGCATGCCGATCCGGGCCAGGCTGTCGCGCTCGAAGGCGTCGATGTCGGTCGGCGGCGTGGTCTGGGTGTGCAGGTCCATGTCGACGATGGCCGACGACAGATAGCTGACCGTCGCATAGCCTTGATTGAAGGTGGCCGAACGCTGGATCTTCTCGACCAGGGCGGCCGGCATCGGCTGGCCGGTTTCGACGTGCTTCAGATAACCGTCCAGGATGGGACGGCTCAGCACCCAGTGCTCGTGCACCTGGGACGGATACTCCACGAAATCGCGGGGCGTGCCGCCCAGCGCCGGATAGGTCACCGTCGACGCATAGGCGTGCAGTGTGTGGCCGAACTCGTGGAACAGGGTCTCGGCGTCGTCCAGCGAGATCAGGATCGGCTCGCCGCCCTCGGCCTTGATGAAGTTGTTGTTGTTCGAGCCCAGGGTGTTCTTCGGCCCGTCATAGGTCGAATGCGACCGATAGGTGGTCATCCAGGCGCCCGAACGCTTGCCCGCGCGGGCATAGTCGTCGGCGTAGTACAGGCCGATCGGACGGCCTGCGTCCTTGACCTCATAGACCACGACGTCGGGGTGGAAGACCGGCACGGTCCCGGGCGCCAGCTTCTCGAAGGTGAAGCCGTACAGGCGCTCGGCCATGTAGAAGGAGCCCGCGCGCACCGCGTTCAGTTCGAAATACGGCTTCAGCTCGTTCGCATCCAGATCGTATTTCTGCTTCCGGACCTTCTCGGCGTAATACAGATAGTCCCAAGGCTCGATGTCGTGACCGGCGATGGCGCGCATGTCGGCGACTTCCTCGGCCACGCGGGCCTTGGCCGGCGCCCAGACGCGCTCCATCAGGTTTTTCGCGGCAGCCGGGGTCTTGGCCATCGTGTCCTGCATCCGCCAGTCGGCGTGATTGCCGAAGCCCAGCAGTTTGGCCCGCTGGTCGCGCAGTTTCACGATCTCGGCGATGGTGGCGTTGGTGTCGTTGGCGTCGCCGTTGTCGCCGCGATTGACGAACTTCTTCCACACCTGCTCGCGCAGCGCACGGTCGTCGCCGAAGGTCAGGAACGGATCCACGCTGGAGCGGGTGTTGACGATGGCCCAGCCCTGGACGTTGCGGCTGCGCGCAGCAGCGGCGGCGGCGGTCTTGTTCGAGGCGGGCAGGCCCGCGACCCCGGCTTCGTTCGCGATCACCGTCCAGGTGTTCTCGTCGGCCACGACCTTCTGGCCAAAGCCGGTGAAGGCCTTGGACAGGGCGGTGTTGATGCGGCCCAGCTCGGCCTTGCCAGCGGCGTCCAGCGCCGCGCCGTTGCGGATGTAGGCGTCGCGTGAACGGGTCACCAGACGCGTCTGTTCACCCGTCAGACCCATGGCGGCGGCGTTGTCGGCCACCGTCTTGATGCGCGCGAACAGCGTGCTGTTGAAGGTGATCTCGTCCCCGGCCTGCGACAGCAGGGGCGACACTTCGCGGTCCACGGCCTGATAGTCGTCGGAACCGATGTTCGAGGTCATGACGCCGAACAGGGCCATGGCCCGGCCCAGCGGCTCGCCCGCCATCTGCAGCGCGACCGAGGTGTTGGCGAAGGTCGGGGCGGCGGGGTTGTCGGCGATGGCCGCGATCTCGGCGCGGCGCAGGTCGATGCCTTCCAGCACGGCCTCGCGGATCTTGGCCGGGGTGACCTTGTCCCACGGGGGCACGCCGCCATAAGGGCCTGTCCATTCCTGCAGCAGCTCGGCCTTCGGCGCCTGTTTCGGCAGCACCGCGCGGGCGACCGCCGCATCCGCCGCCAACCCGGCCGCGCCCGAGGCGCCGCCGGTCATGGCCCCGCCGGTCGAGGCGCAGGCCGAAAGCGCGAAAAGGCCGCCGCCGGCGATAAGAAGCTGACGTCTGTGCATGGGTAAGGTCTCCGTCACTAAACAGTTGCGCCGACCCTAGAGGGCTCCGGCGCGGCCGTCACCCGAAGCTCGACGGAATGTCGTTGGACGCGACGTCGCGGCGGGTCTAAAGCGCCCGCATGGCGATAGGCGTTTTCGACTCCGGCGTGGGGGGCCTGACGGTCCACCGCGAACTCGTGGCCCGTTTTCCGGACCGGGACTTCATCTATCTGGCCGATCAGGCGAACGCCCCCTACGGCGGTCTGGGCGGCGAGGAGATCGTCGAGCTGACCCGCGCCGGCTGCGCCCGGCTGTTCGACGCCGGCGCTTCGGTCATCGTGCTGGCCTGCAACACCGCCTCGGCCATCGCCCTGCGTCGCCTGCAGCAGGCCTGGATTCCCGGCGAGCGCGAGCGGCTGGGTCGCCCCGTCAACGTGTTGGGCATCATCGTCCCGACCATCGAGGCGGCGACCGGCCTGCCTTGGACCTATGAGGGCGAGCGGCTGGGCGACAAGAAGGAATCGATCGAGATCACCGGTGTCTTCTGCACCGCCGCCACGGCCATGAGCCGCGTGTACGAGATCGAGATCGACAAGCGCCGCGAGGATCTGGCCGTCTTTTCCGAACCCTGCCCCGGCCTGGCCGGCCTGATCGAACTGGGCGCCCCGTCCGAAGAGCTGTCGGTGGTGGTCAACGACCATGTCGACGCCCTGCGCCGCAAGATCGGCCGCCATCCGGACAAGGCGATCCTGGGCTGCACCCACTACGAGATCGTCGCCGACGTCTTCGCCCGCGCCCTGCCGCCGACGACCGAGGTGATCCATCAGCCGCGCGCCGTGGCCGATGCGCTGGACCGCTATTTCGCGCGCCATCCCGAATATGATCTGGGCGCCGACGCCCGCCGCGACTTTCTGACCACCGGCCGTCCCGGCCCCCAGTCCGATCTGGTGGCCCAGTTCTGGGGCGCGCCGCTCAGCTTCGCCGCAGCCTGACGGCAGGCGCGAAAAAGGGCGGCCCGGCGAACCGGACCACCCTTAAACTTAGTCTGAGCCGATCAGCCCTTCAGCGCATCTTCCGACGCGACGATACGGCTGGCGGCGTGGACCACGGCGCCGATGCGCAGGGCGGCCTGGATCTGGACATTCGGCACGCCGTGCTTGCGCAGTTCGCCCTCGTGGGCGTCCAGGCAGGCCCCGCAGCCGTTGATGGCCGAGACGGCGGTGGACCACAGTTCAAAGTCCAGCTTCTCCACGCCCGGATTGGCGATCACGTTCATCCGCAGCTTGGCCGGCAGGGTCGTGTACTCCTGGTTCTTCATCAGGTGCAGCGACCGGTAATAGATGTTGTTCATGCCCATGATGGCGGCGGCCGATTTGGCCGCGTTCAGCGCCTCGGGCGTCAGGACCGTCGCGGCCTGGGCCTCGATCGTCCGCACCACCGACGCCACGCCGATGGCGTGGGCCGAGGCCAGGAAACAGCCCCACTTCTGCTGGTCGTTCAGCACCGTCTCGTTGGCCAGCGATGACAGGTTCAGCGAGATGTCCTTGCCATAGGCCGGGATGATTTCGCGCAGGGCGTCGATGGACATTTTGGAAGGTTTCCTTCGGAAAGCGGCTACCGCGCGCGACGCGGTCGCCCGCTACTTGAGCCGCAACAGGGCCTGAGATTTGGCGCGATCGCGCTCAAGCCGCGAGCCGAGCATAGCGCCCAAAAAATGAAGCGAGCGGTGGAAAGGCGGCGACACAGACGCCACCGCCCTCCACACCTCGATCCGCCGCCTTTACGCCGCGAGCGTCTCGCCGCCCACCGGGCGGTTGCAGGCGCACAGTTCGTCGGTCTGCAGCGCGTCGACGACGCGCAGGGTGTCTTCCGGCGAACGGCCGACGTTCAGGTTGGTGACATAGACGTGCTGCACGACGTTGTGCGGGTCCACGACGAAGGTGGCGCGCAGGGCGACGCCGTTGTCCTCGTCCAGGATGCCCAGGTCGCGGGCCAGCTTGCCGCCGGTGTCGGCGAACTGCCAGATCGGCAGCTTGTTCAGGTCCGTGTGGTCACGGCGCCAGGCCAGCTTGACGAATTCGTTATCGGTCGAACCGCCCAGAACGACGGTGTCACGGTCCTCGAAATCCTTGCCCAGCTTGGCGAAGGCGGCGATCTCGGTCGGGCAGACGAAGGTGAAATCCTTGGGGTAGAAGAAGATGACCTTCCACTTGCCGTCGAACGAGTCCTGGGTCAGCGTTTCGAACGCCGAGACGCCGTTTTCTTCGTGGTCGTTGAAGCCCGGCTTCACGCCAGTGATCTTGAATTCAGGCAGTTTTTGACCGACGCCCAGCATGCGGGTGCTCCATCTTGAGATAGGGAATGACGAGCGACGACGCGGGGAGGGCGTCGCCGATGGGGCTCAGATGGCCCCTGCGAACCGTGAAGTCAAATCGATGATTTCGCAGTTGCGAATAAATTTTTCCTATCGCGCCGCACAATTCACATTGCGCATGCGTTATAGATTTTAGCACTTCAGGCTAACAGGTTTATCGATTTTACCTCTGCATCAATAGAATCCTAGGCTGCCTCCTGAAAGCATAATCAGGAGGACAGTCATGGACGGACAAGCCGGCGGCCCCAGCCCCCTCAGCGACCCGAAGAAGGAGCCTGCGGCCCTGCGCTCGCTGCTGGGACGGACCAATCGCGACTGGTGGCCCAACAATCTGGCGGTGGACATCCTGCATCAGCAGGGCCGCACCGGCGACCCGATGGGCGACGACTTCGACTATGCCCAGGCGTTCCAGTCAGTGGACTACGCCGCCCTCAAGCGTGACCTGACCGCCCTGATGACCGACAGCCAGCCGTGGTGGCCGGCGGACTATGGCCACTATGGCCCCTTCTTCATCCGCATGGCCTGGCACTCGGCCGGCACCTATCGCACCGGCGACGGGCGTGGCGGCGCCGGCGCCGGCCAGCAGCGGTTCGCCCCGCTGAACTCCTGGCCGGACAACGGCAATCTGGACAAGGCGCGTCGCCTGCTGTGGCCGATCAAGCAGAAATACGGGGCGAAGCTGTCCTGGGCCGACCTTATGATCCTGGCCGGCAACGTCGCCATCGAGAGCATGGGCGGGCCGGTGTTCGGCTTCGGCGGCGGCCGCGCCGATGTCTGGGAGCCGGAGAAGGACGTCTATTGGGGCACGGAAGAGAACTGGGTCGGCGACGAGGCCAACCAGACCCGCATCCAGCCTGACAAGGACATGGTGCTGGAAGAGCCGCTGGCCGCCATCCAGATGGGCCTGATCTACGTCAACCCCGAAGGGCCCGGCGGCGTGCCCGAGGCGCTGCAGTCCGCCCGCGACATCCGCGAGACCTTCGCCCGCATGGGCATGAACGACGAAGAGACCGCCGCCCTGACCGCCGGCGGCCACACCTTCGGCAAGGCGCACGGCGCCGGCGACGCCTCCAAGGTCGGCATCAGCCCCGAGGGCGCCGACATCGCCCAGCAGGGCCTGGGCTGGATCTCGGGCCACGAGAGCGGCATGGGCGACCATACGATCACCTCGGGGATCGAGGGCGCCTGGACCCCCACGCCGATCACTTGGGACATGACCTATTTCGACATGCTGCTGGACCACGAATACGAACTGGTCCGCAGCCCGGCCGGCGCCAAGCAATGGCATCCCGTCGGCGATCCGCCGGAAACCCTGGCCCCCGCCGCCCATACGCCGGGCAAGCGCGTGCCGACGATGATGACCACGGCCGACATGGCCTTCAAGGTCGACCCGATCTATCGCCCGATCATGGAGCGCTTCCGCGCCGACCCGGCCTATTTCGGCGACGCCTTCGCCCGCGCCTGGTTCAAGCTGTGTCACCGCGACATGGGTCCGCGCATCCGCTACCTGGGCCCCGAAGTCCCGCAGGAAGACCTGATCTGGCAGGACCCGATTCCCGCCCCGACCGGGCCCGCGCTCGACAATGATCATGTGCGCGAACTAAAGGCCAGGATCGCGGAATCCGGCCTGTCGGTCGCCGATCTGGTCCGCACGGCCTGGGCCTCCGCCGCCACCTGGCGCGGCTCTGACCACCGGGGCGGCGCCAACGGTGCCCGCATCCGCCTGGCCCCGCAGAAGGACTGGGACGTCAACGAGCCTGAGAAGCTCGCCAAGGTCCTCGCTGTCTACGAGCGCATCGCCCACGATTTCGGCCAAGGAGTGCGCCATATGACCTCCGACGGCGTGGCGGCAGAGGATCATGGCGAAACAGTCTCCATCGCAGACCTGATCGTGCTGGGCGGCTCCGTCGGGATCGAACAGGCGGCGAAGGCGGCCGGATACGCGATCGAGGTCCCCTTCACCCCCGGCCGCACCGACGCCACCCAGGACCAGACTGACATCGACGGCTTCAAGGTGCTGGAGCCCAAGGCGGACGGCTTCCGCAACTATCTGCAGGTGCGCTTCAATGTCCCGACCGAGGAACTGCTGGTCGACCGGGCGCAACTGCTGAACCTGACCGCCCCGCAGATGGCCGTGCTGGTCGGCGGCCTGCGGGTGCTGGGGGTCAATCACGGCGCCTCGGCCAACGGCGTCCTGACCGACCGGCCCGGTCAGCTGACCAACGACTTCTTCGTCAATCTGCTGGACATGAAGACCGGCTGGAAACAGGTCGACGGCGACGGTGACGAGACCTTCGTCGGCGCGGACCGCGAAACGCACGAACGGCGCTGGACCGCGACCCGCACCGACCTCGTGTTCGGCTCCAACGCCCAGCTGCGCGCCCTGGCCGAGGTCTACGCCTCGGCCGACGCGGGCGAGAAATTCGTGCGCGACTTCGTCAGGGCCTGGGTCCAGGTGATGGAGAACGACCGCTACGACCTGCCCCGCGCCCGCCTGCGCGCCCAGCGATCGGCGGCCTGACCGAAATCCCTTCTCCCGCAAGGGGAGAAGGAAGGATGGATCGCGCTGATGGACTTTGCCTCAACCATAGGAAACGCCTATGTCCGGCGCATGCTCCCCACCCTGCGCCAACTCCATTACCTGAAGCTGCTGGCCGAGCACGCCTCGTTCAGTCGCGCGGCCGAGGCCGCCCACGTCAGCCAGCCGGCCCTGTCGGCCGGGGTTCAGGAACTGGAGAAGATTCTGGGCGCCCCGGTCGTCGAGCGCACGCGCGGCGCGGTCCAGCTGACCGCCGTCGGCGCCGAGGCCGTCAAGCGCGCCGAGGACGTGCTGGCCCGCACCGAGGATCTGGTCGAGGCCGCCCGCAACGCGGGCAAGCCGCTGTCGGGCCGGTTCCGCCTGGGCATCATCCCGACCGTCGCCCCCTTCCTGCTGCCTGCGGCCCTGCCCGGCCTGAGAGAGGCCTATCCCGCCCTGCGCCTGTTCATCCGCGAGGACCTGACGCCGCGCCTGATCGCAGGGCTCAAGGCGGGTCAGCTGGACGCCGCCGTCATCGCCCTGCCCTATGAGGCGCCGGGCATCGACCACGCCCGCATCGGCGACGACGAAATCCTGGCCGCCGCCCCGGTCGGCCATCCGCTGGCGGGTCTGGGGCCCATACCCGAGGGGATGCTCAAGGCCGACGACCTGATCCTGCTGGAGGACGGCCACTGCCTGCGCGATCAGGCCCTGGCCGCCATCAAGGTCGAGGCCCCGCGCGGTGAGGACGTCTTCGCCGCCACCAGCCTGCACACCCTGGTGCAGATGGTCTCGTCCGGCCTGGGGGTCAGCTTCCTGCCGCAGATGGCGGTGCGCGCCGGTCTGGCCGACAACCCCGGCGTCGTGATCCGCCCCATCTCGGCCGACGCTCCCCGGCGTGAGATCGTCGTCGCCTGGCGCACCGGCTCCAGCCGCGCCCGCGAGGCCCGCCTGCTGGCCGAGGCCCTGATGATCCAGCCCGAGGGCGGCTGACCGAGGGCGTCGCCTCGTTCATTCCGTGTTCAGCGCGTCCGCCCGATTGTCGTCACATATCGGGGAACGGGGTTTTTACAATGCGATCCATCCAGCTGGCGACCCTGGTCGCCTCGCTTGCTCTGACGGGGTGCGCCATGACGCCGACGCCGCGTGTTCAGGGCGGCCAACCTTTCGCCCTGCCCCCGGCCGAAGCGGACCAGTTCCGCATCGGCGCCATCCACGTCGAGGCCGCGCCGCGCGTCCGAGACCGGTACGCCCAGAGCCGTAACCTGACCCCCGAACCGGGCGAGACCTTCACCTATGACGAAAAAAGTCAGGAGGCCGACTATGATTTCAGAACCGATTTCGAGTTCGAGGTCAGGCAGGAGTTGAAGCGCTGCGCGACCGGATCCCGCCCTCTGAATGCGGTCATTCTGGTGGACAATCTGGTCTACGATGACCGCCTGCGCTCCCTGGTCGATGGCAAGGGTTATGACGTGGTCGGCGGCGTCGTCGAACTGACGGATCCCGCCCAGGGCGACCGGATCGTCGCCCGCTACCGGATCGAGGCGGGCACCAACTCCGGCGGACTGCTGACCCGCATCCTGGGCGACCGGCTGGACGCCATGGCCGAGGAATTCGGCCGCGCCCTGTGCATGGAAGCCTTTGGCCAGAACCCGCGCGGTCATCCGATCTTCAACACCACGCGGGGCTAGCGGCGTCGCCCACAACGAAAAAGGCCGGGGCGTCGCCCCGGCCTTCCCCATATCTTACGTCTGATCGGCGATCAGGCCGCCGAACCGCCGGCCAGGTTCCGCAGCACGTAGGGCATGACGCCGCCGGCCTTGAAATACTCCAGCTCGGTCTGGTTATCGATGCGGCAACGGACCGGGAAGCGGGCCATCTTGCCGTCCGACGGACGGAACAGCTCGACCCACAGGTCCTGACGCGGCTTCAGCTTGCCGATGTTCACGTCCGACAGGCCGCGGATGGTGACGATCTCTTCGCCCGTCAGGCCCAGCTTCAGCCAGCCGTCCATCTTGAACTGCAGCGGCACCACGCCCATCCCGACCAGGTTCGAGCGGTGGATCCGCTCATAGCTTTCGGCGATGACGGCGCGAACGCCCAGCAGGCGCGTGCCCTTGGCCGCCCAATCGCGCGACGAGCCGGTGCCGTATTCCTTGCCGGCGAAGACGACCAGCGGGCGACCTTCCGACTGGTACCGCATGGCCGCGTCATAGATCGACATGGTCTCGGTCGAGGGGAAGTGACGCGTCACGCCGCCTTCGATGTCCGGCGTGATCTTGTTGCGGATACGGATGTTGGCGAAGGTGCCGCGCATCATGACTTCGTGGTTGCCGCGGCGCGCGCCGTAGCTGTTGAAGTCCAGCGCGTCGACGCCGTGGTTGGTCAGATAGACGCCGGCGGGCGACGCCTTCTTGATCGAACCAGCCGGGCTGATGTGGTCGGTGGTGATCGAGTCGCCGAAGATGCCCAGGATGCGCGCCTCGACGATGTCGGTGACGGCCGACGGCTCCATCGACAGACCCTCGAAATACGGCGGGTTCTGCACATAGGTCGAGTTGTCGTCCCACTCATAGGTCTGACCGCCGGTGACCTTGATCGCCTGCCAGTGCTTGTCGCCCTTGAAGACGTCCTTGTAGCGCTTGGCGAACATGGCCGGGGTGACCGACTTCTTCTGGATCGTGGCGATCTCTTCCGAGGTCGGCCAGATGTCCTTCAGGAAGACGTCCTTGCCCTTCTTGTCCTTGCCGATCGGATCCCTGGTGATGTCGATCCGCATCGAGCCGGCGATCGCATAGGCCACGACCAGCGGCGGCGAGGCCAGATAGTTGGCCTGCACGTCCGGGTTCACGCGGCCTTCAAAGTTGCGGTTGCCCGACAGCACGCTGGTCGCGACCAGGGCGTTGTCGTTGATCGTCTTCGAGATCGCCGGGTCCAGCGGGCCCGAGTTGCCGATGCAGGTGGTGCAGCCATAGCCGACCAGGTTGAAGCCCAGCGCGTCCAGGTCCTTTTGCAGGCCGGCGTCGGTCAGATAGTCGGTGACCACCTGCGAGCCGGGGGCCAGCGAGGTCTTGACCCACGGCTTGGCCTTCAGACCCAGCGCATTGGCCTTGCGCGCCACCAGACCGGCGGCGATCAGGACCGACGGGTTGGAGGTGTTGGTGCAGCTGGTGATGGCGGCGATCACCACGTCGCCGTCGCCCAGGTCGAACTTCTGGCCCTCGATGGCGGCGCGCGGGGCGTCGGTCGGGCGGCTGAAGACGTCGGTCAGGGCGGTTTCGAACGCCGGCGCGGCGGTGGTCAGCTCGACCCGGTCCTGCGGACGCTTGGGACCGGCCAGCGACGGCACGACGGTCGCGATGTCCAGTTCCAGCACGTCGGTGAAGACCGGCTCTTCCGAGGTCTCGTCGATCCACAGCCCCTGCGCCTTGGCATAGGCTTCGACCAGGGCGACGCGCGCCTTGTCGCGACCCGTGGCGGTCAGATAGTCGATCGTGGCGCGGCTGACCGGGAAGAAGCCGCAGGTGGCGCCGTATTCCGGGGCCATGTTGGCGATGGTGGCCTGGTCCTCGATGGTCATTCCGGCGATGGCGTCGCCGAAGAACTCCACGAATTTGCCGACCACGCCCTTCTTGCGCAGCATCTGGGTGACGGTCAGCACCAGATCGGTCGCGGTCGCGCCTTCCGGCAGCTTGCCGGTCAGCTTGAAGCCGATGACTTCCGGGATCAGCATCGGGATCGGCTGGCCCAGCATGGCCGCCTCGGCCTCGATGCCGCCGACGCCCCAGCCCAGCACGGCCAGGCCGTTGATCATGGTGGTGTGGCTGTCGGTGCCCACGACGGTGTCGGGATAGGCGACGGTCTTCTTGCCTTCGTCCAGGGTCCAGACGGTTTGGGCCAGGTTCTCAAGGTTGACCTGGTGGCAGATGCCGGTGCCGGGGGGCACGACGCGGAAATTGTTGAAGGTCGACGACCCCCAGCGCAGGAAGTTGTAGCGCTCGATGTTGCGCTCGTACTCGCGCTCGACGTTCTGGCCGAACGCCTTGCCGGTGCCGAAGTGATCGACCATGACCGAGTGGTCGATAACCAGATCGACGGGGACCAGCGGATTGATCTTGGCCGCGTCGGCGCCCAGCTTGGCCATGGCGTCGCGCATCGCGGCCAGGTCGACCACGGCGGGAACGCCGGTGAAGTCCTGCATCAGCACGCGGGCCGGACGGAAGGCGATCTCGTGCTCGACGGCGCCCTTGTTCTCGATCCAGGCGGCGACGGCCTTCAGGTCGTCCTCGGTGACCGAGACGCCGTCCTCGTTGCGCAGCAGGTTCTCCAGCAGCACCTTCATGGACCGCGGCAGGCGGGAAATCCCTGCCAGACCGGCTTCCTCGGCGGCGGGAAGGCTGTAATAGGCGTATTTCTTGCGCCCGACGGAAAGGTCCTGGCGGGTCTTGAGGCTGTCAATCGACGGCATGGAGAGTGGTCCTCTGACTAACGCCGCCCGACAATTCGGTTGCGCCTTCGCGCGCTGGACGCCGGGGCTCACAGGTCTCCGGCGCGCGCGGCGAAAGCCTGCTGCGGCGACCGCGCATATAGCCCCGGTCGCGGGCATCGTCCATGTATCCACACCCGCGTCGTGGACATTGAGAAGGGTTCGCAAATCAGCGCCCTCATGCTGACCGATCTGAACATCGACGGCCTGTCGCTGGCGCGGGGCGAGCGACAGCTGTTCACGGCCCTGTCGCTGGGCCTTTCGGCGGGTCAGGCCGTGGCCCTGACCGGGGCCAATGGCGCCGGAAAGACCAGCCTGTTGCGGGCCGTGGCGGGCTTCATCCGGCCAGAGGCGGGCGTGATCGCCTTCCACGCCGCCGATCGCTTGCTGGACCCGCGTGAGGCGCGGGCGACCGGCCTGCATCTGCTGGGTCATCTGGACGGGCTGAAGGGCCAGCGGCTGGCCGGCGACGAACTGGGCTTTCAGGCGCGCTGGCTGGGGGCCGACCGCGCCGCCGTGGACCGCGCCGTCGCCATCCTGAAACTGGCCCCCCTGCTGGACCTCGAGGTGCGCAAGCTGTCGGCCGGGCAGCGTCGCCGCCTGGCCCTGGCCCGGCTGGTCGCCGCGCCGCGCCCGTTGTGGCTGCTGGACGAGCCCTTCGCCCCGCTGGACGCGCGCTGGCGCCAGGCGGTGGGCGCCCTGATGCAGGCGCATCTGGACGGCGGCGGCCTGATCCTGGCCGCCGTGCACGATCCGCTGCCGATCCCGGCCCGCCCCCTGGACCTGGGAGCCTTTGCATGAGGGCGCTGCTGATCCTGTGGCGGCGCGAGCTGGCGCTCAGCTGGGGCGGGGGCGGCGGTCCGCTGCTGGCCTGCGGCTTCATGCTGTGCCTGACCGCCATCCTGCCGCTGGCGGCCGGCTCGGACCCGCGCGTCCTGGCCCCCGCCGCCTCAGGCGCCAGCTGGCTGGCGCTGGCCCTCGCGTCGCTGCTGTCGCTGGAGCGGATGTTCGAGCGGGATTTCGAGGACGGGACGCTGGACCTGCTGGCCATCGGCCCGGTCCCGCTGGAGCTGGTGGTCATCGCCAAGGCCAAGGCCCAGTGGCTGGCCACCGGCCTGCCGCTGGCGGTCGCCGCCCCGCTGGCGGCGCTGGCGCTGGGCCAGCCGCCGCATCTGGCGCCGCTGACGGCGCTGGCGGCCCTGCTGGGCGGCCTGGGCTTCGCCTTCACCGGGGCTCTGGGCGCGGCGCTGGCGCTGGGCGCGCGGCGCGGCGGCCTGCTGATCGCGGTCGTGGTGCTGCCGCTGTTCATCCCGCCGGTGATCTTCGGCGCCGGGGCGCTGGACCGCGCCGCTGACGGCCTGTCGCCCTTGCCGGCGCTGGCGCTGCTGGCGGCCTATGTGCTGTTCGCCGCCGTCATCACCCCCTTCGCCGCCGCCGCCGCCATCCGCAACGCCCAGAGCTAGGCTACGCCTAAAGCGCGGCGATCCAGCGTTCCAGGCCCGCCGTGTCCGACAGGGCGCCGGTCCAGAGATGAGCAGGAACCGCCGGTTCGTTCGAACCTCGCGTCCGACCGCGATAGACCTTCATGGGCACGACCGCCGTGGCGCGGCCGCTGGGCAGTCGGCGCCCCCGGACCTCCATGTATAGAGTGTCCGCCGACGTCTCCTGGCCCACGTGGACGGCCCCCAGCGCCTTCAACAGATCAACCGCATCCAGACAGGCCGAAGCGCAGCCGAAGTCGGTCAGGACGAAAACCCGCGCGGTCATGTCCGTGGTCGGATTGGCGTCCGGCGCTGTTTGATCTTCACTGGCCTGACGCCACAACTCGCGCCCTTCCGCCCGCGCCTGTTGCAAACCGTCAGTGATGGCGTTCGCCCAGTCCAGCATCTCTGGCTGTTGGGCGAAGCGCGCCTTGTAGCCTTCGATCGTTTCCTGATTTGCGATGGATGTTCGCCAGTCCACGCCTTCGGAGCGGGGAGCCCGCGCATCGACCCAGCTGTCGCCCCACAGAGTTCTCGCCATGGCGTTGATCCAGGCGGATGAACCGCCGTTGTTGCCCCTCAGGTCGAAAACCACTCGCGGCGTGGCGCGAAGCTTCGCCGCGTTGGCCTCGACCTCCGCCTGTAGCGGGACCAGCCGCACACCATCGACCCCGGTCGGGTTTCCATCAAAGCCGCCCAGCGAGATCCACGCGCCCCCCGTCCATTCGCGCATCTCGATCGGAGCGGTGAATCGCGTTGTGCGACCTGCTGCAAGTCCCTCCTGTTGCGTCTCCAGTGAAACGTCGCGCCAGGACAGTCGGTAAGTCGTGGGGCGGCCCTCGACATCGAATACGCAAGTCTGGGGCCGCGCCGCATAGGGGTTGCCCCAATCGAGAAACAGCGCGCCGGCGAAATTCACTCGCCGCGACCGCAGGTTCCAACGTCCCGCAGCCCGGCCGACAACATCGGCCGCCAGCACGTCAGCCGACCGGCCATCGCATTCGATCAGGACGGCCCCTTCAGGCGGACCATCGGGCTCGCGGCTCAGTAAGACCGCGTGCTGCTCGGCGCCGTTCGGGTCTATCTGCAGGCCGGTGATGAAGCCTGGCCAGCGTCGCGGCAGAACATGGCCCATCTTTGCAAAGTCGTGGAGGTTGAGGTGCCCATCATTGAACGACGCCTGATACTCGCTGAGAGCATAGTACCAGTGTTGATAGCTGTCGGCTGTGCGGGCCCGCTCCAGCGCCGTCTTCAGGCCCCCTTCCAGCAACGACACAAACTCCGGATTCTCGGTGTCCACGGGCCCCGGATGGGATTCGGCGATCAGGTCGTGAAAGGCCCGGGCGTCGTCTCGCAGAGCCTGGCCCCAGTCATCGGGCGCCGGCGGCTCTGGTGTCCCGGCTTCCTGAGCGACAGCCCCTGACGCGCAGAGCAGGGCAAGGGCGGCGAGCGAAGACGTAAAGCGCGACATGGATGCAACCTCTGGGTGGTCACGCCTTCCTGCCCGCGCGCTTGATGCAACGCCACTTACGAATATGTCATCCCGCCGACGCCCCGCCCCGCGACCCCGCCGCCGCTTGCCCGTCGCGCCTGCGCCGCGTAAGGCGCTCAGCATGTTCGGCCTCGCCAATCCTGATCGCTTCATGCGCTTCACCCGGCTGCTGACGCCCGTGCTGTGGGTGGTCGGGGCGGGGCTGCTGCTGGCGGGGATCTGGTTCAGCTTCACCGCGCCCGAGGATTATCAGCAAGGCGACACGGTGCGGATCATGTTCGTGCATGTGCCCGCCGCCTCGATGGGGCTGATGGTCTATGTGGCGCTGGGCGTCGCCAGCCTGTTCGCCCTGGTGTTCCGCCATCCGCTGGCCGACGCCGCCGCCCGCGCCGCCGCCCTGCCGGGCGCGACCTTCACCGGCCTTGCCCTGGTCACCGGCGCCCTGTGGGGCCAGCCGATGTGGGGGACGTGGTGGCAGTGGGACGCCCGCATGACCAGCGTGCTGGTGCTGTTCCTGTTCTATGTCGGCTACATGGCCCTGCGCTCAGCGATCGACGACGAGCAGAAGGCCGGACGCGCCGCCGCCGTGCTGGCGCTGGTCGGCCTGATCAATGTGCCGATCGTCAAATACTCCGTCGACTGGTGGAACACCCTGCATCAGCCAGCCTCGCTGATCCGTTCGGGCGGAACCAGTGTGGACCCCGCCTATCTGCCCGCCCTGCTGACCATGATGGCCGCCTATGGCGTTCTGTTCGGGGCGGTCTGGGTGACCATGATCCGGGCCGAGGTGCGGCGTCGCCGCGCGCTGGCCCTGCACGCCCGTCTGGCGCTGGAGGCCTGAGCGTGTTCGACCTCGACATGAGCCCCTACGCCGCCTTCGTGTGGCCCGCCTGGGGCCTCAGCCTGCTGGCGCTGGCCGCACTGGCCGTCCGCGCCGCCGTCGTCTCGGCCCGCTGGAAGCGTGAGCTGGCCCGGCTTGAGGCCGCTCGCACGGACGCGTCGGAATGAACCGCTGGTTCGCCCTGATCCCTCTGGTGGTGGTGGCGGCGCTGGCCGTGCTGTTCGTCGGCTGGTCGCTGAAGCGTGACCCAGCCTTCAAGCCTGACGCCCGCGTCGGCCAGCCGATCCCCCAGACCGTCCTGCCGATGCTGGAGGGCGACGCCGCCTCCAACCGCATGCTCGACCTCAAGACGGCAGGCGTGGGCAAGCCGATGATCGTCAACGTCTTTGCCTCATGGTGCGCGCCATGCCGGCTGGAGCATCCGCAGCTGCTGGCGCTTCAGGCCCAGGGCGTCGCCGTCGTCGGCATCGCCTACAAGGACGAGCCGGTGGCCACCCGCGCCTTCCTCGACGAACTGGGCGACCCCTTCACCATGGTTCTGGTGGACCGCGAGGGGCGCGCCGGGCTGGATCTGGGCGTTTCGGGCGTGCCCGAAAGCTTCGCCGTCGACGCCATGGGCAAGATCGTCGCCAAATCGTCCGGCCCGCTGCTGGACCCGGCCGAGACCGTCCGGCTGGTCGCCGCCCTGCAAGCCCCGCCCCGCCCCCTGCCGACGGCCGTATCCCGCCGGGGTCAATAA
>NZ_SDZL01000110.1 GCF_004210735.1 Brevundimonas sp.
CCACCACCCCGTCGCCCTTTGGGCTCCGCGGTCCCCCTCCCCCGCTGCGCAGGGGAGGATATG
The DNA here is from genome assembly GCF_004210735.1 of Brevundimonas sp. GTDB lineage: Bacteria > Pseudomonadota > Alphaproteobacteria > Caulobacterales > Caulobacteraceae > Brevundimonas. The sequence continues at coordinate 64 of NZ_SDZL01000110.1, forward strand.
GGGTTCACCCCGCCTTGCCGATCAACCCGCCCAACGCCTCCAGATAGGCGGCGAAGGCCTTGCGGCCCTCGGGCGTGATCGAGGCGCGGGTCAGCGGCTTGTTGTTGACGAAGCTCTTGGCGATGGCGACATAGCCCGCCTCCTCCAGCTTCTTCAGATGCACCGACAGATTGCCCTGGGTCGCCTCCAGCACGGTCTTCAGCTCAGTGAAGTCGGCGCTTTCGGCGTCGGCCAGATAGACCATGATCCCCAGCCGCATGCGGCCGTGGATCACCTCGTCGATCTGTCCCAGGGTGCTCAGGCTCATGACGGATCAGGCGGCCGTCCGCAGCCGGCGCGCGTCGCGCACCATGATCCAGCCCGGCAGGGCGAACAGCAGGAACAGCGCCGCCGTGCAGACGCCCAGATAAGCCTCGGGCTGGCGCACCAGCAGGCCCAGCGCGACCGCCGTCAGCCAGCCGCCGACACCGGTGGCCAGCATCCACGCCTTCTTCTTCAGGCTGAACGCCACGAACCACGCCGCCGACTGCAGCGCGAACACGACCGCCGGATAATACAGCCAGATCGCAAAATCCTGATCCCGCGCCGCGCCGACGCCGAAGATCAGGATCACCGCCAGATTGGCCATGCCGGTGGCGCTGAAGGCCGCGTTCAAGGTGCGGGTGACGACGGGCCCGGCCTTGTCGATCTTGCGATCCTGAATCGTCGCCCAGATCAGGATCAGCACCATCGCCACCGTGATGGCGATGACAAAGGCCAGGTTGGCCAGGTCCGGCCACCGCACCCAGCCCATGATCTGGCCGATGTGGAACAGGCACTGTCCGCCATACAGCAAACCACCCGCCAGATAGGCGACCCCCATGGTCATATGGCCCTTGCCCCCGCCTTCGACGATGGAGCGCAGGAAGGCCAGATCGGCCTCGGGCGAACGGGACGTGTCGGACATTGGCGGGTTCCTCTGGACGAATCCCTGACGGGCGACCGGCTCTGCCCATGGGGTGGACGAGCCGGTCGGGGTTGGCAAGCTATTCGGCGGGCGCCAGCACGGGCGGCGGCTCCGGCCTGCGCCACGGCACGCGGCGGCCATTCAGCCATTTGCCGATGAACGTGTGACGCACCAGCAGCTCATAGCTCACCAGCGACACCGCCAGCACCCCGCCGGCCACGGCGCCCAGCTTGGCGAACCACGGCCAGGGCAGGTCCAGCACCAGCATCTGCCCGACCATCACCAGCGGCAGATGCACGACGTAGACCCAGTACGACGAGTCCGCGAGATAGCGACGGACCGCGCTGCGCCCTGATGCGAACCGCAGCGCCAGCCCGATCACGGCGAAGGTGGAGGCATAGATGGCCAGCGCACAGGTCCAGGCGGCGACGCCCTTCATCGATCCGTCCGCCATCGGCTCCAGCTTCGGCGCCCAGCCGCCGGTCAGGTAAAAGGCCGCCGCGCCGCTCAGCAGCGCTGCGCCCAGCATCGGCGCCCACGACTGCTCGATCCGGACCAGCAGGTCGCTCCGGCGATCCAGCAGCACCCCGACCGCGAACGCCATGCCGAACGCCAGCAGGGCGACGGGGTTCGGGATCACTCCGGTGTCCGGCGTCGGAATGCCGAAGAAGGCGTACCACTGCGGCATGGACCAGAACGCCACCGCCAGCGGCGCGGCCAGCAGCGCCGGCGTCCACGGCCCGATCAGCAGCCCCGCCAGCTTATCGGCCAGCCGTCCGACCACGCCCTTGCGATCCCAGGCCAGCACGGCCCGGACCATCAGCATGACGGCGTAGAAGATCAGCAGCAGCCACAGGAACCACAGATGGGTCCAGGGAAAGGTCGCGACCGTCAGCGGCGGCGGGGGCGGCCCATCGGTCGGCAGGCTGCCGCCGTTGTCGTGCGCCACCTTCCACAACAGCACCGCGATGATGGCCCCAAGCACCACCCCCCAGAAGGCCGCCAGCGGCCCGGCGATCCGGCTCAGCCGGTCCTTCGCGAACCCCCACCATCCGCGCCGCTGCAACAGCATGTGCCCGAACAGCCCCGCGATCAGGAAGAAGGTCGTCATCCGGAACAGGTGGATGGCGAAGAACAACGCCCCCGCCACGGGCGAGGTCTGTTCGTCCGGCACGATCCATACCGTCACCGGCAGATAGGACATGCTGGCGTGCAGCACGACGCCCAGCAACAGCGCCCCGCCCCTCAGCGCATCCAGCCCGTGCAGCCGGTCCCCGCGATCGATCTCTACAGCCGACATGACGGCCTCCTCCCTTTTCTATGGAGATCGTATCTCACAGACTGGTTTATAATGCAAACTTGTCTGACAGAGATGCGCAACCCTCTCCCTCCCCGTCCCGGGGAGGGTGGCTGAGCCGCAGGCGAAGCCGGGTGGGGGCGGCCAGGCTGAGCATCCACACCCCTCAATCCTCCCCCGTTCACGGGGGAGGGGAACCACTTAGTGGTGGAGGGGGCGGACACAGAGCGCGGCGCCCAGCATCGCCTTGCCCTCCCCACCCGGTCTCCGCTTCGCTCCGACCACCCTCCCCGGGGCGGGGAGGGAGAGGCGTCGCGTCATG
>NZ_SDZL01000111.1 GCF_004210735.1 Brevundimonas sp.
ATCATCAGCTACATGCGTCGCAACCATAACCTGCTGATCGGCGAAACCACCGCCGAACGCATCAAGAAAGACATCGGCACCGCCCGTATCCCGGCCGACGGCGAAGGCCTGTCGATCGAGGTCAAGGGCCGCGACCTGATGCAGGGCGTGCCCCGCGAGGTCCGCATGTCCGAGCGTCAGGCGGCGGAAGCGCTGGCTGAACCGGTCAGCCAGATCGTCGAGGCCGTGAAGGTCGCGCTGGAGGCTACGCCCCCGGAACTGGCGGCCGACATCGCGGACAAGGGCATCATGCTGACGGGCGGCGGCGCCCTGCTGCGCGGCCTGGACGCCGAGATCCGCGACCATACCGGCCTGCCGGTGACGGTGGCCGACGATCCGCTGTCGTGCGTCGCCATCGGTTGCGGCCGGGTGCTGGAGCATCCGCGCTGGATGAAGGGCGTGCTCGACTCGGCCCTGTAAGGCCGGTCGAAACCGAAAGACGAAGGGCCCCGGGATCGCTCCCGGGGCCCTTTTTCTTGATCGCGATGTCGAGGCGATCAGGCCAGTTCGACCGCCATGGCGACGGCTTCTCCGCCGCCGATGCACAGCGACGCCATGCCCTTCTTGCCGCCACGCGCCTGAAGCGCCGCCAGTAGGGTGGAGAGAATGCGCGCGCCGGACGCGCCGATGGGGTGGCCCAAGGCGGTGGCGCCGCCGTTCACGTTCAGCTTGGCCCGGTCGATGCCCAGTTCCTGCTGGGCGATCATGGCGACGACGGCGAAGGCCTCGTTCACCTCCCACAGGTCCACGTCCTCGGCGGTCCAGCCGGCCTTTTTCAGCGCCTTGCGCATGGCGGGGACGGGGGCCGTGGTGAACAGGCCGGGTTCATGGGCGTGGGCGGCGTGGCTGACGACGCGGGCGACGATGGGCAGGCCCAGCGCCTTGGCCGTGCTTTCACGCGTCATGACCAGGGCCGCGGCGCCGTCGGAGATGGAGCTGGCGTTGGCGGCGGTGATGGCGCCGTCCTTGGTGAAGGCGGGGCGCAGGGTAGGAATCTTGGCCGGGTCGGCCTTGCCCGGTTGCTCATCCTCGCTGACGGTCACGGGGCCCTTGCGGGTCTGGACCTCGACCGGGATGATCTCGGCCTTGAATGCGCCCGAGGCGATGGCCGTCTGGGCGCGGGTCAGGCTTTCGACCGCATAGGCGTCCATCTGTTCCCGGGTGAACTGATACTGGGCGGCCGCGTCCTCGGCGAAGACGCCCATGGCCTTGCCCGGCGAATAGGCGTCTTCCAGCCCGTCCATCATCATGCTGTCGACGATGACGTCGTGGCCGATGCGGGCGCCGCCCCGGTGCTTGTTCATCAGATAGGGCGCGCCGGTCATCGACTCCATGCCGCCAGCCACGATCACATCGGCCGTGCCGGCCAGCAGGGCGTCGTGCGCCATCATGGCGGCCTGCAGGCCCGAGCCGCACATCTTGTTCACGGTCGTCGCCTCGACGTGCTTGCCCAGGCCCGCGCCAATGGCGGCCTGACGCGCCGGGGCCTGGCCCAGACCAGCGGGCAGGACGCAGCCCATGAAGATCTGCTCGACCTTTTCGGGGGCGACGCCGGCGCGCTCCACTGCGGCCTTGACCGCAGCGGCGCCCAGTTCGGTCGCCTTGACCGGCGACAGGGCGCCCTGGAAGCCGCCCATGGGCGTGCGGGCGAAGGCGCAGATGACGACGGGGTCGGTTGCGGCGGTCATGGTGTTTCCTCTTATGCGTTGGCCGCTAGATCGTCGCTGCGGCGCAATATGGCAAGCGTCGGCGGTCGATCAGGGGCGTTGGGGCAGCAGTTTGCGGCGTTGGCGGGCCAGGGCCAGCGGCCGCCCGTCGACGCCCCAGGCCGTCGCCTCGTCCACCGACCAGCCCAGGCCGTGGTCCAGCAGCCGGTACTCGAAGAAGGCCCAGCCGTCTGGCGCGCTGTCCGGCGTCGGATCGGCCAGAAAGTCGTAGCGCAGATCGACCGAGGTCATGGCGGGCGGCGCCTGAAACGCGGTCCAGGCGGGCGGATACAGCGCGTCCAACAGATAGGCCAGCCGCAGATCGTCCAGCGGCGCCCCGTCGCGGGTGCGCATCCAGACCCGCTCGACCACCGCGCGACCCTGATTGCCGCCAAGGATGTTGGGGCCGCCGTCGAAGCGATAGTCGACGTGCTGGGAAAAGCGCGGGGCCATCGGCCCCTCAATGCCCGGCCCGTCCTTCAGCCGATCCAGCGGCGGCGGCGCGGTCAGGGGCGTCAGGGCGGCGCCGTCGGAATCCAGGCCGAAGGTGGCCGTGCCGTGGTGGGTCAGGCGGTCGCCCTGATCCGCCTCGACCGCCGCATAGGCGACGTTGCGGCCGCCGCGCAGCAGGCGGGGCCGGAAACGGATCGTCTCCTCGAACCGGGCGGCGGCCAGATACTGGACCGACAGGCTGCGCAGCGGCGCCTTGATCTCCAGCCCCTGTTTCATCGCCCCGGCGCACAGGGCCGCCAGCAGACCGCCGAAGGGAAAGCCGGCCTCGGGCGGAGCGCTGATCGGACCGTTGGAGAACTCGCCCGACAAATGGGCCTTCAGCCCTTCATCGGCGGGGGTCAGCGT
>NZ_SDZL01000019.1 GCF_004210735.1 Brevundimonas sp.
GGCGTCCTGCCGGGCGAGGCGCCGCTGGACTTCGCCTATGTCGCCGTCGGGGCGCGGGACGACCGGCTGGCCGTCGAGGGCTTCGCCGCCGCCGACCGGGCCACGCCGCTGCGCGGCGCGCAGGCGCTGGACGCCGCCTATGCCGCCCGCCGCGCCGGGCAGGACGCCGAGGCCATCAATTGGCTGGAACAGGGGGCGCGCACCCTGCCCGCCGAACAGCTGACGCCGCAGCGCCGCCATGAGATCGGCCGCGAACTGCAGACGCTGGAACACCGCTGGGGCGGCACGGCCACCGTTTCGACCGGCCCGGCGGACAGCGCCATGACCCTGCTGAACAACGGCGGGGATCAGGTGACGCAGGTCGGCGGCGAGGTCTGGGCCCGCGTCGGCGGCGACCACAACGGCCGCCCGGTGCAGGTCTTCGCCCGCGCCTATCAGACGCTGGACGCCGACACCGGTCCGACCGGCGGGGACAGCACCCAGGGCTGGGTGGGCGTGCGCTGGAAGCCGCTGACGCAGACCAATCTGGTGCTGGAGGCCAGCCGCCTGATCGCCATCGGCGAAGCGGCGCGGGACGACACCATGCTGCGCGCCGCCTGGTCGGCGGACGTGGGCGGCGACCTGCGTTACGACCGCGACAGCTGGCCCTCGGCCCACGTCTATGTCGACGCGGCCCGCCTGATCGAGGACGAACAGACCTATGTGGTGGCCGACGCCAACCTCGGCTGGACCTGGGTCGCCAGCGAAAGCCGCCGCGACACGGTGACGGCGGGCGTCGGCGTGAGGGCCGACTACGACAGCCTGCGCGATGAAGACTGGGCCGTCGCGGCAGGCCCGCGCGTCGCCTGGCGCCACTGGATGGGCGGCGACGATGTGCGGGCGCCGGGGCGGTATCTGGATCTGTCGCTGGGGTATTATGCGCCAATCGGCGACGGCCCGCGGGATGCGGGGGTGGTGGCGGCGGTGACCTTCGGGTTTTAGGTCAACAGCTCGGTTCGACCACAGACCTTACGCGGGGATGGCGGCCGCGCGGTCCACTTCTCGCGCCGCGTAGGCGAGGCAGGCGGAGATATCCTCCGGCTGGAGGTCCGGATGATGTTCGAGGATCGCGGCAGGCGCTTCGCCCGCCGCCAGCATGCCCAACACATCGCTGACACGCATCCGCAGGCCCCGGATGCAGGGCCGGCCACCGCACTGGTCAGGCCGGATCGTGACGCGCGTCAGGAGCTCGGACATAGCGGGAATGTAGCGGAAATGCGGGCGCGCCGGAATCGGGGGCAGCCCAAAGAAAGCCTCGGCTGGATCGGCTTGAGGTCTGGCGTGGGGCCACGAGCCTGCTAACCTCCGGTAGGTGGAGGGCCGGGGCATACTAATCCAGAATGGGAACAAACCCGCCGGCCCGCCACGCATCAAGGTGCGCGACGACGCTGGCGTGGAGCTGAATGCCGAGTTTTCGGTCGAGCCGACCACGACAGGAGCCGACGTTATCCTCCAGTCGCGTGGCGGCGTGGATGCGTCAGGCAAGAAGCGAAACACGGACTACAACGCTGCGCTGATCTTGCTCTTGGCGCGGATGGCCGGCCTCGACCTAGCGATTCAGCAGGCTTACATCGCCAGTTCCAAGACCGATGGACTGGCGCTTAAAAAGCGACGGCTGGAACTGCGGGGGCACTCCTATCCCGTCCAACTGGGCAGCCTGACGGATTTCGAACAATTGCGGCTCGACCTAGGTTTCGCACTAGGTGCCTTCAAGTCCGGACCTGACAGCAAGGGCAAGGGAACTTCCGCTAAACGCGTGCGTCTGTCGGTCGTCGGGCCGGGGCTGGATCAACTGCCGGGTGACGCGTTCCAGAACATTCTGGCAGGAGCGGCTGATGACGCGCCGCAAGGCGCAACCGACAAACCGCTCAAATACGCCCCCATCGGCGACTTTCTTCGCGCCCAGTCCATGTCGGAAGTGCGCCTGTCTCTGGACGAGGTTGCGCAACTGGTCGGCCCGCTAGCGCCGTCGGCGGCAACGCATCAGTTCTGGGCGAACGCCCGGGATCATCAGTTGTCGCGACGGAAACACTGGTTCGACGCCGGGTTCGACGCCTTCTTCGAGCCGGCCAGTCAAAGCGTCCGGTTCGTGCGCTCGGAGGGCCGCCGGTTTGAGGGCGCTCCGCCCCCTGTCTGGACTGAACCGCCGACGACCGACCCGGACGAGTTGGCGAGGAGCGTCCGCGCCCTCCGCGAAAAGCTGAAGGGGCGCAGCGGCCCACTGCCGCCTCCGCCGGGATCGACCGACGTCCAGAAGGTCATGGGCCAGACAACCCGATACAATCGCGACCCCAACGTCATTGCCTGGGTAATCGAGCAGGCGGACGGCGTCTGCGAGGTCTGCGAAAAGCCCGCGCCCTTCGCCCGCGCGGACGGAACCGCATATCTGGAAGTACATCACCTTCGGCCATTGGTCGAAGGCGGACCGGACACCACCGACAACGCGGTGGCGGCCTGCCCGAACTGCCATCGAGCCCTTCATTATTCGGCGAAAAGCACGGCCCTCCGGGCGGCCGTCATTGTACGGCTTGAGCGCATGGTTGATCACCCCTGCAAGCTGAACGCGGCAATGCAGCCTATTCCAACTCAGTGATCAGGACGGCGACTCGGCCTACGGTCGCGGCATGGTGGACGACCTCAGCAAACCTCTCGAAGTGCTGCCGGGATTTCTGTCCACCATCTCGATGGTCGAGGATGATCAAGCGGCGGTCATAAAGGGTTTCATCGGGGCTGAGCGGAAATCTCCGCCCCGGTACGATGTCGCCCGACAACTGATCTTCAAGGTTCTTGAGGGGCAGATCAGCCTTCAACAAGCGCAGGATTATGCTGACAGCGTCAGCGATCCCGTGGATCGCCGTTGCGCCCGACAAGTCCTGCGTGCGGGCCAGCCCTTTCTGAAGACCGCCTCCGTCGCGCCGGTATCTGCGCTGCCGTCAATGACAGTCGAAGTCCGAGCCGGTCTCTCTTTGAGCGTCGGCCCCATCTGGGTTCGGCAACTGGAAGAGCCGCGCCTGCTGTTGTTGCACGTGTGGGACCGGCCGCTGAACGAACGTCAGGTTCGGGCCGCGCTTGCGGTTCTGAGGACTGCGTTGGCCACGCAGCAGCCAGCTTGGTCCTATCGGGAGATTGATTTCGTTTCCGTCGCGACGCCTGAGTTGGCGGCTGAGCGGCACTGCCGGGTGCACGGCTGGCGGACGCTCGCTCCGATGGAGGACGACGAACTCGCACGGTTCTTCAGAGACATGCTGTCAGCCTGGGACGCGTACCTCAAGATAGGCCCACGGCCGGTCAAGCGGAGAGGCCCGCCGGGATTGTTCGACTGAACAGGCGACCTTACCCTCCAACGGCAGCGCGGCTAGGGGCGACCCAAGCCGACAGCGCCGCCAAGCGGCCTACCACGAACGCGGAGGCAAATATGTACTGCGCGACCACTGAAAGGGCGAGCCTTGGGCAGTTTAACCGCGCTCACCGCCCTCAATCCTCATCCATCTTCAGCGCCGCGATGAAGGCTTCCTGCGGGATCTCGACCTTGCCGAACTGGCGCATGCGCTTCTTGCCGGCCTTCTGCTTCTCGAGGAGCTTCTTCTTGCGGGTGGCGTCGCCGCCGTAGCATTTCGAGGTCACGTCCTTGCGGAGCGCGCGGACGGTTTCGCGGGCGATGATCTTGCCGCCGATGGCCGCCTGGATCGGGATGACGAACATGTGGGGCGGGATCAGCTCCTTCATCTTCTCGACCATGCCGCGTCCGCGCGTCTCGGCGCGGCCGCGGTGGACCAGCATGGACAGGGCGTCGACCGGCTCGGCGTTGACCAGGATGCTCATCTTGACCAGATCGCCGGTCTTGTAGTCGGTCAGCTCATAGTCGAACGAGGCGTAACCCTTACTGATCGACTTCAGCCGGTCGTAGAAGTCGAAGACAACCTCGTTCAGCGGCAGCTCATAGACGACCAGGGCGCGGGAGCCGACGTAGGACAGCTCGATCTGCGAGCCGCGACGGTCCTGACACAGCTTGATGACGCCGCCCAGATATTCGTCGGGGGTCAGGATGGTGGCCTTGATCCACGGCTCGGCGATGCTTTCGATCTGCATCACGTCGGGCAGGTCGGCCGGGTTGTGCAGGTCGATCTCTGACCCGTCGCGCAACTGGATCTTGTAGACGACCGAAGGGGCCGTCGCGATCAGGTCCAGGTTGAACTCGCGGCTCAGCCGCTCCTGAATTATCTCAAGGTGCAGCAGGCCCAGGAAGCCGCAGCGGAAGCCGAAGCCCAGGGCGGCCGAGCTTTCCATCTCATAGGTGAAGGAGGCGTCGTTCAGGCGCAGCTTGCCGATGGCGGCGCGCAGGTCCTCGAAGTCGGCGGCGTCGACCGGGAACAGGCCGCAGAAGACCACGGACTGGACGTCCTTGAACCCCTTCAGAGGTTCGGCGGTCGGCTTCTTTTCATCCGTGATGGTGTCGCCGACGGCGGCGTGGGCGACTTCCTTGATCTGGGCGGTGATGAAGCCGACCTCGCCGGGGCCGAGCTGATCGACGGGCGTGTTCTTGGGCAGGAAGACACCGACGCGATCCACCAGATGGGTCGTGCCGTGCTGCATCATCTTGATGCGCTGGCCCGCCTTCAGCGTGCCGTCGAAGACGCGGACCAGCAGCACGACGCCCAGATAGGGGTCGTACCACGCGTCGACCAGCATGGCCTTCAGCGGGGCGTCGATGTCGCCCTTGGGCGCCGGCAGGCGGGTGACGATGGCCTCCAGCACCTCTTCGATGCCGATGCCGGACTTGGCGCTGGCCATGACGGCGTCGGAGGCGTCGATGCCGATGACGTCCTCGATCTGGCTGCGCACCCGCTCGGGTTCGGCGGCGGGCAGGTCGATCTTGTTCAGGACCGGCACGATCTCGTGGTTGTTGTCGATCGCCTGATAGACGTTGGCCAGGGTCTGGGCCTCGACCCCCTGCGACGCATCGACCACCAGCAACGAACCCTCGCACGCAGCCAACGAGCGGCTGACCTCATAGGCGAAGTCGACGTGCCCCGGCGTGTCCATCAGGTTCAGGACATAATCGAGCCCGTCCTTGGCCTTGTAGTGCAGGCGCACGGTCTGCGCCTTGATGGTGATGCCGCGCTCCTTCTCGATGTCCATATTATCAAGGACTTGCGCCGACATTTCCCGCGCGGTCAGGCCGCCGGTGAACTGAATCAGCCGGTCGGAGAGCGTGGACTTGCCGTGGTCGATGTGGGCGACCACCGAGAAATTGCGGATGCGTTCGATAGGGGGCGTCGTCATGGTCCGGCGCGCTTAGCATCCAGCGCGCCGGAACGCCATCGGGAGGGGCTGCGTCAGTCGATCATCCGATCCTCGATCCAGTAGGCTACGCCGGCACGCACTTGCTGGAGCCTGGCCTCGGCCTGGGAGACGCGGCGCACGATGCGGGCCATGAAACCGGGGTCCTCAGGACGCACCAGCGGCGCCAGGAAGCCGTCGTCACCGCCAGCGGAATCGGAAGACGGGCGCACCAGCGGGGCCAGGAAATCATCGCGGACCAGCGGGGCCAGGAAGTCGTCTGAATTGGTGTTGGATTCCAGCGGCGCCAAGAAATCGTCGTCCTCCTTCATCTGCTCGTCGCGCGCCCAGCGGACCAGGGCGCGACGGGTGGATTGGCGCAACCGATACAGGGCGTCCATCTGGCGGGCGGCCAGGACGTCCTCCGGCTCGTTCACCAGCACGACGTGCTGATAAAGCTCGACGGCGTGAATGGCCTGGCTGGCGGCCAAAGCCTTGCGGCGCCTGGCGCCTTCGTCCTCCTCCTCAGCGATGACCTCCTCAGCGATCTCGCGCAGCTCCTCGATGTACGCCGTGCCGGCGCCCAGCAGCAGGCCGCGCTCGTGCACCGAGCTGGCGGTCCAGTAATTGACCACAGATTGGGTGAAGGCGTTGGGACCGCGCACTTCAAAGCCGCGCTGCTGCACAGGCGGCACGGGCAGGACGGGAGTCTCGGCCACCCGGCGCGCGCCCTGGGTCTCGATCGTGGCCCGCCCCCCCGCGTGCTGCTCTCCGGTCGCGGAACCCGCGCCGGCCCTGCCACTGGATCCCGCCGCGCCGCGTCCGGCCAGCAGGGCTTCCATCTGGATCACCACGGCCAGGCAGCGCGCGGGCTCGACCTCTTCCAGGGCCAGGGCCTCGTCGTACAGTTCGTTCAGGTGGTCATGCAGCGTGCCCGACGACTGTGCAGGCAGTTCGCTGACCCGCTGGGCCACGGCCTGCAAACGAGGCTGGCAACTGGCGGCCGCCTCGCCCGAGGCGAAGACGGTCAGAAGCGCGCCAGCGGCGGCGATCAGGGAACGGGACATGGGGGGCTCCATCGGACAAGCGGGCATCCCTGAAACCTCACGCGACCGCCCGAAACATGATTGCGACGAAGACAGGGTTTCCTGCGGCGAAAAACGGGAGCGCCGCGTGCGGGATTAACTCGGCGTAATGGCGCCGAGTCGCATTTGAGACGTTACGCCGGACCCGCTATGCAGCACGGTGAAATTCCAGCGTCGCACGGACTCCTGTGACAGAGAGCCGTTCGCGCATTCGACAGGGGTAGATTGTGGCGACTTCGACGCGAACGACCGGATGGATCGGGACCGGACTGCTGGGCGCCGCCCTGCTGACTCTGGCCGCCTGTGGCGGCGGTGACGGCAAGGAGAAGGCGGAAAAGGCCGGCGGCGGCGCCTCGCGCCAGACCGTGTCGGCCGCGACCGTCAGCGTCATCGACATGCCGCGCACCGTGACAGCGTCGGGTACCGTATCCGCCTGGGAAGAGGTTCCGGTCGGCGCCGAAACCGGCGGCCTGACCGCCACCGCCGTCTATGTCGATGAAGGCAGCTATGTCAGGCAGGGCCAGCCGCTTGTCCAGATGAACGACGTGCTGCTGCGGGCCCAGTTGCGTCAGCAGCAGGCCTCGGTCCAGACCGCCGAGGCCAACGCCGCCCGCGACGATGCGGCCCTGTCCCGCGCGCAGGAGCTGAAGGAGCGCGGCTTCCTCAGTCAGGCTTCGCTGGACACGGCCCTGGCCAACCAGAAGGCGTCGCAGGCGCAACTGGCCTCGGCGCGCGCGTCACTGTCCGAGACCCAGACCCGCCTGTCGCAGGCGACGATCCGCGCGCCCGTCTCGGGCCAGATCATCAGCCGCAATGTCACCAAGGGCCAGATCATCACGGCCGGCGACGAGATGTTCCGCATGGTGCGTGACGGCCGGCTGGAGCTGGACGCCCAGATCACCGAGACCGACCTGCCCCTGATCCGTGCCGGGATGCGAGCCACCGTCTCCTCGAACGAAGCCAACGCCACCCCCGGCACAGTCCGCATCGTCACACCCCAGGTCGATGCCCAGACCCGCCTCGGCTTGGCCCGTATCTCGCTGGCGCCCGGCGCAGGGCTGAAGCCCGGCATGTTTGGTCGCGCGGTGATCGAGGCGGGGGCCCAGCCCTCGACCGTCGTGCCGACCGGCGCGATCCTCTATCGCGAGAACAAGGCCGGCGTCTTTGTCATCGACGCCAGCAGCCAGGTGCATTTCCAGCCCGTGACAGTGCTGTCCCGCAACGACGCCCAGACCGCCGTCACCGGCGTCCAAGCCGGGGTGCGCGTGGTCGTCGACGGCGCCGGCTTCCTGAGCGAGGGGGACCGCATCACCATCGCGCCCGCTCGCGCCGCTGCGCGTACCGCTCCTGCGGCGGCGGCTCCCGCCGCCGCGCCCGCCCGCAAATAGGACCCGATCATGAACCAGATCTCGTCCTGGGCGATCCGCAATCCCATTCCAATCATCCTGCTGTTCGTGCTGCTGACTATCAGTGGTGTGATCGGCTTCATGGGGATGCGGATCAACAACAACCCCGACATCGACTTCCCCCTGGTCGCCGTGACCGCCGCTCGCCCCGGTGCGGCGCCCAGCGAGATGGAGGTTCAGGTCACCCGCCTGATCGAGGATTCGATCGCAGGCCTGTCGGGTGTTCGCCACATCTATTCCAACATCTCGGACGGCGTCTCCTCGACGACGATCGAGTTCGAACTGGGCACCGACACCGAGCGCGCCACCAATGACGTGCGCAACGCCATGAGCGGCCTGCGCTCGGCCCTGCCGCAGGACATGCAGGAGCCGGCGGTCCAGCGCATCGACATCACCGGCGACGCCCTGATCACCTATGTGGTCCGTTCGCCGACGATGACGCCGGAACAGATCAGCTGGTTCATCGACAACGAGATGAGCCGGTCCCTGCTGGCGCTGGGCGGCGTGGGCGAGGTCAACCGTTCGGGCGGCGTCGATCGCGAAATCCGGGTCGAACTGGATCCGCAGCGACTGGCTTCGTACGGCGTCACCGCGGCGGCGGTCAGTCAGGCCCTGTCCAGCGTCAACTCCGACCTGCCCGGCGGACGCGTCACCATTTCCGGCTCGGAGCGGGCCATCCGCACCCTGGGTTCGGCAGGCTCCATCGAACAGCTGCGTCAGACCCTGATCCCGCTGGGTGACGGCCGCAATGTCCGCCTGGGCGAACTGGGTCGTGTCGAAGACAAATGGACCGAGCCGCGCCGCCTGGCCCGCTATAACGGTCAGGAGGCGGTGACCTTCAACTTCCTGCGCTCGCGCGAGGCCAGCGAGGTCAAGGTCGCCGAGAAGGTCCGCGAAGAGGTCGCGCGCATCGACGAGGCCCATCCGGAGCTGATGGTCGAACAGGTCACCTCGTCGGTTCAGTATATCGAGGAAAGCTACATCGCCTCGATCGAGGCCCTGCTGCTGGGCGCGGTGCTGGCGGTGATCGTGGTGTTCATCTTCCTGCGGGACTGGCGGGCGACGCTGATCGCGGCGACGGCCATGCCGATGTCGCTGATCCCGGCCTTCGCCATCCTGGGGCCGATGGACCAGTCCCTGAACGTCGTCACCCTGCTGGCCCTGTCGCTGACCATCGGCATTCTGGTCGATGACGCCATCGTGGAGATCGAGAACATCGTCCGGCACATGCGGGACGGAAAATCACCCTATGACGCCTCGATGGAGGCGGCGGACGAGATCGGCCTGGCCGTCGTGGCCACGACCTCGACCATCATCGCCGTGTTCGCGCCGGTCGGCTTCATGCCGGGGATCATCGGCCAGTTCTTCAAGGCTTTCGCCCTGGCGGCCTGCGTGTCGGTGGCCTTTTCGCTGATCGTGGCGCGGACGCTGACGCCGCTGATGGCGGCCTATCTGCTGAAGCACACCAAACATGAAGACCGCGATCCACCGTGGATGGCCGGTTATCTGCGCGCGCTGAAATGGTGCCTAGGCAACCGGTGGAAGGTGTTCGCAGGCGGGGCGCTGATCCTGATCGGCTCCTTCGCCATGATCCCGACCCTGCCGTTCGAATTCAGCCCGTCCGGCGACCAGTCGCGCGCTGCCTTCTCGGTCGAGCTGCCGCCGGGATCGACCCTGCGCCAGACGGACGCGGTCGTGCAGCGGGTGACGCGCGAACTGCAGGCCCGTCCCGAGGTCACCTCGGTCTATGCCGCCGTCGGCGGTCAGGAGGTCAATCAGGCGAACGTCTATGCCGACATGGTCAAGAAGGGCGAGCGCAAGCTGAGTCAGCAACAGTTCGCCCGCGAGATGGTCGATCAATTCAAGACCATCCCCGGCGCCCGCATCGGCGCCGGCGTCGCCCAGCAGGGCGGCGGACCCAGCGACGGGACGCGCTACACCTTCGCCTTGCTGGGCGACAATCCCGCCGCGCTGAACGCCGCCGCCCGCAAGGTCGAGGAAGAAATGCGCGGCGTTCCCGGACTGGCCAATGTCGTCAACACGGCCGCCATCGCGCGCCCGGAAATCCTGGTGACGCCGCGTCCCGACGAAGCGGCCCTGGCGGGAGTCTCGACCGGCGCCCTGTCACAGGCGGTGCGCGTGGCGACCCTGGGCGACATCGACCAGAACCTGCCGAAGTATAATCTGGGCGACCGTCAGGTGCCGATCCGTCTGCAACTGACCGAAGAGGCCCGCTCGGACCTGTCGGTTCTGCAGACCCTGAGGGTTCCGACCGCCTCGGGCGCCGCCGTGCCGCTGAGCGCCGTGGCCGACATCGCCTTCGGCGCCGGTCCGGCCAGCGTCAGCCGGCAGGACCGCTCGCGCATCGCCTCGATCACGGCGGAACTGGACGGCATTCGCACCGGTGAGGCGGCCCAGAAGGTCCAGCAACTGCCCTCGGTCAAGAACCTGCCCGAGGGCGTGCGTCAGGTGCCCGCCGGTGACCAGGAGTTCATCCAGGAGATGATCACCGGCTTCGCCATCGCCTTCGGCACCGGCATCCTGCTGATGTATGCGGTGCTGGTGTTGCTGTTCAAAAGCTTCGCCTATCCGATCACCATCATGGCGGCCCTGCCGCTGGCCATCGGCGGCGCCTTCGTGGCGCTGAAAATCGGCGGCTCCAGCTTCTCGATCTCGTCGCTGATCGGGGTGCTGATGCTGATGGGCATCGCGGCCAAGAACTCCATCCTGCTGGTCGACTACGTCATCATGGCCGAAAAGGACGGGATGCCGCGCCTGGAGGCCATCATGGACGCCGCCCACAAGCGGGCGCGCCCGATCCTGATGACGACCTTCGCCATGGGCGCGGGCATGGTGCCCGTGGCCATCGGCTGGGGCGCGGACGTCGAGTTCCGCTCGCCCATGGCGATCGCCGTGCTGGGGGGGCTGATCTCCTCGACCTTCCTGTCGCTGCTCTACATCCCGGCGATCTTCACCATCGTGGACGACATCGCCGGCTGGGGTCGCCGGGGTCTGGGCAAGGCCTTCGCGGGCCAGCGCCGCGTTCAGGGCGAGGCGCCGGCCGAGTAAGCCGCCCTCCCTTAAGGCCGCCCTCCCTTAAGGAAGAGACCCGACGCCCGGATCGCAAGGTCCGGGCGTTTTCCGTTGGCGTTCCCGGCGTTTGCAGGCGTCGCACGAACCCGCTCCGCCACCTGCCGCCCTCATGCCCTGGCGGGCTCCACAGGCTCGGGGCGGCAGGGAAGAGACGGTCCCGTCGTTCAGCAACCGAACACGCAGGCAAGAAAAAGCCGGCCGGGGTTTTCCCCGGCCGGCTCACCGCTCCGCCGAAGCGGGTCAGTCGATCAGTATTTGACCCGCAGCGTGACACCATAGGTGCGCGGCGCGCCCAGGAAGGCGTCGATCGTCTGGCTGTCGCCGGCCGGGCTGTAGTAGGTGCCGTCAGCCTGCTGGGTGTTCTGGAAGCCCGAGCCTTGCAGGAAGCCGTTGTAGGCGACCTGGACGTACTCTTCGTCCAGCAGGTTCTGGGCCCAGATGTCCATGGTCCAGCGATCGTCAGCCGAACCGAACGAAATCCGGCCGTTCACCACCGTATAGGCGTCCTGCATCTTGTAGGGCAGCAGGTCCGAACCGGTGTTGTATTCGGTCTGGTATTTGGCCGAGAGCGCGAAGCCCGCCTTGAGGCCGTTGCCGATCTCGCGGTCGAAGTTGACACCGCCGGTCAGCGACCACTCCGGCGCGAACGAGGCGCGGGCGCCCGGCAGCAGCGACAGGCCCGGGAAGTTGTCCGGGTTGACCAAGTCGGCCCGGGTGAAATCGCTGTACTTGGCGTCCGTGTAGGTGGCGCCGGCCTGGATCGACAGGCCCTCCAGCGGAGTGAACCACATGAAGTCGGCGTCGACGCCGCGTGCGGTCAGCTCGGGAATGGACTCCACCACAAAGGCGGTGCCCAGGAAGGTGTTCAGCTGGAAGTCCGTGAACGTCTGGTCGAAGTAGGTGACGTTCAGCAGCACCGTGCGATCGAACAGGGTGGTCTTCAGGCCGGCTTCATAGCTGTCGACCACTTCCGAGGGGAACAGCAGCGAGGCGTTCGGCACGACCGGCAGCGGGTTGGTCGTGGTCGACCCCTGCACGCGGTCCATGTTGTAACCGAAGCTCTTGTAGCCGCGGGCGTACGAGGCATAGGCCATGACGCTGTCGTTCAGGCGATAGCTGCCCTTGATGGTGCCGCTCAGCTCACCGTCGCTGAATTTCTCGGAGATGGTGCGGTTGTTGTAGAACGGGTTCGACCAGGGCAGGCACAGGCGCGCCAGGATCGGACCGGCATTGGCGGCGCCCAGAACACCCGAGACCGTCGCGGCGTTGCCCAAGGCAGCGGCGCAGGTCAACTGGTTCGGGCCGACGTTGGTTTGCAGGCCCTGCAGACGCTTGCTGTCATGGGTGTAGCGAAGACCCATGGTGATGTCGAAGGCGTCGGTCACCTTGAAGGTGTTGTTGGTGAAGACGGCCACCGATTCCGAACGCTGGCTGTAACGGTCGCGCAGCGACTGGCCAGCCGAGAACGACGGACCTGTTGCGCCCACGCCGCCGCTCACCAGACAGCCTTGCAGACCCAGGGCCGTCTGGCCCGGCTGGGTGAAGCAGGGGATGATGTTCGGGCTGATGGCGAAGGCCGGCACCGCCGCGTTCAGCGCCGCCGACAGTTGGTAGGACAGCACCGGCGCATAGTCGGCGCCGAAGTAGAAGGTGTCGCCGCGGCCGACGTTCTCACGCGTGGCGAAGAGGCCGACCAGCCAGTCGAGGCGATCCGTGGCGCCGGCCAGGCGGAATTCCTGGGTGATGCTGTCGATCTCGGCGTAGAATTCGCCGTCGTTGTTGCGATACGCGATGTCCGCGCCGGTGTAGTCGACATCCATGCCGTTCTGGGTCGACCAGTCGCGGAACGAGGTGACCGACGTCAGGGTCGAGCCGCCGAACAGGCCCAGGTCGAGGTTGGCCTCGGCCGACAGACCCATGTCCTCGATCTGCTGACCGGTGTCGCGGTTGGCGTAGGCCAGGCGGCTGAACGGCACGAAGCCGAAGCCGGGGGTCGGCGCCGCGGTGCCGGGGCCGTTCGGGGCCGTCTGGGCGGCGATGAACGGATAGGTCGGACCGACGCGGCGCTGAACGCCCACGCAGCAGTATTCATCGCGCTTGGAATAGTCGGCGATGATGCGGATCGAGGCGGTGTCGCTGGGCAAGATCAGCAGCTGACCGCGCGCGGTCCAGAAGTCCTGGTTGGCGTCGTCGGTCAGAGTGCGGGGGCCGTCGCCGACATTGACGTCATACAGGCCGTCGCGCTCGCGCTTGGCCATGTACAGGCGGCCGGCGATCTGTTCGCTGATCGGGCCGGTGACCGAACCGGCCACGCCCCAGGCGCCGTAGTTGCCGCCGGTCAGTTCGGCGCCGAAGCCCGGCGTGAACGAAGGCTGTTCGGTGATGATGTTGATGACGCCGGCCGAGGTGTTCTTGCCGAACAGGGTGCCCTGCGGGCCCTTCAGCACTTCGATGCGGCTCAGTTCGCCCAGGTCGCCGAAGCCGACGCCGTTGCGCGAGCGATAGACGCCGTCGATCACGACGCCGACCGAGCTTTCCAGGCCGGGGTTGTCGCCGACGGTGCCGACGCCGCGGATACGGGCGGTGGTCGAGGCCTCGGTCGTCGTCGAGGTGACGGTCATGCCCGGGGTCAGGATCTGCAGATCCTTGATGTCCTTGACGCCCGCGTCCTGCAGCATTTCCTGCGACAGCGAGGTGACCACGATCGGCACGTCCTGAAGGCTCTGTTCGCGCTTCTGGGCGGTGACGATGATGTCGTCGATGGTCGTGGGACCATCCTGAGCGGCGGCGACGCCGGTGAAGCCGAAGACCACGGCGCCGACAACGGCGGTCGAGGCGGTGTGACGAAGAAGGCTAGAAAGACGCATGGGCTGCTCCCGGCTCCAAGGCCCGCCCGCACATGGCGGACGTGGCGTTTCCTGATCCCTGATGTCGCGCCTCGTTGATGGACGCGATCATCCGAACCTTTGGCGTAATCCAAGGCTGAGTCACCGACAAGGACAAGCCCTTGTGAACGCGGGCTTCCGCCCCTTGCCGCACATCAACTGTGACGCAAAAGCGACAAAATCTGATGACGTTAGGTCAATATTCCGCCCCTGAAAGGCGAATTAGCGCGACTACTTTGGCAAGTTCTTGCTGCGACCCGTCATGGCCAGAACAATCGCCGCTGCGATCGCGGACAGCAGCGAACCGCCGATAACGCCCAGCTTGACCTCGACCTGCCAAGGCGAGTCGATGGCGCCCGGGAAGGCCAGGACGCCGATGAACAGGCTCATGGTGAAGCCGATGCCGCACAGCAGGCTGACGCCGTAAACCTGAGCCCAGGTCGCGCCGGTCGGACGTTTGCCGATCCCCAGACGGGTCGCCAGCCAGGCCGCCGCCATCACGCCCGCCTGCTTGCCCAGGAACAGGCCCAGCGCCACGCCCAGCACCAGCGGAGCGAACGCCTGTTCCAGCGACAGGCCGGCGAAGGAGACCCCCGCCTTGGCGAAGGCGAACAGCGGCAGGATCAGGAAGGCGACATAGGGGTGAAGGTCATGCATCGCTTCTTTCAGCGGGCTCTGACCGTCCTCAAGGCGCGGGTTCACGGGCACGATCAGGGCGAAGGCGACCGCCGTCAGGGAGGTGGACAGACCCGACCGGACCGTTAGCCACCAGACCGCCGCGAAGCCCAGGACCCAGAAGGGCGCCGGGATGCGGCGCCAGCGCGCCAGAAGGGCGCCGATCGTCAGCAGGACGGCGACGCCCGCCAGCGGGACCCAGTCGACGCCCTGGCTGAACAGCAGGGCGATCAGGGCGATGGCGCCCAGGTCGTCGACAATGGCCAGGGTCAACAGGAAGACCCGCAGCGACGAGGGCAGATTGCGTCCCACAAGGGCGAAGACCGCCAGGGCGAAGGCGATGTCGGTGGCCAGCGGAATGGGCCAGCCCTGGGTCGGTCCGCCCAGGGACAGGGCGACGGCCAGATAGACCAGACCCGGCGCGATCATGCCGCCCAGCGCCGCCAGAATGGGCGTGGCCAGCTTCTTCGGATCGCTGAGCTCGCCCTTCAGGATCTCGTATTTGATCTCCAGCCCCACCACGAGGAAGAAGACCGCCATCAGCCCTTCCTTGATCCAGCCGGAGACCGTCTCTTCCAGCCGCAGGGGGCCGATCTGCAAGGCGTGGACGCTTTTCAGCCAGGCGAAATAGTCGACGGACCAAGGCGAGTTGGCGATGACCAGAGCGGCCAGGGCCGCAGAGCCCAGCACGGCGCCGGAGCCGGCTGAGGTTTTCAGGAAATCCAGCGTGAATTTGCGCGCCACAAGAGCCTCCGATCGGAAAGGACTGTCGTGGCGTCAGGTTATCGACGGACGCCGGACCGGATTCGCCTGATGGCGCCAGCCTGATCCGGGACGACGCCCGGACCTGATCGCTGCCCGCAGGATAGAGGGCGCGGCCGGGCGGTTCAACCGGGCGACGGTTGCGCCGGCCCTCTCCAGCGCGCATCTGGCGTCCATGCCCGTGACCGCCGCCTATCGCCCCGACCCGCGCTTCTTCGACCTGGGTCCCGAGTTCGGCGACGCCGTGCGGGCGGCGCCGTTTCCGCAGACGATCCTGCGCCATCGCGATGACCGGGCCGCCGCCTCGGTCGGGCTGGACCAGCTGACGGACGCCGAATGGATCGCCGCTTTCGGCCGGTTCGAGCCCCTGCCCGGCCAGCCGGGTCCGGTGGCCATGCGCTATCACGGGCACCAGTTCCGCACCTACAATCCCGAGCTGGGCGACGGACGGGGGTTTCTGGCGGCGCAGATGCGAGAGGTCCCCGGCGCTGAAGCAGCGAGCGACCGCGTCGCGAGCGATAGCGCCCCTTCGTCTCGCCTCATGGACCTGGGCACCAAGGGCTCGGGCCAGACGCCGTGGTCGCGGCACGCGGACGGGCGGCTGACGCTTAAGGGCGGCATGCGCGAGGTGCTGGCGGCGTCGATGCTGGAGAGCCTGGGCGTGCCGACCTGCCGCATCCTGTCGCTGATCGAGACGGGCGAGGATCTGGAGCGGCACGACGAGCCGTCGCCCACCCGGTCGGCCGTGATGGTGCGGCTGTCGCACAGCCATATCCGTTTCGGGACCTTCCAGCGGGCGGCCTATTATGAGCGGACCGACCAGATCGAGACCCTGATCGAGCATGTCCGCAGCCTGTATCATCCGCAGGTCGCGCCGGGCGACGCGCCCGGCCTGTTGCGGGCGATCGTCGAGGCCTCGGCCCGGCTGACGGCGCGGTGGATCGCGGCGGGCTTCGTCCACGGGGTGCTGAATACCGACAATCTGAACGTCACGGGCGAGAGCTTCGACTATGGGCCGTGGCGGTTCCTGCCGCGCTATGAGCCGGGCTTCACCGCCGCCTATTTCGACAACGCCGGCCTCTATGCCTTTGCGCGCCAGCCGGAGGCGGTGTTCTGGAACCTGACGCAGCTGGGCGGGTGCCTGAAGCTGGTGGCCGAGGCGGGGCCGCTGACCGAGGCCCTGAACGGGTTCGGGCCTGCCTATATACGCGAACTGCGGGCCGCTTTCCTGATGCGGCTGGGCGTGAAAAGCCTGGGCGAGGCGGCGGACCAGAGACTGCTGGATGCGACGCTGGCCCTGCTTCGTGAAGGGGGCGAGACGCTGCGGTGGGAGCCGTTGTTCTTTGACTGGTTCGGGGGCTTTTCCTCGTCCGCGCGGGCGTTGGGCGGGGTGCGGGGCAAGACCTATCAGGGCGAGGCGTTCGACGCCTTCCGTTTCGCCCTGCTGGAGCACGAGCCGGATCGGCCCGAGCGGCTGGAGCATCCGATGTTCGCCCGCCCCGAACCGGAAGAGATGCTGATCGAGGAGGTGGAGACCCTGTGGGCCGCCATCGCCGAGGGGAACGACTGGACGCCGTTCAGGGCCAAGCTGGACCGGCTGGACGCCGCGCGGCAGGCCTGGGATCTGGGGTCGAGCTAGGCTGACCCCCGCGATTGCACTGCACGCCCCCGAAAAAAAACAGTGCAATCAGTGCAAGTAGTGCAAGTCGGTGACGCGATTTTCCGGGTCGTTGTTCAGCCGTCTGCCCCCCTGTCTGTAACGTTCGATCCCGCAGCCTAACACCGCCGCGAGACACGGGTGGCCGATCGTGGATTTCGCCCGCCAAAGGCCCGGATTTCCTGGATTGCGACCGCTGGCTGTTTGGTCGAGGCCACAGGGATCGGGATAAGTCATCAGCTGTTGTCATCAGTCGTTGACAGCGCGATCCGGGCGCTCTAAGCCTAGCCGTAGTCGAGTTCAGATTACGCCGATGTATGGAAATCGCCCCGATGGCGCCGCCTGCATCGGCCATACGATCACAGTCGGTTACGGATCTTGAAAAGGTCCGCGCTCGATCTGATGTAGTATCTGTTACTATTCCAGTCCACGCTCCTCCCCGAGCCCTCTCATGACCACATCCGCCTTTCCGACCTCTCCCCGCGATCGCGCCCAGGCGGATCATCTGAACATCGCCCTGTGGACGCTGCAGGGCTGGCTGACGATGTTCTTCGTCGCGGCCGGCTACGGCAAGTTGACCGAGCCGATGGACAATCTGATCGCCCTGATGAAATGGCCGGCGCTGGCGTCCGAGAGCTTTGTGCGCGGCCTGGGCGTGGTCGAGGTGGTGCTGGCGGTGATGGTGCTGGCGCCGCTGGTGTCATGGCGCATCGGCCGTCCGCTGCTGCTGACGGCGGTGACGGGCCTGCTGGCGCTGGAAGTCGTCGCGCTGGGCGTGCACGCGCTGAACCTGGACATCGGCCTGGCGCTGACGAACGTGGCCCTGCTGGCCATAACGGCGCCGGTGCTGTGGTTCCGCCGCCGGGTCTGACGAACGCTCAAACACACAATCGCGAGCGGTCTGCGGAAAGCTTCCCTTTACGTCCGCGTCAAGTTATGAAGTCGGCATGGCGACCGCCGACGATCATCGCACCTATTCGATCCGCCAGTTGTGCCGCGAGTTCGGCGCGACCGCCCGCGCCCTGCGTTTCTACGAGGACAAGGGTCTGCTGACCCCCGCCCGCAAGGGGCAGACGCGGGTCTACGACGCCCGCGACCGGGCGCGGCTGAAACTGATCCTGAGGGGGCGCCGGATCGGTTTCACCCTGCAGGAGATCCAGGAGATGCTGGATCTGTATGACCGCAAGGATCACAACGCCCACCAGATGGCCGTGGCCCTGCGTCGTCACCGCGCCCAGGTCGAGGCGCTGAAACAACAGCTCGAAGACATCGAGGGCGCTATCCAGACGGCCGAAGAGGCCTGCGCCTGGATGGAGTCCAAACTGGGCGAACACCGCCCTGACCTTCTGCCCGGAGCCGAGGAGTACGCGCGTCTGCTGCGCGAGCGCCTGAGCCCCGACAACCAGCACCAGCCCTTCAAAGCGAGAGCCTGACCATGGCCTACAAGGCGCCTGTCCGTGACCTGAGTTTCGTTCTGCACGACGTGCTGCAGGTCGAACGCTACGCCAACCAACTGGGCGACATCGACCTGTCGCGCGACCTGATCGACCAGGTGATCGCGGAAGGCGGCAAGTTCGCCGAAGAGGTCATCGCCCCGATCAACCGGTCGGGCGATCAGGAAGGCTGTCATATCGACGGTGACGTGGTGACCACGCCCAAGGGGTGGAAGGAAGCCTATCACCAGATGGTCGAAGCCGGCTGGCCCAGCCTGGGCTTCAGTCCGGAATACGGCGGTCAGGGCCTGCCCTCGATCGTGTCGATGGCGGTGGGTCAGTTCACGGCCGGTGCCTCGGCCGCCTTTTCCATGTACCCGGGCCTGACGGGCGGCGCCTATCACGGGATCGAGGCCAGCGCCTCGGACGAGATCAAGCAGAAATATCTGCCGAAGATGGCGACGGGCGAATGGACCGGCACCATGAACCTGACCGAACCGCAGTGCGGCACGGATCTGGGCATGGTCCGCACCAAGGCTGTGCCGAACGGCGACGGCTCCTATTCGATCACCGGCCAGAAGATCTGGATCTCGGCGGGCGAGCACGACTTCGCCGACAACATCATCCACACGGTGCTGGCCCGCATCGAAGGCGCACAAGCCGGGATCAAGGGCCTGAGCCTGTTCGTGGTGCCCAAGTTCCTGGTCAATGAGGACGGCTCCATCGGCGAGCGCAACGGCGTGTCCTGCGCCGGGCTGGAGCACAAGATGGGCATTCACGGCAACGCCACCGCCGTCATGGCCTACGAGAACGCCAAAGGCTGGCTCATCGGCGACGAAGGCCGCGGCATGAACAACATGTTCGTGGTCATGAACGAGGCGCGCCTGGGCACCGGTCTGCAAGGCCTGGCCATCGGCGACGCCGCCTATCAGGCTGCGGTCGAGTTCGCCAACGACCGTCTGCAGGGCCGCGCCCTGACCGGCGCCAAGAACCCGGACGGCCCGGCCGACCCGATCATGGTCCATCCCGACGTGCGCCGGATGCTGCTGGAGTCGAAAGCCTTCGTCGAAGGCGGCCGCGCCTTCATCCTGTGGACTGCGCTGCAGGCCGACCTGCAGAAGTCCTCGGACGAGGCCACGGCGACCAAGGCCAAGGACTACATGGGCCTGATCACGCCGGTGCTGAAGGCCTATCTGACCGACAAAGGCTTCCACGTCGCCAGCCTGGCGATGCAGGTGCACGGCGGCTCGGGCTACACCGAACACTTCCCCGCCTCGCAGTATCTGCGCGATGCGCGCATCACCATGATCTACGAGGGCACCAACGGCATTCAGGCGCTGGACCTGGTCGGCCGCAAGCTGCCGTCGAACGGCGGCCGGGCGATCATGAGCTGGTTCGCCGACATCGACGCCTTCGTGTCGGAAAACGGCGCCGAGGGTCCGGTGAAGCCGTTCATCGACGGCCTGGCCGAGTCGAAGAAGAAGCTGCAGGAAGCCACCATGTGGCTGATGCAGAACGGCATGGCCAATCCGGACAACGCCGCCGCCGCCTCGACCGACTATCTGCATTTGTTCGGCCTGAACGCCCTGGCCTATCTGTGGGCCCAGACGGCGAAGGCGGCGCAAGCGAAAATCGACGCCGGCGACACCGATCCTTTCTACGCCACCAAGCTGATGACCGGCCGCTACTTCGTCGAGCGCATCCTGCCCGACGCCGAGGCGCACCTGACGAAGCTGAAAACCGGCGCCGAGGTGTTGATGCAGATGCCGGCCGAGGCGTTTTAGGCGGTCGCTACTCTGGGATCGGCATCAGCCGTGGCAAGTTGAGCCGATCCCTTTCAACCTTATAAGCCGCTTCGTCGAAGGGACCTTTGACCACATCCTGGGTCGATCCAGCAGAAGACCGAACGACGTAAAAATACTGGATCGGCTGTTCAGGATTGTCGGGCTTTCCGTCGAATGGCGCAAAGTCGTCAAAGGGAAGCCGCGCCGCCGCCAGATAGGTTTGATCGAAGCCGACCGCGACGACCGCGTGATCAACCAAGCCGACGCACCCGCCGCCGCCGTCCATTCTGCGGCACAGAGTTTTCATCGCGGGATCATCAACTGCGATGACACGGTAAGGCCCATCGATCTTGGCGTCACTGACATACCCGCAGCCAATCAGTGCAAAGAAAACGACTAACGTTAACGGCAACCGCAAGAACACATCCGACCTCCCATCCAGCTGACTAGATAAACAGAAAATATCGCCCAGGAAACGCGACCATGAACGTCCTCAACAGCCCCGAACCCGACTTCATGCAGGACGAGGAGATCACTCTCTTCTCGGACAGCGTCGCCAAATGGATCGACGAGCATGCGCCGCCCGAGAAATTCGCGCAGTGGATCGCCGACTCCTCGGTGCCGCGCGGCCTGTGGAACGCGGCGGGCGATGCGGGCCTGCTGGGCCTGTCGATGCCGGAGGAGAACGGCGGCTTCGGCGGCGACTATCGCCACGAGGTGGTGCTGATGCGCCAGCTGGGCTGGAAGGGCGCGGACCATTTCGGCATCAGCCTGCACAACGCCATCGTCATGCCCTACGTCTGGCACTACGGATCGGACGAGCAGAAGGCGCGCTGGCTGCCGCGCCTGCAATCGGGTGAACTGGTCGGCGCCATCGCCATGACCGAGCCGGGCGCCGGGTCCGACCTGCAAGGGGTCAAGACCACCGCCATCAGACAGGGCGACCACTATTTCCTGAACGGCTCCAAGACCTTCATCACCAATGGCCAGCTGGCCAATTTCATCATCGTGGTGGCCAAGACCGACCCGGCCGAGGGCGCCAAGGGCACGTCGCTGGTCGTCGTCGAGACCGACGGGCTGGAAGGCTTTGAGCGCGGCCGCAACCTGCACAAGATCGGCATGGAGGCGAACGACACCTCCGAACTGTTCTTCAACGATGTGAAGGTCCCGCTGGAGAACGTCATCGGCGGCGGCGAGGGCATGGGCTTCGTCCAGCTGATGCAGCAGTTGCCGCAGGAGCGTCTGAACATCGCCGTCCAGGGCGTGGCCGCCGCCGAGCGGGGCCTTGAGGCGACGCTGGACTACGTCAAGCAGCGCAAGGCGTTCGGCAAGCGGGTTATCGACTTCCAGAACACCCAGTTCAAACTGGCCGAGGTGAAGACCAAGCTGACCGTGGCCAAGGTCTTCGTCGACCACTGCATCGGCCTGCACCTGAAGGGGCAGCTGGACGCCGCCACGGCCTCGATGGCCAAATACTGGGTCACCGACATCCAGGGCGAAACCATCGACGAGATGCTGCAGCTGTTCGGCGGCTACGGCTATATGAACGAGTACCCGATCGCCCAGCTGTACAAGGACGCCCGCGTCCAGCGCATCTATGGCGGCACCAACGAGATCATGAAGCTGCTGATCGCCCGGACGCTGTAAGGAACACGTGCAGCGCCTTGTCATCCCCGACGAAGCGAAGCGCAGATCGGGGACGGCGGCGCAACGTCTTGACCGCTCCCGGACAACCCGCAAGGGTTGAGCCGGGAGACGGCGCCATGCCCCAATGCTTCTACGTCTATCTGCTTGCCAGCGGCCCCTGCGGCTATCTCTATGTCGGCGTCACGAATGACCTCGTGCGCCGGGTGGCCGAGCATAAGTCCGGACAAATCCCTGGCTACACGACGGAACGTGGCATCGACCAACTGGTCTGGTACGAGACGCATCAATACATCGACCAGGCGATCCTTCGCGAGAAACGCATCAAGCGATGGCTGCGAGAATGGAAGTTCGCGCTGATCGAGAAAGACAATCCACGCTGGCTCGACCTCCACGGCGAGGTGCGTGCGAAATGTGAGCCCGGTTCGGCTGCGCCGACCGGGCCTGGGTAGATTGTCAGCTATGTCCCGTCCCGGCTCTCCTCTTCGCTGCGGCCGGGATGACAAGCACCGTCCGCCAAGTCATGTAGGATCATGATCCGTCTGCACGTCACCTCCGCCCTCGCCCCCGGCGTCGCCGTCGCGCCGACGCTGGACCAGTCGCGCTATCTGACCCAGGTGATGCGGCTGAAGGTCGGGGACGATCTGCTGGTCTTCAACGGCCGCGACGGGGAATGGCGCGCCAGCGTGGCCGAGGTGCTGAAGAAGGGCGTCATCCTGCGCGCCGGCGAACTGGTCCGGCCCCAGACCTATGGCCCCGACCTGGAGCTGATCGTCGCCGTGGTGAAGAAGGCGCGGGTCGAGACCATTGTGGAAAAGGCCGCCGAACTGGGCGCGCGCCGGGTGCGGCTGGTCATCACCCAGCGCACCAATGCCGACCGCATCCGGCTGGACCGGCTGGACGCCATAGCGGAAGAAGCCGCTGAACAGACGGGTCGGCTGGACGTGCCGCAGGTCGATGATCCGGTGAAGCTGGACGCCCTGCTGGATGGCTGGGACGCGACCCGCCGGCTGATGTTCTGCGACGAGACCGGGGGCGCGCCGGCGATCGGGGCGCTGGCGAAAGCGGGCGAAGGCCCGTGGGCGATCCTGATCGGACCCGAGGGTGGATTTTCGCCGGAAGAGGGCGAACGGCTGCGCGCCCTGCCCTTCGCCACCGCCGTATCGCTGGGGCCGCGCATCCTGCGCGCGGACACCGCCGCCATCGCCGCCATGACCCTGTGGCAGGCGGCGGCGGGCGACTGGGAACGATAAGCGCCGCGGGGGGCTTGAGCTTGGCGGCGCGGTCGCCCATCTAGCCGCGACAGCAGGGGTTACAGATGGCCGACACCGCGCCGCTTTCGAGGGATCAACTGATCGGCGCCATGTCGAAAGGCATGAAGCCCAGGGATCAGTGGCGCATCGGCGCCGAGCACGAGAAATTCGGCTTCGACAAATCCACCCTGCGCCGCCCCGCCTATGACGGTCCGAACGGTATCAAGGCGATGCTGGATGGCCTGACCCGCTTTGGCTGGAGCCCGGTCGAGGAGGCCGGCCACGTCATCGCCCTGGAGCGCAAGAACGCCGAGGGTTACGCCGCCTCGATCAGCCTGGAGCCGGGCGGCCAGTTCGAGCTGTCGGGCGCGCCGCTGAAGGACATCCACGACATCTGCAACGAGACCGGCCAGCACCTGATGGAGGTCAAGCAGGTCGCGGACCAGCTGAACCTGGGCTTCCTGGGCGTGGGCTTCGACCCGATGTGGCGGCGCGAGGATGTGCCGGTCATGCCCAAGGGCCGCTATGACATCATGCGGGCCTACATGCCCAAGAAGGGTTCGCTGGGCCTGGACATGATGCTGCGCACCTGCACCATCCAGGCCAATCTCGACTTCGACTCAGAAGCCGACATGGTGCTGAAATTCCGCGCCAGCCTGGCGCTGCAACCCATCGCCACGGCCCTGTTCGCCTGTTCGCCGTTCACCGAGGGCAAGCCGAACGGCTTCCTGTCGGCGCGCGCCAACGTCTGGACCGACACCGATCCGGATCGCACCGGCATGCTGGACTTCGTCTTCGCCGACGGCTTCGGGTTCGAGCGCTATGCCGACTATGCGCTGGACACGCCGATGTATTTCGCCAAGCGCGGCGAGACCTATGTCGATCTGTCGGGCCAGTCGTTCCGCGCCTTCATGGAGGGCCGACTGGACGCCCTGCCCGGCGATCGCGCCACGGCCAAGGACTGGGCCGACCACCTGACGACGCTGTTCCCCGAGGTGCGGCTGAAACAGTACCTTGAGATGCGCGGCGCCGACGGCGGCCCGTGGAGCCGGATCTGCGCCCTGCCCGCGCTGTGGGCCGGGATCCTGTATGACGCGCCGTCGCTGGCCGCCGCATGGGACCTGTGCAAGGACTGGGACATCGCCGATCACGAACGGCTGCGCCGCGACGTGACCCGCCTGGGCCTGAAGGCCGAGGTGGCGGGCCGCAGCGTCCGCGATATCGCCGTCGACATGGTCGCCATCGCCAAACAGGGCCTGAAGAACCGCGCCCGTTTCAGCGGCGGCATGGTCGACGAGCGCGGCTATCTGTCGGAACTGGAAGACATCGCCGACAGCGGGATCACCCCGGCCGACCGCCTGCTGGAGCTGTATCACGGCGACTGGCAAGGCGACGTCAGCCGCGTCTATCGGGACTTCGCCTACTGACAGGCTGATCTTTCGGACTCACCCGTTGCAAGCTTGCGGCATTTCCACCCACAGGCATTATGGGGTGGCCTCTGGAGAGCGCCTGTCATGGAAATCGCCACCGATCGCAGACTGTTCCTTGGCGGCGTGGTGGCGTTCGCCGCCCTGCCCGGCGCATCGCTGACGGAACCGGACCTGACCGATCCAGCGGCGATCCAGGCCCACGTCGAAGGGCTGATCCACGAGTTTCTGGGCCGCATGCCCGGCACGCAAGATCTTGAAGCGCCGAGCGTCAACGTCGCGTTCACGCCGGGGCTTTCCTGGATGTCATCGACGCGGCCCCACGTCATGCATATCGCGGCATGGGAACAGTGCCCGCCCCCGGTCCAGGCCTTTTTCGCTTCCGTGCAGGACAATAGCGCGGGCGGAGACGCTGCAGACTTTTACCGAGCCGGCTTCTACAATTTTCTCATCCCGCACGAGATGTCGCATTTCGTCGACTACCAGCGCGGGCAGGGCCCTACGGCGAGCCAAAGGTATGAGAGCGAACTCAGGGCCAACAGGGTCGCAATCGCCTTCTGGATGGGCCGGCCCGGCGGTCTGGACTGGTTGACGGGCTTCGTACCGCAGATCGAGGCCGCCCTGGCCAGGCTGCCGATCCCCGTGCCGGCCGGCGCGGACGCCACGGCTTACTTCAACGCAAACTATCAGACGTTGCTGGCCAATCCTGTCTCCTACGCCTGGTTCCAGTGGCGGATGGTTCTGGACGCCTGGGCGCGACGCGACGAGGCCGATTTCGCAACCTTGATCGGACGGGGCTGAAGGCCGCCCGACGCACCGTTGCCAGGCCTTCCGGTTTCCTGCGATCCTGCGCGTGCAGGGAGTGAGACATGACAGGGTCTATCAAGGTGGGCGTCGGCGGCTGGACCTATGAGCCGTGGCGCGGGGTCTTTTATCCCGAGGGTCTGACGCAGAAGCGCGAGCTGGAGTTCGCCAGCCGGGCGCTGACCAGCATCGAGATCAACGGCACCTATTATTCGACCTTCAAGCCCGACAGCTGGATGAAGTGGCGGGACGAGACGCCGGACGGCTTTGTCTTTTCGGTCAAGGCCAGCCGCTATTGCACCAATCGCAAGGTGCTGGCCGAGGGGGGCGAGAGCTTTGACCGGTTCCTGTCGCAGGGGCTGACGACGCTGGGCGACAAGCTGGGGCCGATCAACTGGCAGTTCATGGGGACGAAGAAGTTCGATCCGGTCGATTTCGAGGGGTTCCTGAAACTGCTGCCATCGGAGAAGGACGGGGTGCGGCTGCGCCATGCGCTGGAGGTGCGGAACCCGACCTTCGCCTGCGAGGAATTCCATGACCTGGCCCGAAAATACGGCGCGGCCATCGTCTATGCCGTCGACGACGAGGAGCCGACCTGGCCGCAGATCGACGAGGAAACGTCTGATTTTAGATACGCCCGGCTGATGTCCAGTCGCGAGGACGAGCCGACCGGCATGACGGCGGCGGAATTGGACGCGGTGGCGAAACAGGCCAGGGCCTGGGCGGAACGCGGCGATGTGTTCGCCTATTTCATCTCGGGCGCGAAGGTGCGCAACCCGGCGGCGGCCCAGGCGCTGATCGAACGGCTGAAGACCTAGCCGCCGTTCTGGGCGAACCAGTTCACGATGGCCGGCATGTCGCCCTCGAACCCGCCGGGCACATATATGTTCAGGAGACCCGCGCGTTGGTCGGTGCGGTTGGCGAAATCGTGGGTCACCCCTCGCGCCGCGCGAATGAACGACCCGACGCCAGCATCGATCCAGTCATCGCCGATACAGAAGCTGATGACCCCCTCGATGACGTAGAAGATATCATCGTGATCGGCGTGGCTGTGCGGCCCCGGCCCCGGGCTGTGCGGCTCCAGAAACCACTCCGAGATGGCGTAAGCGGCCCCGGTTTCCGCCTCGTCCGCCTTGAACACCGCCCGCATGGAACCCATTGCATAGGCGCGCCCTTCGCCAGGGGTGAGCACGATCGACTGCAGCCGTGCGTCGTCAGTCATGTTCGGCCTCCCTCCGCCCAATCTTGCGTCGAGCGAGAGGAGGGCGCAACGGAAACACAGCCACCCAGGGATTTTGCCATGCCCATCGCCACCCGCGCCTTCGCCGCGACCGCCGCCGACCAGCCGCTGTCGCCCTATCGCTTTGACCGGCGCGAGCCGGGGCCGGACGATGTGGCCATCGCGATCCAGTACTGCGGCGTTTGCCATTCGGACCTTCACATCGCAAAAAACGATCTGGGCAACACCCGCTATCCCATCGTGCCGGGGCACGAGATCGCCGGGGTGGTGACGGCCGTCGGCGCCAATGTGACGCGGTTCAGGCAAGGCGACCGGGTCGGGGTCGGCTGCATGGTCGACAGCTGCCGCACCTGTCCGTCGTGTCTGGCGGGGGAGGAGCAATACTGCGTGCCGGGCATGACCCAGACCTATGGCTCACCCGACCCCAGAGGCGCCGAGGTCGGCCAGACGATCACCCAGGGCGGCTATTCAGACCGGATCACGGTGGATGAGAACTATGTCCTGCGCATCCCGGACGCCCTGCCGCTGGACGCCGCCGCGCCGCTGCTGTGCGCCGGCGTCACTACATATTCACCGCTGCGCCACTGGAAGGTCGGGCCGGGCTCGAAGGTCGCGGTCGTGGGTCTGGGCGGGCTGGGCCATATGGCGGTGAAGCTGGCCGCCGCCATGGGCGCCGAGGTGACGGTGCTGTCGACCTCGGACCGCAAGAAGGCCGACGCCGAGCGGATGGGCGCCAAACATTTCCTGATCAACTCGGACAAGGCGGCGATGAAGGCGGCGGGCGAAAAGTTCGACCTGATCATCAACACCGTGTCGGCCACGCACGAGATCGCGGGCCATCTGAACCTGCTGGCGCGCGACGGGACCATGGTCATGCTGGGCCTGAGCACCGAGGGCATGCCGGTCTTCGCCATGCCGCTGCTGTGGCGCCGCCGCAGCGTGGCGGGCAGCCTGATCGGCGGCATCCGCGAGACGCAGGACATGCTCGACTTCTGCGCCGAGCACGGCATCGCCTGCGACATCGAGGTTATCGCCCCCGACCAGATCAACGAGGCCTATGCGCGGATGGAGAAGTCCGACGTGCGCTATCGCTTCGTCATCGACATGGCGCGAATGGCGGCCTGATCGCCTCCGCTTACTCCTGGTGGCGGGTGAAGGTCCAGGTGACGGTTCCGTCGCTGATGCGCAGGGTCGAGCCGGAACGTGTGACCCGATAGGTCTCGGTCTGGTTCGACCGGTCGCTTTCGCTGACCTCGTCGTTGCAGGAGCGACCGGCCCGTTCCGAACCCTTGGTGATGTTGAAGGTCGCGCTGGAGCCCGACATCGTGACCTGGCCCAGTTTCTCCTGCCGGACCCGTACATCGCAGGTGGCGCTTTCCGGATAGGATTTTTCGGTAATCCAGCTGAACCGGCCGTCCTCGCGCACGATCAGCGCCATCTCCCGGGTGACGCGCGTGGGGGTCGGTGTCGTCGAGATCACTGTATTGCTGGGCGAACCGGCGCCAAAGGTCCCGCCCATGTTGAAGTCGCCGGGCATGGAATAGGACCGGAACTGGATGCTGGAGCGGATGACCAGCTCCTGCTGGGTTCCGGTGTGGACCCAGCCGCCGGTCAATCCGGTCGCCTGGGCGTCGGCGCGCGGCGCGACGGCCAGGCTTGCGAGAACAGCGATGACGGCGAAGGACGGTTTCATGGACAGGGCTCCGGGAGAACGAACCCCAGCCTCCTGCATTTCAATCCAGGGCGCATTTCTTCTGCGGCGAACGAACGACGAAACGACGGGCCTTCTCTGAAGCGGGCGGGACGGCTATCCATTCAACCAAGCCGCGCGTCAGACGCGGCTGAATTCTCAGGGACAGGACAACAGCATGGCGCGCGTGGCACTCGTAACCGGCGGCACCCGGGGCATCGGCAAGGCCATCGTGCAACGGCTCAAGGAGGACGGGCTTCAGGTCGCGGCCGGCTATTCCGGCAATGACGAAGCCGCCCAGGCCACCGCCCGCGAACTGGGCGTCATGGTGGTCAAGGGTAACGTCGGCGCGTTCGAGGACTGCCAGCGCGCCGTCGCCGAGGTCGAGGCGCAGCTGGGCCCCATCGACGTGCTGGTGAACAACGCCGGCATCACCCGCGACGGCTTCTTCCACAAGATGACCGCCGAACAGTGGTCCGACGTGATCCGGGTGAACATGGACAGCGTTTTCAACATGACGCGCCAGGTGATCGGCGGCATGCGGGACCGCAATTTCGGCCGCATCGTCAACATCAGCTCGATCAACGGCCAGAAGGGTCAGATCGGCCAGACCAACTATTCCGCCGCCAAGGCCGGGATGATCGGCTTCACCAAGGCGCTGGCGCTGGAAAACGCGCGCAAGGGCGTGACGGTGAACTGCATCGCGCCGGGCTATATCGACACCGAGATGGTGGGGGCCATGGACGAGAAGGTTCTGGCCGGAATCATCGCCCAGATCCCGGTCGGAAGACTTGGAAAAGGCGAGGAAATCGCCGACATGGTGTCCTGGCTGTCGGGCGAGCGTGCCGGATATGTCACAGGCTGCACCCTATCGCTGAACGGCGGTCAGTATCTGGTCGGGTGAAGCCAAGGTTCGCCCAAAATCCGCCGGGGTGGGGCGTCACCTATCTGAAGATGTTCAATCGGGTCTCGGTCAGGACGGCGTCTGAGCCGCTTTCGACCGCGATGGCGTTCGCCGCCGTCGTGGGCGTGAGCCTGGCTGTCATGACCGGCCCCGCCGTCGCCCAGGCGCGCGCCAACGCCCAGGCCGATCAGGACCGATCCGCCCGTGAGCGCATCTTCACCCGCAACCTGCCGCCGTCCGGCCGGTACGTCGCCGAAAGCGGCCAGACCTTCCTGCTGGACCGGTCGGGCACGCGCATCCTGATGCGGTTCGAGCGCAGCAGCGAAATCTGGGTGCTGCGGCCGACCCCGGCGCCGCGCGGAGACATGATCTATCGCAACGACGCAGGCGATCAGGTGCTGCGGGTGACGCCGGACGGGGCGATGACCCTGTTCACCTCGTCCGCGCCGCAGGGCGCGCCCGTGTCGAACGGCGGGCCGGGGCCGGCCCTGTCCGCGCCGACCCTGACTCCGGTCCAGCTGTGGAACTATATCGTCCGCCAGAGCGGCCGGGCCAGCGCCGCACTGGGCCGACTGGTCCAGGTGGATGTCGATATCCAACCGGGGTCCGAAGCCGTGGCGGCGGATGCGCTGACCACCGCCGTGGATGCGGTGATCCGCATGGCACGATCGTCCAATCTGCGCGAGGAGGCGTCGCAGGTGCGCCGCATCGTCATCACTGACACCGGTCGGCCGGGCGTCGGCTTTGGCGCGGGGACGCTGCGCATCGTCATCAACGCCGAGGCCGGTCTGGCGGGGCGCCCCTCGTCCGCGCGGATCGTGCGCGTGGTCGCGGCGCGCGACTAACCCCGCGACTAGAACGCGTCCTTGGCCGCGCGCCGGGCTGCGAAATCCGCCGCATCGGTCGCCCGCAGGAAGGGATTGAAGGCCCGCTCGATCGCCAGGGTGGTGGGGACAGTCGGCTCGTTCCGCTCACGCGATGTGAAAATCGCCGCCGCATGGGCCGCCATCCCGGGCCGATCGTCCAGCGACAGGGCGAAGCGCGCATTGGCGGCCGTATATTCGTGGGCGCAGTAGATACGGGTCTCGTCCGGCCACTGCGCCAGCCGGTTCAGGCTGTCCCACATCTGGTCGGGCGTGCCCTCGAACAGACGACCACAGCCGAGGGCGAACAGGGTGTCCCCGACGAAGGCGATATCGTCGGCCGCGCTGCGATAGACGACGTGGCCCAGGGTATGGCCGGGCGTGGCCGTCACGGCAAAGGCGGTCTGGCCCAGCATGACCGTGTCGCCGTCCGCCACGACATGATCCAGCGGCGCGACGCGCGTCACCTCTTGCGGGCCATGGATGACGCAGTGGGTTTCGGCCTTCAGCCGGGCGTTGCCGGCCGTGTGGTCGGGGTGCCAGTGGGTGTTCAGGACCAGGTCCAGCCGCCCCCAGCCGGTCGCCGCAAGCGCGGCCAGTATGGCGTCCGCATCGGGCGTATCGACCGTGGCCACCTGGCCGGTCGCGTCGTCGCGAACCAGAAAGCCGTAGTTGTCGGACAGGCAGGGGAACTGGTGAACGGTCAGAGCCATGCCCCGTTGTAGCAGCCGAGGGCCATCCGGGCCTATAGTCGGACCATGCGGCGCGGCATCGACGAGTTGAGACGCTTTTACGGCGAGCCGGCCGGGGCGCTGGTGCGTCGCCTGCTGGCGCGGCGGCTGGCCGACGCCTGGGGCGAGGCCGACAATTGCGACGTGCTGGGGATCGGCTACGCCACGCCGTGGCTGGACGCCTTTGTCGGCGCGCGGCGCGTGATCGCCGCCATGCCGGGCGGTCAGGGCGCCGAGCAATGGCCAGCGGCAGGCAAGAACCGGACCCTGCTGGTCGATGATCGCCGCCTGCCCTTTCCCGCCGGAAGCTTTGACCGGGTGCTGCTGATCCATGCGCTGGAGGAGGCGGACGATCCCTCCGTCCTGCTGACCGAGGCGGTGCGCGCCATGGCCCCGGCGGGGCGTATCATCCTGGCCACGGCGGCGCGCGGGGGGCTGTGGGCCCGGGCCGAGGCGACGCCGTTCGGGCATGGACGACCGTTCACTCGCGGCCAGTTGGAGCGGCTGGTGCGCGAGGTCGGGCTGGAGCCGACCGCCTGGTCCCAGACCCTGTATGCCCCGCCATGGGGGCCGCTGCTGCCGATGGCGGACGGGCTGGAGCAGATCGGCCGGCGGCTGATCCCCGGCGCGGCGGGGGTGATCCTGCTGGAGGCCACCCGTCATGCCTATGCCCGCGCCCGGCCGGTCGGCCAGACCCGACGCGTCCGTGGCGAGACCCCGGGCCTGACGCCGCAACCGGCGGGCCGGGCTCCCGGTCGGACGGTGCGGATCGGGCTGGATGCGCCCGCCAAACGGCCCTAAAGCGGCGTCATGCAGCGACTGATCCTGATGCGACACGCGACCGCCGAGCGCGCGGCGGCTTCCGGCCACGACCGCGACCGACGCCTGTCGCCGGAAGGCCGGGCCGAGGCCGCCCTGATGGGGCGGATGCTGGCCGAGCGCGGCATACGGCCGGACCTGGCGCTGGTCTCGTCCGCCGCCCGCACGCGCGAGACCTGGGACGCGGTTCACGACGCCATGGGCGATGTCGAGGTGCGGCACGAGGCGGCCCTGTACGACGCCACGTCGGACACGCTGCGCCGCTTTGTCGAGGCGGCCGAAGACGAGGCGGGCTGCCTGATCGTGGTGGCGCACAATCCGGGCGTTCACCATCTGGCGATGGAGTATCTGGTCGAGGGCGCAGCCTCGCCGGCGGCGCTGGACCGGATGGCGGGCTTCCCGCCGGGATCGGCCGCCCTGTTCACCGTCGACCCCGCCGGGCGCTGCACCTTCGAGGGCTATCTGGGCCCGCGCAGCGAGGGCGTTCGATGAGCGCCGCGACCGCTTTCAAGATCATCGCCGCCGACGAATGGGCCGCCGCCCGGGTCGCCGGGGCCTATGACGGCTCGGCCGTGGACCGGGCCGACGGCTACATCCACCTGTCGACGACCGAGCAGTTGGCCGAGACCGCGCGGCGCCATTACGCCGGGCGCAACGACCTGCGGCTGCTGGAGGTTGAACTGGCCCTGCTGGGCGAGACGGTGGTGTGGGAGGCCGCGCGTGGCGGGGCCCTGTTCCCGCACATCTATGGCTCACTGCCGACGACTGCGGTGGTTTCGGAGCAGGTGATGACCGTTTCCTCGGCGGGCGAGATGACGCTGGGCGCGGAAGGTTGAGGCGATGAACGATCTGGCGACCTGGGCCCTGCGCCGCCTCGACCCGGAAACCGCGCACCGACTGGCGATCCGGGGACTGGCGCTGGCGCCGCTGATGCCCGCGCCGCCGGTGGACGATCCGATCCTGCACACCGACCTGGCGGGACTGGCGTTGCCGTCGCCGGTCGGGCTGGCGGCGGGTCTGGACAAGAACGGCGAGGCGCTGTCGGGACTGGGCAAGCTGGGTTTCGGCTTTGTCGAATGCGGCTCGGTCACGCCGCTGGCCCAGGCGGGCAATCCGCGGCCGCGCCTGTTCCGCCTGACCGAGGACCGGGCCGTCATCAACCGGATGGGGTTCAACAACGCCGGGCTGGAAGCTTTCGCCGCCCGGCTGGCGCATCGCCCGAAAGGCGTGGTCGTCGGGGCCAATCTGGGGGCCAACAAGGACACCGACGACAAGGCGGCCGACTATGTGCTGGGGCTGAAACGGCTGGCGGGACTGGCCGACTATTTCACCGTCAATGTCTCGTCGCCCAATACGCCGGGGCTGCGCGCCCTGCAGGGACGCGAGGCGCTGGACGACCTGCTGGGGCGGATCGCCGAGGCGCGCGGGGGCGATACGGCGCCGGTCTTCCTGAAGATCGCGCCCGACCTGACGGCGGCCGAAATCGGTATGATCGTCGAGGCGGCCGTGGCCCACCGGATCAATGGCCTGATCGTGTCCAACACCACCCTGGCGCGGCCCGACAGCCTGCGCGCGGCGGGTCGCGAGGAGGCGGGTGGCCTGTCGGGGGCGCCGCTGAAGGCCGGGGCGCGCGCGGCGCTGGCCGCCGCCGCCGAAGCGTCGGGCGGACGACTGACGCTGATTGCGGCGGGCGGGATCGATTCCGGCGAGGAGGCCTATGCCCGGTTGCGGGCGGGCGCGGCGGCGGTCCAGGTCTATTCCGCATTGGTCTATGAGGGGCCGGGGCTGGTGCAGCGGATCAAGCGCGATCTGGCGGCCCGTCTGCGCGCCGACGGTTTCTCCACGGTCGCCGAGGCGGTCGGAACGGGCCGTTGACGGAGCGTTAGGCTAAGCCCGGCATGATTTCCCAAAGCGGGGCATACCCGCGACCGGGGAGCCCCATGCAGGACGCCTACGCCGAAGACAGCACAGGTTGGGCCTACGCCGCGCGTCAGCGGCGTCGGGCGCTGCTTCAGCGTCTGGGTCTCGGCAGCGCCTGCGCCCTGGTGTTCGGGCCGATCCTGGGCTGGACCTTCTCGACCGTCTGGGTTGCGCTGTATTTCGTGATCCAGGCCGCCGAACTGTGGGCCTTTGCGCCCATCAACGGCAATCGCGCGGAACGCCTGCCGACGTGGCGGACCCTCGTCGGCGGCGCGATCCTGTGCCTGAACGGGGCCTTTTTCGGTAGCCTGTCCGTGCCGTTGTGGCTGACGGGCGGGGCTATGGGCGGTATCTGCGCCGCCATCATGCTGGCGTCCGGCGCCATCTATTCGACCGTCAATGCGCCGCGTTCGACAGCGGCGATGCTGCTGACGGTAGCGCCGCAGTTCGCCTATCTGGCGGCGACGCCCTTCTTCATGCACGCCCTGGGCGCGCCGTCGCATTTCGTCACCCCGGTGGCGATCGCCATGTGCGCCTTCATGACCTACTGCGTCTCGACCTGGCAGCGGATGAGCCAGTCGCGCGTGGCCGAGGATCAGGCCCGCCGCGACGCCGAGCGGGGCCGCCGCGCCGCCGAACAGGCCATGGCGGGCCGCAGCGCCTTCCTGGCGGCCGTGGGCCACGATCTGCGCACACCGATCAGCGCCATCCTGACCGGTGCGGCGGAACTTGAACGGACGGCGGGCGATTCCACCTCTCGATCCCACGCCGCGCTGATTTCAGATGCGGGCCTGATGATGAAGGCCCTGCTGGATGACCTGCTGGACCACGCCCGACTGGACGCGGGCCGGATGACGGTCGAGGCCAGTGATTTCAACCTGCGGGTCCTGCTGGCCCAGACCCTGCGCATGTGGCAGGGCCCGGCCCGGGCCAAGGGACTGAAACTGCGGATCGAGGGCGCGCGCGAGGCGCCGTCCCTGGTGCGCGGCGATCCCATGCGACTGCGTCAGGTGCTGAACAACCTGCTGTCGAACGCCGTGAAATTCACCGAGTCCGGTCAGGTCACCCTGAGCATCCGCGCCTGGGACGAGGATCCCGCCGGCCACGCCGTGCTGATCGAGATCGCCGACACCGGTCCGGGTATGACCGCCGCCCAGCGCGCGCGCCTGTTCACCCCCTTTGACCAGACGGCAGAGGGCGTCGGCTCGCGCTTCGGAGGGTCCGGGCTGGGGCTGGCCATCAGCCGTCAGTTGATCGAACTGATGGGCGGCCGGATCACCGTCCGCAGCGAGGTCGGTCAGGGCGCCCGGTTCATTCTGTCGCTGAGCCTGCCCGCCGCCGAGGCTGCGGCGCTGGAGCCGGGGCTGGAATCACCCGGCCACCGCAGCCGCGCCGCCGTCGCCCGCGCCCTGACATCCGCGTCGATACCCGTCCCTGCCCCGAGCACGACCCCCGTCGTGGCCGCTTCGACGCCCAGCGCCGCCGACATTCTGGCGGGCCTGACCGGTGGCGCGCCTGTCGCGGCTCCGGACCCGGTCAGGCCCCCCGCGCCGTCCCCGGTCACCGGGGCCGCTACTCCGCCTGTCCATGCCGAACCCACGTCGATCGCAGCCTTGGCCGAAGCGAGCGCGGAGGAAGACGAGCGGCCGATGCGGGTGCTGGTGGTCGATGATCACGACATCAACCGCCGCGCGGTTCAACTGATCCTGCTGCCGCTGGGCTGCGACGTCAGCATGGCGGCGGACGGGATGGCCGCGCTGCGCGCGTGCGAGACGACGGCGTTCGACCTGATCTTCATGGACGTGCGGATGCCCGAACTGGACGGGCGCGAGACCACGCGGCGGCTGCGCGCGGGTGGTGGGCCCAACGCCAACGCCCCGGTCATCGCCGTCACCGCCGATACGGCCCCCGAGGATATCGCCGCCTGTATGGCGGCGGGCATGACCTATTTCGTGTCCAAGCCGCTGACGCCGCCGTCGTTGCTGGGGGCCGTGTCACACGTCATGGCGGGCGCATCGGCGCCGGGTGCGTCGGCGGGGGGTGCGTCGGCGGGGGGCGCGGCGACCGCCGCCGCCTGACCCCGGACTGACGCCAGCAGGCGCGCGCCGAAGCCGGCGTCCTTCATCTCGCATTCCCAGACGGTCAGGACGCGCCAGCCCGAGGCGGTCAGTTCACCGGCCGTGCGGGCGTCGCGGGCGCGGTTGCGGTCGATCTTGGCGATCCAGTAGGCGGCGTTGGCCTTGGGCTGACGGGCGCCGCGTCGGCAGTCGTGGCCGTGCCAGAAGCAGCCGTGCACGAACAGGGCGATGCGTCGCCCCTTCATCACCACATCGGGGCGCCCCGGCAGGCCGCAACCGCCCAGCCGATAGCCGACGCCGCCCACGCGAAGCAGGCGGCGCACGGCCATTTCCGGCGCGGTGTCCTTGCCCCGGACGCGGCGCATGACGGCGCTGCGCGTCGGGGCGTCGTAGACGTCGGTCATCGACCGACCGCCAGGCTCTAAAGTTCGGTCAGCAGGTGTTCGGCCGAGGAGACCTTGAACTCGCCGCCCTGCTCGACATTCAGCTGTTCGACCACGCCATCCTTGACCAGCATGGAATAGCGCTGCGAACGCTCGCCCATGCCGAAGCCGGTGGCGTCCAGCGCCAGACCCAGCTTGCGGGTGAAGTCGCCGTTGCCGTCGGCCAGCATCAGGATCTCGTCGTTCTTGATCCCCTGGTCCGCGCCCCAGGCGCCCATGACGAAGGCGTCGTTGACCGAGACGCAGGCGATGGTGTCCACGCCCTTGTCGAGGATGGCCTGACGGTTGTCCTTGAAGCCCGGCAGGTGGCGGGCCGAGCAGGTGGGCGTATAGGCGCCCGGCACGGCGAACAGGGCCACGGTCTTGCCCTTGAAGATGTCGTCCGTGGTCATCGGACGAGGGCCTTCCGGCGTCAGGGAGCCCAGGGTCGCCTCGGGAATGCGGTCGCCGATCTTGATGGTCATGAATGCTCCGGAAAAAGAGAGGTCGCCGGCCATAGGCGGGGGACGAGTGGAAGGCAGGGAGTCAGATAGAGACGACGCGCGATATCGCCAAGTGTTCCGGCGCGCCGTCCTGTCGCCTTGCGTCCGGGCGCCGGCGACACGATGATAGAGGGATGGACGATTTCCAATCCCTGGTCGGTCGTCTGCTGGTGGCCATGCCGGGCATCGGCGACGACCGCTTTGACCACGCCGTCATCCTGGTGTGCGCCCACGGGCCGGACCACGCCATGGGACTGCGTCTGGATCAGCCGGTGCGCGGGCTGGACCTGAAGGCGGTGCTGGAGAAGCTGGAGATCGAGGCGCCGGACGACGCGGCGACGGGGCGACCCGTGCTGGTCGGCGGCCCGGTCGAGCGCGAGCGCGGCTTTGTCCTGCATACCGATGACTGGGACGCGGCGGACGCCACCCTGTCGTTCGGCGGCGGTCTGGCCATGACCGGCACGCGCGAGGCGCTGACGGCCATGACCGACGCCCACGACGGCCCCGCGCGGGCGATGCTGCTGCTGGGCTATGCCGGCTGGGGCGAAGGGCAACTGGAGGAGGAGTTGGGCGAGAACGTCTGGCTGACCGCCGAGCCGGACCTGGAACTGATCTTCGACCGCGACCACGAGACCAAATGGAGCCGCGCCCTGGCGGGTCTGGGCGTCGACGCCGGTCGCCTGTCCGGCCAGTCCGGCCGGGCCTGAGACCCTAGGCCGACCGGGCCCGGATCGGGGCCACGCCGTCGGCCAGCGATTCATTCAGGTAAACCTCGGCCTCCTGGGCCGGCAGGGCGGGCGCATAGCCGTAGCCCTGGCCATAGTGGCAGTTGGCGTCCAGCAGCAGCCGCGCCAGCCCGGCGTTCTCGACCCCCTCGGCGACGACCTCCAGCGACAGGTCGCGGCCCAGGTTGACGACCGATTTGACGATCTTGGCCGAGCCCTCGTCCTTGTCCATCGTCAGAACGAAATAGCGGTCGATCTTGAGCGTGTCGAAGGGCAGGCGCGCCAGATAGGACAGCGACGAGAAGCCCGTGCCGAAATCGTCCAGCGCCAGCGAGGCGCCCACGTCGCGCAGCGCCTTCAGCACCTCGGCCGCATGGGCGGTGTCGCGCATGATGTCGCCCTCGGTCACCTCCAGCTTGAGAGCGCCGCGTGGCAGGCCGCTTTCCTTGATGATCCGGGCGACGTCCTCGACCAGATGCGGGCGCTCGATCTCGCCGACCGACAGGTTGACGCTGCAGAACAGGCGACCGGCCGTGGGATGGCGTTTCAGCCATTCCGCCAGCTGGCGCGCGGACTGGGTCATCATCAGCAGGCCCAGTTCGTTCATCAGGCCCATTTCGTCGGCCAGCGGCAGGAACTCGTCCGGCGGGACCAGGCCGCGATGCGGGTGGCGCCAGCGGGCCAGGGCCTCGAACCCGGCCACGGCGCCGCTGTTCAGGTTCACGATGGGCTGGAAGAAGGGTTCGATCTCGCCGCGCACGAAGGCGTTGCGCAGGTCCGCCTCCAGCGCCAGCCGGGACAGGCTGTCGCTTTCCAGCGCGCGGCCATAGGCGGCGGCGCCGCCGCGACCGGCTGTCTTGGCCTGCTCGACGGCCAGTTCGACCCGGCGCAGCAGTTCGGCCACGTCCGGTGCGTCAGGGCCGCCCTCGGCCGTTACGGCGCCGATGGAGACGGTGGGATAGATGTCGAAGCCGGCGACGCGCAGCGGCTGTTCCAGCGCCGCGCGGACACGGTCGGCGGCGGCCGATCCCCCGCGTGGTAGCAGGACGGCGAATTCGTCCTCGCCCACGCGGGCGGGCGAGGCGTCCTGGGAGAAGGCGCCCAGCAGCCGCGATCCCATGGCCGAGATCACCAGATCCGCGCGTTCGTGGCCCAGCGCCTCGTTCAGGCGACGCAACCGGTCCAGATCGGCGACGATCAATTCATAGTCGCCCGGCTGGGTCAGGGTCTCGGCGGCCCGCGACAGGAAGGCGCGGCGATCCAGCAGGCCCGTCAGCGTATCGCGGTCCGAGCCGGCGAATTTGGTTTCCAGCCCGACCATGCCGGCGGCGCGCAAGCCGTCCTCCAGCCAGACGCCGCGCCACAGGCAGGCCTCACCCCCGCGCATGCGCAGGCGGACGGCGACCTCGGCCCCCTCCTCTCGCGGCTTGAGCAGGCGTTCGGCCAGAGTGCGGTCCTGCGGCATGGCCGAGGCGGTGAAGGCAGCGCCCGAACATTCCGGCGCCAGCGGCCCCAGGCCCAAGGCACGGGTGGCGCCGGTGAAACGGATCTGGTCTTCGGCGGGGGTCCACACCCACAGGGCGGCGTCCGCTGCGGCCAGCGCCTCGATCGCCGTCGTCGGGTCCCAGCCCAGGCTCCTCGAACGCGTCGTCACTGGCTGTCGACCTCTGTCAGGACGGCGAAACGCCGGGGCCTTGCCCGACCTCATCGCTGAGTACGCCGAACAGCAGATGATCTGCCCATGCGCCGTTAATTTTCAAATAAGCCTTCGCCATTCCCTCGTGCCGGAAGCCCGCCTTTTCCAGCACCCGGCGCGACGGCAGGTTGGTCGGCAGACAGGCGGCCTCGATCCGATGCAGCTTCGTTTCCCGAAAACCGAAGTCCAGGACGGCCCGCACCGCCGCCGTGGCGTGGCCCCGACCGGCTACCGGCTGGCCGATCCAGTAGCCCAGCACCCCCGTTTCGGCCACGCCGCGCCGGATGTTGGACAGGGTGATCGCGCCCAACATCTGTTCGTCCTCACTCTCGTCGAAGATGAAGAAGGGCCAGGCCGTGCCCTGCTCCATTTCCCGG
Organism: Brevundimonas sp.; assembly: GCF_004210735.1. Classification (GTDB taxonomy): domain Bacteria; phylum Pseudomonadota; class Alphaproteobacteria; order Caulobacterales; family Caulobacteraceae; genus Brevundimonas. The sequence goes on from NZ_SDZL01000019.1 coordinate 39,196, forward strand.
GCATAGACGCCCAACCGGCGGCGGAAGGCGGCGCGGGACAGGTCATCCTCGGGCCAGGTCGGCTCCCACGGCTGCAGATAGTCCTGACTGGCGCGGCGCAACGCCTCCCATTGAGGATAGTCGGTGGCGCGGGGCGGGCGCAGGCGAACCCCCTCGCCGTCCACCACGGGCCCCGCGTCGCTGATCCAGTCGAAAAGCGCCATGGCCCCAGCCTAACGGCGTCAGCCGCCGGGGAACAGGGCGCGGGCGAAGGCTTCACCGGCGACGCCGGCCGCGCGCGGCCCCAGAACGGCGCTGGCCGCCCGGCTCTGGGTCAGGGCGGAGGCGGCGGCGGCGCGCACATCCTCGACCGTGGCCTCGGCCAGCCGCCCGGCCATGGCCGACGACCCCACGGGGGCGCCGTAGACCAGGGTCTGGGCCGCGTTGCGACCCGCGCGGGACGCCGGGCTTTCGTCCGCCATCCACAGGCCCGAGCTGAGCACCGCCTTGGCGCGCACCAGTTCGACCTCGGTCGGCCCCTGCTCGGCCAGCGACAACACCTGCGCCGCCGCCACCTCGGCCAGCTCGACGGCGCGATCGGCGGCCGCCCCGGCGTAGATGCCCAGTACGCCGATGTCGTCATAGGCCTCGTGATAGGCGTCGATGGCGTACGCCAGTCCCCGCTCCTCGCGCGCGGTCTGGAACAGGCGCGAGGCCATGCCGCCGCCCAGGATCTCGGTCATCAGGCGCAGGGCCGGCAGATTGTCCGCCAGAGCGCCCTCGGTCGGCAGTTGGAACACCAGATTGGCCTGTTCGATGCGCCGGGCCAGTCGCGCATGCCCACCGGTGAAGCGCGCGGGCGCAGGGATCTCTGCCGTCACCGACGGCTGATCGCCGAACCAGCGCTCGGCCAGCGCTAGCAGGCTGTCTTCGTCGACGGCGCCGGACACGGCGATGACCATCCGGTCCGGCGAATAGAGCCGTGCGCGACATTCCGCCATGGCGGCGCGATCGGCCGGGGCCAGACTATCGATCGAGCCCAGGATAGGCCGGCCCAGCGGTTGCCCGGCGAAGGCGCGCGTCTGGGCCATTTCAAAGACGTGGTCGTCGGGCGTGTCGAAGGCCTCGGCGATTTCCTGGGCCACCACATCTTTCTCCCGGGTGATTTCGGCCGGGTCGAGCGTGGGGCGGAACACCAGGTCCGACAGCACCTGCATGGCCAGCGGCAACGAGCCATCCATGGCCCGCACCTCGAAACTGGTGCGCTCATAGCCGGTGGCGGCGTTGATTGATCCGCCCTCGCCTTCGATCCGCTCGACAATGTCGCGGGCCGACATGTCGCCGGCGCCCTTGAACACCAGATGCTCCAGCAGATGCGACCAGCCGGATCGATCCTCGGCCTCCCAGCGGGCGCCGCCGCGCACGGCGACGGTCAGGGCCAGGGTCTTGAGCCCCGGCATCGGGTCACAGACGACCCGGGCGCCGTTCGACAGGGTGTGCAGACGCGGGATCATGCCGAGGGCTCCGCTCGCAGCCGGCGGCGCAGCAGGACGCCGTAGAAGACGACCAGCGCCAGAGCCAGGCCGAACCAGGTCAGGGCGTATCCCAGGTGGTTGTTAGAGAAGGCGGCCGGGGGGGCCGACGGCGTCAGCGCCTGCCAGTCGGGATTGGACGAGGTGACGGCGAACAGGGTCCAGTCGGCGATGGGGCCGTCAGCCTTCAGCGCGGCGGCCATGGCCCGGGGGTCACGGGCGAAGAAGCGGCCGTTCGACGGCGGGGGGCTCATAGCGCCAGGCGCCTCCACGTGACGCAGCACGACAAGCAGGGCCAGCGGCATGGCGTCGTCGGCGCGGACCGGCGGCCGGGCCGAGATGCCGTCCGCGACGAAGCCGCGATCCACCAGGAAGGTCTGGTCCAGACCTTCGGGACGGCAGGCCGAGATCAGGCGCACGCCCGCACCGCCGTCGTGAATGGACTGAAGCTCGACATAGGGGGCCGTGGCCAGGCCGCGACAGACGACCAGGGCGCGCCGGAACTCGGGCGCGGGATCGGCCAGCACCTGATCCAGCGGGGCGGGCGGCTGGCGCTCGGCGGCGGTCGAGGCGGCGATCAGCCCCTCTTTCCACGCCATGCGCTGCACCTGCCAGACGCCCAGCGCGACGAGGACCGCCAGCAGGACGACCGCCAGCAGCGTCAGCACCCAGGGAAAACGCTTCATGCCCGATCCTTCATGGGCGCATCCATGCGCCCTTCGTGGCGGTTACGGAACTGTAGTCCGATCATCAGGCCCTTGCCGGGGCGCATCAGGGCCAGAGACAGCGCCGCCACCAGCGGCAGCCAGACCACCAGATGCAGCCACATGGGCGGGCGCCAGGCGACCTCGACATAGAGGGCCGAGAACCCGACCACAAAGCCGGCGATCTGCATGATGAAGGTGGCTGCACCGTCGCCGGTGTGGATGCCGGCGAGGTCCTGACCGCATTCCGCGCAGACCGGCCGGACCTTGAGGAAGCCCTGAAACAGGGCGCCGCGACCGCAGGCGGGGCAGCGCCCGGCCACGGCGTGTCGGACGGGTCGGGCCGAATGCAAATCGGCGCGGGACTGTTCGTCCCGCGCCGCTTGAAGATCGTTCCGGGCGGAGCCTGAACTCACCCGCGCGAACTCACCCGAAGATGACGTAAACGAAGGCGAAGAGGAACAGCCACACCACGTCCACGAAATGCCAGTACCAGGCGGCGGCCTCGAAGCCGAAATGCTTTTGCGGGCTCATCTGGCCGATCAGCAGGCGCAGCAGGCAGACCGCCAGGAAGATGGTGCCGATCAGGACGTGGAAGCCGTGGAAGCCGGTCGCCATGAAGAAGATCGAACCGTACAGGCCCGAGTTCACGGCCTCTTCGTTGAAGAAGAGGTTCTCGTGGATGATGTGGTAATATTCGTAGGCCTGAACGCCGGTGAACAGCACGCCCAGGGCCACGGTGATGCCCAGGCCGATCTTGGCGGCCTTGCGGTCGCCGACCTGAAGCGCGTGGTGGGCCCAGGTCACGGTCGTGCCCGACAGCAGCAGGATGACGGTGTTCAGCAGCGGCAGGTGCCAGGCGTCCAGCAGTTCGACGCCCTTGGGCGGCCAGGTCGACCAGGCGGCGGCGGTGTCGGCCCAGGCGGCGATCTCCGGCGTGTGGGCGCGCGATTCATTGAACAGCGCCATGTCGAAGAACATCCAGAAGAACGCCGCGAAGAACATGATCTCCGAGGCGATGAACAGGATCATGCCGTAGCGCAGGCCGATCGAGACGACCGGGGTGTGATCGCCCTTCTGGCCTTCCTTGATGACGTCCGACCACCAGCCGAACATCGAATACAGGACCCCCGCGAGGCCGGCGAAGAACATCACCTTGTTGCCTTCCGGCAGGCCGAACAGGCCCTTCATCCAGACGACGGCGCCCAGCATCATGATCATGGTCGCGGCGGACGCGACCAGGGGCCAGGGGCTGGGATCCACCAGGTGGTAGTCGTGGTGCGGAGCGGCGTGGGCGTCGGCCATTCTCGGGTCTCTTGAAACGGCTAGGGTCGTTTGATGAGGGCTATAGCGCCGCCTAGGCGGCGGCGCCAGTGGATTGAGGCGTCGAAGCGGCGGCGGCCTCGAACCCCTTGGTCGGATAGAAGGTGTAGCTGAGGGTGATTTCAGCCACCCCCTTGGACTCGCGGTCGGTCGCCATCTCGGAGGCCACGAAATACTGGACCGGGAAGGCCTTGGTCTCGCCCGGCGCGATTTCCTGCCCCTCGAAGCAGAAGCATTGCAGCTTCTGGAAATAGGGACCGGCGCGTTCGGGCACGACATTATAGGCGGCGGTGGCGTGGATCGGCTGGTCCGAGGTGTTGGTCACGTCGAAATAGGCCATGCCCGTCTCGCCGATTCGCACCCGCTGGCTGACCTGCTCGGCCCGGAAGGTCATCGGCAGGTCGCGGACATTGGTGTCGAAGCGGATCAGCACGGTGCGATCCAGCACCTGGGTCGGGGCGGCCTCGGCCTTCTTCACCGTCCCGTCGAAACCGGTGACCTGACAGAACAGGCGATACAGGGGCACGGCGGCGAAGGCGGCCCCGGTCATGGCCATGACCACGACGCCGCAGATCAGGGCGATGGCGTTCTTGCGGTTCAAGGCGTCATCTCCGCCGGGGGCGGCAGGGCCGGATCGGCGCGATCCAGCGTCGCAGCGGCGGCGGCCTCGGCCGCGTGGCGAGCTTCCGTGTTGCGGCGCAGGTTCATCACCGTCGTCAGGAAGACCAGAACGATGAAACCGATCAAAGCCAAGGCGATGGCCACGTTGCGACGCTTGCGCGCACGCGCCTGCTCGTCGGTCAGCTTGATGAAGTTCGGACGGGTCACGTCAGGCCTCCCAGGCCGGGCAACTGCTCGACCAGCAGGGCCGAGAACAGCGCCATCAGATACAGGATGGAGAAGGCGAACAGGTTCCGGGCCGGTTTGGCCTCGGCCCGGACGTCATACAATGCGGCCTCTCGCCCCACCGCCTCAGCCTTGTCCGGCTGATCGCCGGCGCGCGAGCGCCACAGGCGGAACGCGAGGGCCAGGAAGAACAGGCCGCCGAGCGCCGATACGGCCAGATAGAGGCGCCCGCCCAGACCCGTGAACGCCACGGCCACGGCCACAGGCACGAAGACCAGGCTGTAGATCAGGATCTGCAGGCGCGTGGATTTGGCGCCGCGCGCCACCGGCATCATCGGTATGCCCGCCCTGGCGTAGTCACCCGCCGAATAGAGGGCCAGCGCCCAGCTGTGCGGCGGGGTCCACAGGAAGATGATCAGGAACAGCAGCCACGCCTGCCACGGCGCGTCACCGGTCACGGCGGCCCAGCCGATCACGGGCGGGAAGGCGCCGGCGGCCCCGCCGATGACGATATTCTGCGGCGTCCGGCGCTTGAGCAGCAGGGTGTAGAAGCCGGCGTAATAGACGATGGTCAGGCCCAGCAGCCCGCCCGCCAGCCAGTTGGTCGTCATGCCCAGCAGCATGACCGAGAACACCGACAGGATGACACCATAGGCCATGGCGTCGTTCTTGGGCACCCGGCCGGCGGCGACCGGGCGACCGCGCGTACGGCGCATCAGGGCGTCGGTCTCGCCCTCCAGCGCCATGTTCAGCGCCCCGGCGGCCCCGGCGCCGACGGCGATGCACAGGATGGCGATGGCCGCCTCAAGGATCGCCAGATGGCCGGGCGCGACGGCCAGGCCGGTCACGGCGGTGAACACCACCAGCGACATGACGCGCGGCTTCAGCAGCTGGAAGTAGTCTTCCGGCTGGGCGGTCGAAACGGTCACGTCTGGCTGTTCAGCTTGGGTCATGAAAGGCGAAGGCCGCCCTTCCGGTCAGGAAAGGGCGGCCCCGTGTGCTTCATCCGGTTCGGATCAGTGGTTGTCCGCCTTGACCACCGGCAGTTCGTTGAACTGGTGGTGCGGCGGTGGCGAGGGCAGGGTCCACTCCAGCGTGGTGGCGCCTTCGCCCCACGGATTGGCTTCACCCTTGCGGCGACGGATCGCGGCTTCCAGCAGCATGACCATGAAGACGCCGACACCAACGATGGTGATGACATAGCCCCACGAGGAGACCTGGTTCCACAGGGTGTAGGCTTCCGGATAGTCGATGTAGCGACGCGGCATGCCCTGCAGACCCAGGAAGTGCTGCGGGAAGAAGATCAGGTTCACGCCGACGAACATGATCCAGAAATGGGTCGCGCCGAGGAACTCGTTGTACTTCACGCCAAACATCTTCTCGAACCAGTAGTAGAAGCCCGCGAAGATCGAGAAGATGGCGCCCAGCGACAACACATAGTGGAAGTGCGCCACGACGTAGTAGGTGTCGTGCAGGCTGTAATCCATACCGGCATTGGCCAGAACCACGCCCGTCACCCCGCCGACGGTGAACAGCAGGATGAAGCCCAGCGCCCAAAGCATCGGCGTCTTGAAGCTGATAGAGCCGCCCCACATGGTGGCGATCCAACTGAAGATCTTAACCCCGGTCGGCACCGCAATGATCATCGTCGCGGCCACGAAATAGGCGCGCAGATTGATGCTCATGCCCACGGTGTACATGTGGTGCGCCCACACGATGAAGCCGATGAAGCCGATGGCGACCATGGCGTACGCCATGGCGAGGTAGCCGAAGATCGGCTTCTTCGAGAAGGTCGAGACGATGTGCGAGACGATGCCGAAGCCCGGCAGGATCATGATGTACACTTCGGGGTGACCGAAGAACCAGAACAGGTGCTGGTACATCACCGGATCGCCGCCGCCGGCCGGATCGAAGAAGGTGGTGCCGAAGTTACGGTCCGTCAGCAGCATGGTGATGGCGCCCGCCAGGACCGGCAGCGACAGCAGCAGCAGGAAGGCCGTGATCAACACGCCCCAGGCGAACAGCGGCATGCGGTGCAGGGTCATGCCCGGCGCGCGCATGTTGAAGATGGTGGTGATGAAGTTGATCGCGCCCAGGATCGAGCTGGCGCCCGCCATGTGCAACGAGAAGATGGCCAGATCGAAGGCCGGGCCCGTGTGGCCGGTCGTCGACAGGGGCGGATAGGCCGTCCAGCCCCCGCCAAAGCCCTTGCCCGGCCCGCCATCGACGAACATCGAGACGCACAGCAGGACGAAGGCGAAGAACAGCATCCAGAACGAGATGTTGTTCATGCGCGGGAAGGCCATGTCCGGCGCGCCGATCATGATCGGCGTGAAATAGTTGGCGAAGCCGCCCATGGTCGCCGGCATGACGACGAAGAACACCATGATCAGGGCGTGAGCCGTGACCGTGACGTTGTAGCCGTGCTTGGACGCCTCAACGATCCCCAGTTGCTGGATGATCGTGCCTTCCTTGAACAACTGGATGCCCGGCTCGGCCAGTTCCCAGCGGATCAGGCCCGACAGGGCGCCGCCGATGATGCCGGTAAAGATGGCGAACACCAGATACAGGACACCGATGTCCTTGTGGTTCGTCGACAGGAACCAGCGGGTGAAGAAGCCCGGCTTGTGGTCGTGGTGATCGTCGTGCGTAGCGATTGCGGTGGCCATGGTCTCTCGGGCTCTCGCGCTTACTGGGCCGCGGGCGCGGCGGCGGCCGGCGCGGCGGGAGGGGTCGGGGCGGCGACGGCCGGCGTTTCGGTCGGCGTCGTCGCGGTCTGGGCGGTCGGCGCAGCGTCGGTCGCGGCAGCCGGTGCTCCGGTCACGCCGGCCGTCGCCGCCCCGACCC
>NZ_SDZL01000112.1 GCF_004210735.1 Brevundimonas sp.
GCGGCGCCCAGCATCGCCTTGCCCTCCCCACCCGGTCTCCGCTTCGCTCCGACCACCCTCCCCGGGGCGGGGAGGGAGAGGCGTCGCGTCATGGTTCAAAAGAAAAAAGGGGCGGGCCTTTCGACCCGCCCCTCATCCTTCAATCCGTCGACCGGCTCAGGTCGTCGGCACGGCCGCCGCGACCGGGGCCTCGACCTCGGTCCCATCCGACACCGGCGTCACCGGCACCGAGACCGACGGCCCGGCGTTGGGGAAGTTGTTCTCGTCGCGGTTCGGCGCGACGCCCTTCTCCAGCAGGTCCTTGATCTCCTCGCCCGACAGGGTCTCGTACTCCAGCAGGGCCTGGGACAGTTTCTCGTGGTCGCCGGCCTTTTCGGTCAGGATGCGGCGCGCCTCGTCCCAGCCTTCGGTGACCAGGCGCTTGACCTCTTCGTCGATGATCCGGGCCGTCTCTTCCGAGACGTTCTGACTGCGCGCGACCGAGTGACCCAGGAACACCTCTTCCTGGTTCTCGCCATAGGCCACGGTGCCCAGCTTGTCCGAGAAGCCCCAGCGCGTGACCATGGCCCGCGCCAGCTTGGTCGCCTGCTGGATGTCCGAGCTGGCGCCCGAGGTGATGTTCGCCTTGCCGAAGATCAGCTCCTCGGCCACCCGGCCGCCGGCCATGATGGCGATCCGGTCGATCATCTGCTGGTATTTCATGGAATAGCGGTCGCCTTCCGGCAGTTGCATCACCATGCCCAGGGCTCGGCCGCGCGGGACGATGGTCGCCTTGTGCACCGGATCGGCCATCTTGACGTTGATGGCGACCAGGGCGTGGCCGGCCTCGTGATAGGCGGTCATGCGCTTCTCTTCCTCGTTCATGGCCATGGATTTGCGCTCGGCGCCCATCATGACCTTGTCCTTGGCGTCCTCGAAGTCGCGGTGGGTGACCATCCGGCGGTCCTTGCGGGCCGCCATCAGCGCCGCCTCATTGACCAGATTGGCCAGGTCGGCGCCCGAGAAGCCGGGGGTGCCGCGCGCCAGCGTCTTCACATTGACGTCGGCGGCCAGCGGTACGTCCTTCATGTGCACGCGCAGGATCTTCTCGCGGCCCATCACGTCCGGGTTCGGCACCACGACCTGACGGTCGAAGCGGCCGGGACGCAGCAGCGCCGGGTCCAGCACGTCCGGACGGTTGGTCGCCGCGATCAGGATGATGCCTTCGTTGGACTCAAAGCCGTCCATCTCGACCAGCAGCTGGTTCAGCGTCTGCTCGCGCTCGTCGTTGCCGCCGCCCAGGCCGGCGCCGCGGTGGCGACCGACGGCGTCGATTTCATCGATGAAGATGATGCAGGGCGAGTTCTTCTTGGCCTGTTCGAACATGTCGCGCACGCGGCTGGCGCCGACGCCCACGAACATCTCGACGAAGTCCGAGCCGGAGATCGAGAAGAAGGGCACGCCCGCCTCGCCCGCCACCGCGCGCGCCAGCAGCGTCTTGCCGGTGCCGGGAGGGCCGACCAGCAGCGCGCCCTTGGGGATCTTGCCGCCCAGACGCTGGAACTTGCCAGGGTCTTTCAGGAAGTCGACGACCTCCTGCAGTTCGTCCTTGGCCTCGTCCACGCCGGCGACGTCGTCAAAGGTCTTGCGGCCCTTGTGCTCGGTCAGCAGCTTGGCCTTGGACTTGCCAAACCCCATGGCCCCGCGCGCGCCGCCCTGCATCCGGTTCATGATGAAGAACCACAGGCCGATCAGCAGCGCGAACGGCAGGATGCCGATCAGCAGGCTGACCCACCACGACTGACGCACCGGCTTGATTTTCACCTCGGCGCCCGAGGCGCGGATGCGTTCGATCAGGGTGTCGTTCTGGAACGGGGTGGTGGTGGCGAACTTCTTGTCGTCCTTGGTCACGCCGGTCAGGTTCTCGCCGTGGATCTCCACCGACTTGATCTGGTTCGCATCGGTGGCGGCGACCAGTTGGGAATAGGTGATCGGCTCGGGCTTGCCCGCGGCGGCCCCCTTGGCCGGGTTCATCGCCCCGCCCTGGCTGATAGCCGCATAGACGGCCAGCACGCCCAGCAGGATCACGCTCCCCATCGCCAGATTACGCAGGTTCATTCGGGTCCTCGGTCGTTCGGCGGAGCGGAGCGCCCGGCCGGTCGTTGTTCAGCGTTCCGCAGAAAATAGGTCGTTCGGAGGCGATGCGCCATGCGCCGCGTCCGTCAGATCGTCTTCATGCGTCGTTTCGTCCGTCGCCAGCCCCAGTCTTTGCCCGACCAGGGCCCGCACCTTGGCCCTGCGCCATGCAAGAACCGGCCCGTCCGCATCGTCCCGCATCAGGACCGGAAGGCCGCGCCGCGCCGCCGCGGGCACGCCCTGCAACGCCCGCCGATCCGCCGGGTTCAGCCCCGCCAGCCGCCCGGCCGCGGGCGCCACGCGCCAACCCGGCCGATCCGCAGTGATCTCGAACCGCCCGTCCCACACGACCGCCTCGCCGGGGATCAGCGCCGTCGTCGGCTCGCCCCGCCGCCCATACTCCCCCGCCTCGCGCATCAGCCGCACCACCGCGCCCTGCGCC
>NZ_SDZL01000020.1 GCF_004210735.1 Brevundimonas sp.
CCGCACCTGCGCCCCGGCGGCCACCAGCGCCCCGGCCCCGGCCCGCGCCGCGCCCCCGGCGCCCAGCAGGGCCACTGTCGCGCCCTGCAGGCTCAGCCCCGGCGCCTGCCGCGACAGGGCGTACAGCACGCCTGCGCCGTCCGAACTGTCAGCGCGCGCGCGTCCCCCGGCGAAGGTCAGGATGTTGGCCGAACCGGTCGCCCGAGCGGTGTCGCTGACCACATCGGCGGCGGCGAAGGCCTGTTCCTTGAACGGCGCGGTGACGTTGAAACCGGCCACCAGCCCGGCGCGCCCGGCGGCGATCAGGGCCTCGAACCCTGCCGCATCGGCGGGGGCGAAGGGGACATAGGCGGCGTTCATCCCCGCCGCCGCCAGCCAGGCGTTGTGGATGACAGGGCTGAGCGAATGCGCCACCGGCTGTCCGGCGACGCCCCCGACCACGGCCGCGCCCGTGACCCGGCTCATGTCAGCAGCACTCCGGCCCGGCGCAACTCGGCCAGCACCGGCCACAAGGGCAGGCCCAGGACGGTGAAGAAGTCCCCCTCGACCGCCTCGAACAGCTGCGACCCCATTCCCTCCAACCGGTAGGAGCCGACGCAGGCCAGCAGGCCTTGCCCCTCGGCCGCCAGATAGGCGTCCAAGAAGGCGTCGGAAAAGTCGCGCATCCGCATCGCGACGCTGTCCACACCCGACCACACCACGGCGCCGTTGACGGCCAAGGCCGCGCCTGAATGCAGATGATGGGTCCGGCCGCGCATGGACTTCAGCCGGTTCCGCGCCTCGTCCAGCGACTTCGCCTTGGAAATCAGGCCGCCGTCGAAGGCCAGGGTCTGGTCCCCGCCCAGCACCCAGGCCTCGGGATCCAGCCGCGACATGGCCAGCGCCTTGGCCCGCGCCAGCTCCACGGCCAATTCAGCGGCGTCCAGATGGGCGTGGGCCCTCTTGATCGCGTCCTCGTCGACCTCGGCCGTGCGGACGGTGAAGTCGACCCCGGCCTCGGCCAGCATGGCCCGGCGCGCGGCGCTGCCGGACGCCAGGATCAGGCGGGTGTCGGTCCGGTCGCTCACCAGGTCGCTCCGATACGGTGGGTGCGGCGTTCGCTCAACAGGTTGACGATGGCGGCGGCCGTCTCCTCGACCGAGCGACGGGTCACGTCGATGGTCGGCCAGCCGCGCCGCTCGAACGCCCGACGCGCCTTGATCGTCTCGTCCCGCACCGCCTCATGGTCCACATAGTCGGACGCCCGGCTGGCGTTCAGCCCCTCCAGCCGGTTGCGGCGGATCTGGACCAGCCGCTCGGGCGACACCGTCAGGCCGATGACCAGCGGGTTCTTCAGCGCGACCAGACGCTCTCCGTCCTCCTGGCCTGGCACCAGCGGCACATTGGCGGCGCGGATGCCCCGGTGCGCCAGATAGATGCAGGTCGGCGTCTTGGAGGTGCGGCTGACCCCGCACAGCACCACGTCGGCGCCCTCCAGCTGTTCGACCGTGCCCTGGCCGTCATCGTGGGCCATGGCGAAGTCCAGCGCCGAGATGCGGTTGAAATAGTCGTGGTCCAGCGTGTGCTGGGCGCCCACGCGCGTCGACAGGCTGGCCCCCAGATAGCGCGACAGGGCCCCGACCAGCGGGTCCAGCGCGCCGATCTGCGGCATATCCAGGCGGCGACAGCCTTCCTCCAGCTGTTCGCGCAGCTCGCGATCCACCAGAGTGTGCAGCACCACGCCAGGGGCCGAGGCGACCTCTTCCAGCACCCGCTCCATCTGTTTGGGCGAGCGCACCAGCGCATAGATGTGCTCGATGGGAATGACGCCGTCGAAACGGGCCGTCACCGCCTTGGCCATGGCGTTCAGCGTCTCGCCGGTGGAATCGGACACCAGATGGACGTGGAAATAGGTCGCCAGCCTCGAGGGGCCTTGGGAACGGGCGGGGCTCATGATCGGGCCTCCCTTGTGGACAGGCGGTGGGCGACGATGAACTTTCCGGGCGCCGGCCTGGGCGCCGAAAGCCCGCGTCTGGGCGCCGATCTCTATAGCGAGGGCAGGGGCGGGCGGCGAGCGGGGATGATGCGGGATGAAAGCCGGGGTTCGGCGCCGGACTGTCCCATGGCCCGAACTGCCCTCTCGAAGCCTTGTGGAGAGTCCTAACGAAACCTTAACGGCGCCCCCGTCCAGGGTCGTCGGCGCCCGTGACGGCGCCCAGGCCGGTCTTGCGTCGAAACGCCGCCCTACCGGGATACGCCCTCGGTTATCCACGCTGTCCACCGGGAGCGCGCAGACCGTCTGAAACCCCGCGCCGGCGGGCGGGGATAACCCGGGAATGACGCGGGATGACCGGGCGTTTGTCCCCGTCATTCCACCCTCCAAGACTCTTCTACAGACCTTCTTTTAATTCTTATTTGAACAGGGAAGAGGGGCGAGGCTTGAGAGGACAGGTCCGGCCCCGTAAGGCATCCGAATGACCAAGCCCGCGCTGATCAGGGTCCTTGAGGGCCAGACGACCGAACGCCCGCCCGTGTGGTTCATGCGCCAGGCGGGACGCTATCTGCCCGAGTACCGGGCGCTGCGGGCGCAGGCGCCGGACTTCATCGCCTTTTGCCTGAACCCGGAAATGGCGGCCGAGGCGACCCTGCAGCCGATGCGGCGGTTCGGCTTCGACGCAGCCATAGTCTTCGCCGACATCCTGCTGATCCCCGGCGCCCTGGGCCAGAAGGTCTGGTTCGAGGCGGGCGAGGGGCCCCGCCTGGGCGCCCTGCCGTCGGTCGAGTCGATGCGTGACCTGGCCGCCGGGGCGGGAGAAGCGCTGAAGGCCGTCGGAGAGACGCTGTCCATCGTCCGGTCCCAACTGGAGCCCGAGCGCGCGCTGATCGGCTTTGCGGGCGCGCCCTGGACGGTCGCCACCTATATGCTGGACGGCGAGGCGCGCACCATCGGCAAGGGCGAGCGCGCCCAGGCCCGCACCTATGCCTATGCCGAGCCGGAAAAGGTCGCGGCGGTGTTGGACGTGCTGGTCGAGGCGACGGCCCATTATCTGAAGATGCAGCAGGACGCCGGCGCCCAAGTGCTGAAGATCTTCGAAAGCTGGGCCGAGGGCCTGCCCGACGATCTGTTCGAAAGCCTGGTGCTGAAGCCGCATCAGAAGCTGGTTGCCCGCGCCCGTGAGCTGGGTGTCACTGTCCCGCTGATCGGCTTCCCCCGTGGTTCGGCGGCCCTGGCCGAGCGCTATGCGACCGAATGCGACGTTCAGGCTGTGGCGCTGGACACCGCCTGTCCGCTGGCGGTCGGCAAGCGCGTGCAGGCGATCAAGCCGATCCAGGGCGCGCTGGATCCGCTGCTGCTGCGCGCCGGCGGTCCGGCCTTGGATCGCCGGGTGGATCAGTTGATTGAGGCCTGGGGCCAGGGGCCGTGGATCTTCAACCTGGGCCACGGCATCCTGCCGGACGTGCCGATCGCGCACGTCGAACAGGTGCTGAAACGGATCGGCGCCCAATGAGCCGCATCGCCGTCGTCCTGTTCAATCTCGGCGGCCCGGACGACCAGGCCTCGGTGCGGCCGTTCCTGTTCAACCTGTTCAACGACCCGGCGATCATCGGCCTGCCCGGTATCCTGCGCACGCCACTGGCCAGGCTGATCTCCAGCCGCCGGGAAAAGAGCGCCCAGGCCAACTACACCCTGATGGGCGGGGGATCGCCGCTGCTGCCCGAGACGCGGAAACAGGCGGCCGCGCTGGAAGGCCTGCTGGCCGCCCGCCGCCCGGTCGACACGGTCCGGACCTTCGTCGCCATGCGCTACTGGAGCCCCTTCGTCGCCGAGACGACGGCCGAGGTCGCGGCCTTTGCGCCGGACGAGGTGGTGTTGCTGCCGCTGTATCCGCAGTTTTCCACGACGACGACTGAGTCCTCGTTCAGGGAATGGCGCCGCACCTATCGCGGCCCGGGCGCCGAACGGGCGGTCTGCTGCTATCCCCAGGCCAGTGGGTGGATTGAGGCCCAGGCGGCCCTGATCCGCGCGGCGCTGGACCAGGCGGGCGACCGACCGGTGCGGGTGCTGTTCTCGGCCCACGGCATCCCCGAGACCCTGGTGACGAAGAAGGGCGACCCCTATCAGGAACAGGTGGAATCGACCGTCGCCGCCGTGGTTGAACGGCTGGGCCTGACCGATTGGGCCATCTGTTACCAGAGCCGCGTCGGGCCGATGAAATGGCTGGGCCCCTCGACGCCCGAGGCGCTGGAACAGGCCGGGCGTGATGGCGTCGGCGTGGTCGTGACGCCCATCGCCTTTGTCTCCGAACACATCGAAACCCTGGTCGAGCTGGACATTGAATACGCCGAGCTGGCGCATCAGAACGGCGTCGCCCCCTATATCCGCGTCCCGGCCGCAGGCGTGACGCCGGCCTTCATCGAAACCCTGGCCGACGCGGCGCTGAACGCCCTGCCGCGCGGCGGGACCGCGCCGTTCGGTCCCGGCTGCCGGGGCGACTGGAAGGCCTGTCCCCGGGATCGCGCCTGCCAAGGGAGCGTCGCATGACCGCCTATGATCTGGCCCGGGGCCTGCACATTCTGGCCGTCATCGCCTGGATGTCCGGCATGCTCTATCTGCCGCGCCTCTACGCCTATGACGCCGAACAGGCGGCCAAGCCCGAGCCGTTGCGGTCCGAGATGCAGGCCCTGCTGCGCACCTGGCAGGCGCGGCTGCTGCGCATCATCATCAATCCGGCGATGATCCTGGCCTTCGTCTTCGGCGGCTGGCTGATCTGGATCGACGGCACGGCGCGCGGCTGGGACGTGTTCCAGCAGCCGTGGATGGTGACCAAGCTGGCCGGCGTTTTCCTGCTGGCCGCCTGGCACAGCTTCCTGGCGGGCCAGCGCAAGAAGATCGCCGCCGGAACCTCGACCCGCTCGGCCCGCTTCTGGCGCATGTCGAACGAGGTGCCGTTCGTCCTGGCCATCGTGATGGTGCTGTCCGTCACACTGGAGTGGACATTCTAGGGCGCCACGCTCGCGACGCGGTCGCTCGCCGCTTGAGCGCGGGCGCGAAGGGCCACAGGCCGTGTCGGGTCGGGAGGTCCCGCAGGGCCGACGACCACGGTCCACTCATAAGCCTCCGCTTGACCTGACGGGGCGTTTCGTGGTTCCGCTGGCGGCGAACCGTGGGGCGTGATCCGCCTGCGGTCCCTCTCTTTTTGCGACGCCTGCCGGTTTGACCCGCGGGAGCCCGTCGTTTCCCCTTCGGCCGCAAGGCCGCGACTTCCAGTCCTGAATGCCCCCGGCGTCCCTTGGCGCGCGGGCGCGAGCGAGCCTGCCATGACCGACATCCGCGACACCGACCCCGATTCGCCGGAAACCGAAAACCTGGAGCCGGCCGCCGAGCCGAAGCGCCGGACCCTGTCGCTGGGCCGTGGCTCGTCCGAGCCCGAGGCCCCCGCGCCGGTGGCCGAGGCCGAGCCGGAGCGGGAAGCCGCCTCGACGCCCCAGGACTTCAGCGGCATCGACACCTCGGCCGAGGAAGACGAGGACGATGATGGCGAACCCATCGTCCCCAATGGCCGCATCACGCTTCAGGAACTGAACGAGAAGACCCCGGAAGAGCTGGTCGCCTTCGCCGAGAGCCTTGAGATCGAGAACGCCGGCAACCTGCGCAAGCAGGACCTCCTGTTCGCCATCCTCAAGACCCTGGCCGACGAAGAGGTCGAGATCATCGCCGACGGCGTGCTGGAGATCCTGCCCGACGGCTTTGGCTTCCTGCGCTCGCCCGATGCCAATTATCTTCCGGGTCCGGACGATGTTTATGTTTCTCCGTCGCAGATCCGCCGCTTCGGCCTGCGCTCGGGCGACACCATCCACGGGGCCGTGCGCGGCCCGCGTGAGGGCGAACGCTATTTCGCCCTGCTGAAGGTCGACACGATCAATTTCGAAGACCCCGAAATGGTCAAGACCAAGGTCCTGTTCGACAACCTGACCCCGCTCTATCCCGAAGAGCGGCTGCACATGGAAATCCAGGATCCGACGCTGAAGGACCGCTCGGGCCGGGTCATCGACATCGTCGCCCCGCTGGGCAAGGGCCAGCGCTGCCTGATCGTGGCGCCGCCGCGCGTGGGCAAGACGGTCATGTTGCAGAACATCGCCAAGTCGATCGAGCGCAACCACCCCGAGGTTTTCCTGATCGTCCTGCTGATTGACGAACGCCCGGAAGAAGTCACCGACATGCAGCGCACGGTGAAGGGCGAGGTCGTGGCCTCGACCTTCGACGAACCGGCCACCCGCCACGTCGCCGTCGCCGAAATGGTGATCGAAAAGGCCAAGCGCCTGGTCGAGCACAAGAAGGACGTGGTGATCCTGCTGGACTCCATCACCCGTCTGGGCCGCGCCTACAACGCCACCGTCCCCTCGTCGGGCAAGGTGCTGACCGGCGGCGTCGACGCCAACGCCTTGCAGCGGCCCAAGCGCTTCTTCGGCGCCGCGCGGAACGTGGAGCAGGGGGGCTCGCTGACCATCATCGCCACCGCCCTGATCGATACCGGCAGCCGGATGGACGAGGTGATCTTCGAAGAGTTCAAGGGCACCGGTAACTCGGAAATCGTGCTGGACCGCAAGGTCGCCGACAAGCGCATCTTCCCGGCCATCGACGTGCTGAAGTCCGGCACCCGCAAGGAAGACCTGATCACGCCGAAGGATCAGCTGACCAAGACCTATGTGCTGCGCCGGATCCTGAACCCGATGGGCCCGCAGGACGCGATCGAGTTCCTGCTCGACAAGCTGCGCCAGTCCAAGAACAACGGCGACTTCTTCCAGTCGATGAACACCTGATCGACATAACCGTGGTATGGCCGGGTGTTTCACGTGAAACGTCCGGCGTTTTCCGGAGCGACGACGATGAAGATGAACGTCGAGATCGACTGCACTCCGGCCGAGGCCCGCGCCTTTCTGGGCCTGCCCGACGTCACGCCGCTGAACGACCATCTGGTCGCCGAAATGCAGAAGCGGATGGAGGCTAATGTCGCCGCCATGCAGCCGGACGAACTGATGAAGACCTGGACCAGCTTCGGCCTGCAGGCCCAGGACCAGTTCCGCCGCCTGATGGAAGCGGCCGTCAAGCCGTAGGCTGAACCGCGACTTCGCCATGACCGACACCATCTTCGCCCTCGCCACGCCTCCCGGTCGGGGCGCCGTCGCCATCCTGCGCCTGTCCGGGCCGGGGGTGGGGGACGCGCTGTCGGCGCTGGGCGCGCGTGGGCTCAAGCCGCGTCTGGCCTCGGTCCGCGACCTGAGGCGCGGCGGCGAACTGATCGACCAGGCGCTGGTCCTGCGCTTCGTTGCGCCCCATTCCTATACCGGCGAGGACTGCGCTGAGCTTCAGCTGCACGGCGGCCGCGCGGTGATCGAGGCGGCCAGTCGCGCCCTGATCGCCCTGGGTCTGCGCCCCGCCGAACCGGGCGAGTTCACTCGCCGCGCCTTTCAGAACGGCCGCATGGACCTGGCCCAGGCCGAGGCCGTGGCCGACCTGATCGACGCCGAGACGACCGCGCAAAAGGCGCAGGCCTTGGGCCAGCTGGACGGCGCCCTGTCCGCCGCCTACGCCGGGTTCCGCCGCGACCTGCTGAAGGCCCTGTCGCTGGTCGAGGCCGAGATCGACTTTCCCGATGAAGAGGTGCCGGACAATCTGGCCCGCACCGCCGGGCCGGTGCTGGACGCCCTGGCCGCCGACCTGCGCGCCGCCCTGTCGGACGCCGATCGGGGCCGGCGGGTGCGCGAGGGCTATCGCATCGTCCTGATCGGCGAGACGAACGCCGGCAAGTCGTCGCTGTTCAACGCCTTGATCGCGCGCGAGGCGGCCATCGTCACCCCGATCGCCGGGACCACGCGCGACGTGCTGGACGCCGACATCATGATCGGCGGCTACGCCGTGACCCTGTCGGACACCGCCGGCCTGCGCGACAGCGACGACGTGGTCGAGGCCGAGGGGATCCGCCGGGCTCGCGTTCGCGCCGCTGAGGCTGACCTGCGCCTGTGGGTGCGCGCCCCGAACGAGGTGGCCAGCGCCGCCGCCGACTATGTCCGACCGGGCGATCTGGTGGTGTTGAACAAGGCCGACCTGGGCGCCGCCCCGCCCGTCGATGGGTTCGAGACCCTGACCCTCAGCACACTGACAGGGCAGGGGATGCCTGCCCTGCACGACTGGATCGCCGCGCGCCTGCAACGCGACCTGTCCGGCGCCGACTTCCCCGCCGTCACGCGCGAACGCCATCGCCGCCGTCTGACCGAGGCGCTGGCCGCCGTCGAGACGGGCCGCCAAGCGCTGGACCGCGCGCCCGAAATGGCCGGCGATGATCTGCGGCGGGCGGCCGACGCCCTGTCCCGCGTCACCGGCGCCATCGGCGTCGAGGATATCCTAGGGGAAGTCTTCTCAACCTTCTGCATCGGCAAGTAGGAACGTTTCACGTGAAACAGAGCGGGCCGCCGAGGTGGCGATCAGGCCCCGTTTCGACTATGTAGCGCCTATGAGTTCCTCCCCCGACTTCACCTTCGACGTCGTCATTATCGGCGGCGGGCACGCCGGTTGTGAGGCGGCCGCCGCCTCGGCGCGGGCCGGTGCGCGCACCGTGCTGCTGACCCAGAAGCTGGAAACTGTCGGCGAGATGTCGTGCAACCCGGCCATCGGCGGTCTGGGCAAGGGTCATCTGGTGCGCGAGATCGACGCCCTGGACGGCGTCATGGGCCGGCTGGCCGATGTGTCCGGCATCCAGTTTCGCCTGCTGAACCGCTCCAAGGGCGCGGCCGTGCGCGGTCCGCGTAGCCAGATCGATCGCCGCCTGTACCGCGAGGCGATGCAGGCCGAGCTGGCTCAAACCCCGAACCTGAGGCTGATGGCGGGCACGGCCGAGGGCCTGATTCTGAGCGGCGACCGGGTGGTCGGTGTCACGACCGGCGCGGGCGAAACGATCCGTGCCGGCGCCGTCGTCCTGACGACCGGCACCTTCCTGAACGGGGTGATCCACCGCGGCGACCTGCGCATTCCGGCCGGGCGCTATGGCGAGGATCCGTCCACCGGTCTGGCCGCCGATCTGCACGGCGCCGATCTGATGATGGGACGGCTGAAGACCGGCACGCCCGCGCGACTGGACGGCCGCACCATCGCCTGGGACCGGCTGGAAATGCAGGCGGCGGACGACGAACCCGTGCCGTTCAGCTTCCTGACCGACCGGATCACCGTGCCCCAGATCGCCTGCGGCATCACCCATACGACCGAAGAAACCCACCGCATCATCGCCGACAATCTGGGCGAAAGCGCCGTCTATGGCGGGCATCTGTCGGGGCGGGGACCGCGCTATTGCCCCTCGATTGAGGACAAGGTGGTCCGCTTCGCCGACAAGACCAGCCATCAGGTCTTCCTGGAGCCCGAGGGGCTGGACGACCCGACCGTCTATCCGAACGGCATTTCGACCTCGGTGTCGGACACGACTCAGATGGCCTTCCTGCGGACCATGCCCGGACTGGCGGCGGTTGAGGTGTTCCGTTTCGGCTACGCCATCGAATACGACTATGTCGATCCGCGCGAACTGACCCCGGCGCTGGAGGTCAAGAAGCGGCCTGGCCTGTATCTGGCGGGCCAGATCAACGGCACCACGGGCTATGAAGAGGCGGGGGCCCAGGGCCTGATCGCCGGGCTGAACGCCGCGCGCGCCGCCGCCGGTTCCGACCCGATCATTCTGGGCCGCGACCAGGCCTATATCGGAGTCATGATCGACGACCTGGTCACGCGCGGTGTGACCGAGCCCTACCGCATGTTCACCAGCCGGGCGGAATATCGCCTGACCCTACGCGCCGACAATGCCGATCAGCGGCTGACGGCCATCGGCGGGGCCGCCGGAATCGTTGGGCCTGAAAGGGCCGCCGCTTTTACCGCCAAGGCCGAAGCTCTGGCGGAAGCGACGCGTGTTTCACGTGAAACCGTCTTCACCCCGAAGGAAGCAGGGGCTTTGGGCGTCACCGTAAACGCCGACGGACAACGTCGCTCGATGCGGGACCTGTTGGCCTATCCCGGTGTTGATCTGACGACGTTTGAAGCTGTCTGCCCCGCCATCGGCGGCTGGAACGCCGCAGTGCGTGAACAGGTCGAGATCGACGCGGGCTACGCTGGCTATCTGGATCGCCAGACGGCCGAGGCCGAGGCCCTGCGTCGGGAAGAGGGGTTGGGCCTGCCCGCCGACCTCGACTACGCCACCATCGGCAGCCTGTCGAATGAGGTGAAGGAGAAGCTGGTCCTGATCCGCCCGCGCACCCTGGGCCAGGCCGGCCGGATCGAGGGCATGACCCCCGGCGCCTTGACCGCCCTGCTGGCCCACGTGAAGCGCACCGTGGAACAGGTTCAGGCGGTCGTCGCGTGAGTGCCGATCCCGTCGCCGCCTTCCGCGCCCAGACCCAGGCCACGGACCAACAGATCGCCGATCTGACAGCCTTCCTCGGCCTGCTGACCGAAGCGAATGAGGTGATGAATCTGGTCGGGCCCGACAGCCTTCCCGACTTCTGGAACCGCCACGCGTGGGACAGCGCCCAGCTGTTAGCGATCCAGCCGGACGCCCTGACCTGGGCCGATCTGGGGGCCGGCGCCGGCTTTCCCGGCGTGGTGCTGGCCATCATGCTGAAGGGGCGACCCGGCGCACATGTCTGGCTGATCGACAGTCTGGGGAAGCGGTGTCGTTTCCTGCAGTACATCGTCGATGCGCTGGATCTTCCGGCCACGGTCATCAACGGCCGGGCTGAGGCCCAGAGGATCAAGGTCGATGTCGTCACCGCTCGCGCCGTGGCGGCGATGGAAAAACTGTTGGGTTATGCACAGCCTTACCTTCAGCGCGGTGCACAAGGCCTGTTTCTGAAGGGAGAGAAAGCCGAAGCTGAGTTGCTAGAGGCGGCCAAGGTCTGGCAATTTGAAAGCGACCTGATCGTCTCGCGCAGCGACCCGCGCGGACGTATCGTTCATATCCGGAGTCTTCGCCGTGGCCGTTGAGAAGCAGACTCGCGTACTGGCCGTGTCGAACCAGAAGGGCGGGGTGGGCAAGACCACCACCGCCATCAACCTGGGAACGGCGCTGGCGGCCATCGGTGAAAAGGTGCTGATCGTCGATCTGGACCCGCAGGGCAATGCCTCCACCGGCCTGGGTGTTCCACGTGAAACGCGTCGGGTGACGATCTATGACGTCATCGTCGATGGCCGCCCCGTGGATGACGCCGCCGTTCAGACGGCGGTGCCGGGCCTGTTCATCGTCGCAGCGGACCCGGACATGTCGGGCGTCGAGATCGAACTGAGCCAGGCGGATCGCCGATCCTATCGCCTGCGCGACGCCTTGGCGAAACAGGGCGGGGATGGCCATACCCGGTACGACTATGTGCTGATCGACTGCCCGCCGTCGCTGAACCTTTTGACGTTGAACGCCATGGCGGCGGCGGATGCGGTGCTGGTGCCGCTGCAGTGCGAATTCTTTGCGTTGGAGGGGCTGACCCAGCTGATGCGGACCATCGACATGGTGCGTCAGAGCCTGAATCCGGCGCTGGAAATCCAGGGTCTGGTCCTGACCATGTACGATCGCCGCAACGCCCTGTCCGGTCAGGTCGCCAACGATGTGCGCAACCATTTCGGCGACAAGGTCTATGAGAGCGTCATCCCCCGCAATGTTCGGGTGTCCGAGGCGCCGTCGTTTGGCAAGCCGGCCCTGATCTACGACCTGAAATGCGCCGGCAGTCAGGCCTATCTGCGCCTCGCCCGCGAGGTCGTGGCCCGCGAACGTCAGCGTCGTCAGGCGCTGGCGGCCTGAAGTAACAGAACGGAATCTGCATCGTGTCCGAACGTCAGCGTGGTCTTGGCCGGGGTCTCTCGGCGCTTCTGGGTGAACCCGTCGCCGAGAGCGCGCCGGTCGACGGCGGCGCTGCGCCTGCGGGCGTGCGCGCCGTGCCGATCGAGAGCCTGAAGCCCAATCCCGACCAACCGCGCCGCCATTTCAGCGCCGAGACGCTGGAGGAATTGACCGCTTCGATCCGCGACAAGGGCGTGCTGCAGCCCATTCTGGTGCGGCCCCAACCGGGCGAGGAGGGGGTCTATCAGATCATCGCCGGCGAGCGCCGCTGGCGTGCGGCCCAGGCCGCCCGGCTCAAGTCGGTGCCGATCATCGAACGGGCCATGGACGACGTCGAGGTGATGGAGGTCGCCATCATCGAGAACGTCCAGCGCGCCGACCTGAACCCGGTCGAAGAGGCCATGGCCTATGCCGCCCTGATCTCGCGCTTCGGCCGCACCCAGGACGCGCTGGCCGGCGTGGTGGGCAAGAGCCGCAGCCACGTCGCCAACACCCTGCGCCTGATGCAGCTGCCGGATTCGGTGCTGGAGCATGTGATGGAGGACCGGCTGTCGGCCGGCCACGCCCGCGCCCTGATCACCGCCCGCGACCCCGAGGCCCTGGCCCGCGAGGTCCTGGCCAAGGGGCTGAACGTCCGCCAGACCGAGGCCCTGGCCCGCCGCTCGGCCGAGGGCCCCAGGCCGACCAAGGCCAAACCTGCGCCGTCGGGCGAGGGCGCCGCCGACATCGCCGCCCTGGAACAGGATCTGGCCGATGCCCTGGGCCTGAAGGTCGCCCTGTCGGACAAGGGCGGCAAGGGCGAACTGACCATCAAATACGCCACCCTGGAACAGCTCGACGACCTGTGCCGCCGCCTGATGCGGGGGTGAGTCCCGGGGCGCGCTAGCCTGCAGAGCAGGGGTCAGAGGGCCAAGCCACAGGCGCCTGGTAGAAGGCGGCGCCGGTTCGCTCGTTCACGACCAGAGCCCCTGATCGTTCCTGAGCACACACAGCGTAGACAACCACCGGGGCGGGGCTTTCCGTCCAGCCTGCGGCCCTGACGACGCGTTCGGCTGTGGCCGCATCCTCAGCCAAGGTCATTGCCCGGACCATCTCGGGAATTTGCGAAGTGGGAAGCCTGAAGCTCAGCGTCTGGGCGTTGCTGTCCAGATCGTGGATGTCATGCAACGCATAGGCGTCTTGCGGCACGAAAGCGGGAATCCAGCCCCTCTTGATAGCGCCGGCGAGGCGCGCGGTTTCGTAGTCGGCATAGCGCTCGTCCTTGACTTCCGAACAGGCGGCGACGGCGATGGTGGCCAGGATGGCGATGGCTCTCATCCCCTCAATCTCGCTCACCGTTCGCGGGTCAGCAATGAGCCGGGTTCGTGCTAGACTGCACTCATGACCGACCAAACCGACAAGACCAGCGCGACCGAAGCTCTGAAACGCGCCCTCGCGGCCAAGAAGGCGGGCGGCGCCGGCGGCCAGCCGGGAAACCAGAACATCGGCAAGGCGCCCGAAAAGGCCATGCAGCGCCAGGCGGCGGCGATGAACAAGCCCGCCTTCCGCAAGGCGTCGAAGCGGGGGTGATGCATACCCTCCCTCTCTCCCGATGGGAGAGGGTAAGGAGCGCTGCGATTGGCAAGGGTGAGGGGCGAAGGCTCAAGCCGACGCACGCCGCCACGCCACGGCTTACGCCGAAGGTCCCGTTGGAACCCTCATCCGGCCCTGTGGGCCACCTTCTCCCTTTGGGAGAGGGGCATGGCCTCTAAAGCCCCATCCGCCGCGCCCGGGCGGAAATCTCCAGCAGCAGGCGTTCTGCAATCAGCTGTTCGGGCATGCCCGTGGTCTTGGTGGCGACGTCGGCGGTGTTGACGCTGTCCTGGACCTCATCCAACGCCTCCAGACGCCAGCTGCGGGCCTGACGCAGCATCTCAGCCTCTTGCTTCCAGAACACGCCGGCAGCCTTGGCGGCCTCTTTGGCGCCCGCGCCGTTCTGCTGCAAGATATTGATCCGGCGCAGTTTCCCCAGGTGGATCGAGGCCATGCGCACGGCCATGACGGCGCTCTCGCCCTCGGCCAGGGCGCGGCGCAGGCCCGATTGCGCGGGCGCCGCCCGGCCGCCGAACGCCTGAAGCGCGGCGTCGGACAGGGAGGCGTCCGGCTCGACGCCCAGATGCTCGTCCAGCTCGGAGATATCGATGGTTCGGCCCGAGCCGGGGCCGATGTACAGGGCCAGCCGCTCGATCTCCTGCCGCATCAGGCCGCGTTCGCGGGGCAGGCGGGCGACGAACCGGTCCAGGGCGTCGCCGGTCAGGCCGACCTTGTCCGCCGCCAAGGCTTCGCGCGTCATCCGGGCGACGTCGCCGACCTCGTCCTCGTAAACGGCGATGCCCACGGCGCCGGACGCCTTTTCCGCCGCCTTGCGCAGGGCGGATTCGCGGCCCAAGGCCCCCGCCTCGATCACCAGCATGGCGTCGGGATTGTAGCCGCCCTCGGCGTGGACGGTCAGGGCGGCGGCCAGCGCCTTGTCCACGGCGGCCTTGGCGTCCGACAGGCGCACGCGCACCAGACGCCGTCCGCCGATCATGCTGAGCGCCGTCAGCGCCTCTTCCAGCTTGATCCCGTCGCTGTCGATGTCGGCTTCGGTCAGGAAGGTGACGTTGAACGGGTCGTTCAGGTCGGGCGTGATCGCCTTCGACAGCTGGGTCGCGCGTTCGGACACGCCGGAACGGTCCTTGCCGTGGATGAGCGCGGCGCGGACGTTGGCGTCCGGGGTCTTCAGGAAGCGGTCGACCTCGGGCCGTTTCGACAGGATCATGGCGTCAGGGCCGCCGCATCAGGGGCGAGCCGCAAGGGTCCGCATCAGGTCCAGCCGGATCAGGCGCGCCAGCTCGGCGGCGGCGCGCTCCTCGCCATCCTGCTGGGCGGCGATGGCGGCATAGGGCTGGTCGGCCGAGGCGTAGGTGACCGTGGCCGTCTGGCGCCCAGTAAGGGCCGTCCCGCCCGCCGTCGGTGTCAGGGTCCAGGCGCTGCGCACCGTCAGTTCGTAACGGGTGGCTGTGTCATCGACCCGGCGACCCAGGGCGCGACGCGACTGCTCGACCTCGGTCGTCAGGCGATAGAGGGGCTGGGCCTGGCGGTTCAGGCCCAAACTGTCCTCCAGCTGTTCGCGCAGGCGATAGCCCAGCCGGTCATCCGGGGTGCTGACCGCGATCCGCGTCAGGTCGCCCGAGACGCCGCCGTCGCCGTACAGGGGCGTGAAGCCGCAGGCCGAGGCCAGCAGGCTCGCGCCGCTCAGCGCCAGCACGACCCGCGGCCGACGCATCAGCCGGCCACCAGATTGACGATACGGTCAGGCACCACGATCACCTTTCGGACGGTCAGGTTGTTGGCCGAAAGGTAGGCCTGAACCGTCGGATTGGCGAGAGCCGCCGCCTCGACCGTCGCATTGTCCGAGCCGCGCGGCAGGACGACCTCGCCCCGACGCTTGCCGCCGATCTGGACGGGCAGGGTGACCTCGTCGTCGGCCGCCAGGGCCGCGTCGAACACCGGCCAGGGCGCGTCCAGCACCATGCCGTCCTGTCCTATCCGGGCCCAGCATTCCTCGGCCAGGTGCGGGGTGAAGGGGGCGATCAGGCGGGCCAGGGCCGACAGGGCGGTCGCCCGGGCCTCGCCGCCGGCCTTGTCGTGCTGACGGATGGTGGCAAGGAAGGCGTACAGCTTGGCGATGGCCGAGTTGAAGCGGAAGCCCTCGACCCCCTCGGTCACGGCCTTGATGGCCTTGTGCGTCTCGCGGATCAGGCTGGTGTCCTGGGCCTCGTCGCCGGCCTGGCCGGGCGCGAAGCCGTCGAATTCGGTCCAGACGCGCTGGACGAAGCGGCTGGCGCCCTCGACCCCGCCGGCGGACCATTGCACGTCCCGCTCGGGCGGGCTGTCGGACAGCACGAACAGGCGGCCGGCGTCGACGCCGTAAGCCTCGATGATGTCCTGGGGCGCGACGACGTTCTTCTTCGATTTGGACATCTTTTCGATGTCCCCGATCGAAACAGCGGCGCCGGTCGACAGGCGGCTGGCGACGCGCTGGCCGTCCACCATCTCGATCCGCACGTCGGACGGTTCGATCCAGCGCGGTTTGCCGCTGTCCTCATGGCCGTCGAAATAGGTTTCGTGGACCACCATGCCCTGGGTGAACAGGCCGGCGAACGGCTCCTTTACGTCCATCAGGCCCGCATCGGTCAGGGCGCGGCTGATGAAGCGGGCGTAGAGCAGGTGCAGCACCGCGTGCTCGACACCGCCGATATACTGATCGACCGGCAGCCACCTGGCCGCAGCGGCCTTGTTGATCGGATCGTCCGCCTTCGGATCGGCGAAGCGGGCGAAATACCAGCTGGAGTCCACGAAGGTGTCCAGGGTGTCCGTCTCGCGCCGGGCCTCGCCACCGCAGGACGGGCATCGGGTGTGCTTCCACGTCGGATGGCGGTCCAGAGGATTGCCGGGCACGTCGAAGGTCACGTCCTTGGGCAGTTCGACCGGCAGCTGTTCGGCCGGGACCGCCACGGGGCCGCAGGCCTCGCAGTGGATGATCGGGATGGGGCAGCCCCAGTAGCGCTGGCGGCTGACGCCCCAGTCGCGCAGGCGATAGATGGTCGCGCCCTGGCCGATGCCGGCCGCCTCGATCCGGCGGATCGCCTCGGCCTTGGCCGCCTCGATGTCCAGACCATTCAGGAAGTCGGAATGGAAGATGGAGCCCGGGCCGGTATAGGCCTCATCCGCCACGGCGAAGTCGTCGCCGGCGCCGTCCGGCCGGACGACCGGGATCACCGGCAGGTCGTATTTGCGGGCGAAGTCCAGGTCGCGCTGGTCGTGGGCCGGGCAGGCGAAGATGGCGCCCGTGCCGTATTCCGACAGGATGAAATTGGCGATCCAGACCGAAACCTCGGCCCCGGTGAAGGGGTGGATGACCTTCAGGCCCGTATCGCGGCCGATCTTCTCGGCCTGTTCGATCTCGGCCTGGGACGCGCCGCCCTTGCGGCATTCGGCGACGAAGGCGGCGACCGCCGGATCAGCCTCGGCCAGCTGTTTCGAGATCGGATGGTCGGGGGCCAGACCCATGAAGCTGGCGCCGAACAGGGTGTCGGGGCGGGTGGTGTAGATTTCCAGCCCGTCGTCGAAGCCGGCCGGCGCAGCGCCCGACCAGGCCCACTTCATCTGCAGACCCCTGGACCGGCCGATCCAGTTTTCCTGCATCAGGCGGACCTTTTCAGGCCAGCGGCCTTCCAGTTCCGACAGGCCGTCGATCAGATCATCGGCATACTGAGTAATGCGCAGGAACCATTGATTCAGCTTGCGCTTCTCAACCAGCGCGCCGGATCGCCAACCGCGCCCGTCGATGACCTGCTCATTGGCCAGAACCGTGTTGTCGACCGGGTCCCAGTTGACGACCCCGTCCTTGCGATAGACCAGACCACGCCGATACAGCTCCAGGAACCAGGCCTGCTGCTTGCCGTAATAGGCCGGATCGCAGGTGGCGAACTCACGCGACCAATCCAGCGACAGGCCCAGGAGTTTCAGCTGCTCGCGCATGTTGGCGATGTTGGACCAGGTCCAGTCGCCGGGGTGGACGCCGCGTTCCATGGCCGCGTTCTCGGCCGGCATGCCGAAGGCGTCCCAACCCATCGGATGCAGCACGTCGAAGCCTTGGGCCCGCTTGTGACGCGCCACCACGTCGCCCATCACATAGTTGCGGGCGTGGCCCATGTGGATGTTCCCGGACGGATAGGGGAACATTTCCAGCACATAGTATTTCGGACGGCCGGTGTCGGCGTTCGACACCGAAAAGGCGTCGGCGGCCGCCCAGCGGGCCTGCTGGCGGGGTTCGGCGGTCTTGGGCTCGTAACGGGCCACGGGCGGTCCTTGCGCCCGGCGCGCGGGCCTTGAAGTCAGGGGAGGAGGGGCGGACGCAAGCGCCGCCCCATCGGTCTTAGCGCGTGCGGGCCAGGTTCAGCTGACGCGCCTTGGTCAGGATGGCGTTTTCCAGATCCGTCTCGGTCTGGGCGGCCACCGGGGCGGCGGTCCATTCGCCGGTCTCGGTCTTGACCTGTTTGGCGATCGACACGTTCAGGGCGTCGGCGCGCAGGCGGCTGTCCAGAATGAAAACGGTGGCCTTGAACCGCTCGTTCGGGGTTTGCGGATTGGCGTACCAGTCATAGTTGATGACGCCGCCCCACGGGTCGGCGTTCAGCAGCGGCATGAAGGCGAGCGTGTCGAGCGAGGCGCGCCACAGGAAGCTGTTCACGCCGATGCTCTGGGTCTGTGCGGGCGCCTTGGCCTCGCCGCGACCGACGAAGGGCAGGCCGCCGCAACCGGCGAGCATCAGACCCGAGGCGATCAGGACGATCGCAGCGCCGCCACGGGCAGCCGACTTGGGGGCCATCAAGGATAATCTCCATTCAGGTGGAACGCGGCTGCAACCGTGCATGGATGACGGCTGCGCGCCAACGCCGCAACAGGCTCTATAACACGGCGAAAAGGGGCGATGACAAGGCGAAGGCGCCGCTTGATCGACCCTGATGCGGCCTTCGCGTGTCGGGCGAGCGGCCGGGCGCCCAATTCCCGTGACGCCCGAGCCACAGGAGTCGATGAAGAATCGCTGGAACCGCGACTATACGACCGCGTTGCGTTGACCGGGCGGACTTTGGGTGTCTAATCGCAAGGTCCACAGCTTTCGGGCTGGTTCAGGTTGAAGATCGCGGTCGTTTTTAAAGCCGCGGCGAAGGGTTGGGAATGCGTTTCGGCGCCGTCATCGCTGGAGCTTTGGGCGCGCTGGTCGTCGTCGGCATGGCCGATGTGGCCGCCGCGCAAACCCGCGCGCGTGCACCTGCCGTCAACCTGAGCGAAGCCGCCAACGCTTCGCAGCGTACCGGCGCCCAGCCGGCTCCAGCCCGTCGTGGCCTGCGTTTCAACGAAAACGGCCGCTGGGGCCTGAACCTGAACTTCAGCCAGCCGGTCGGTCGTGAGACTGAACTGGGGGATGTCGAGGCCGGGGCCTATTACCGTCTCAGCCCGCGCCTGCGCGTCGGCGCCGCCGCCGGCCTGGCCGCGCCTGAAACCGACCCGGCCCGCGCGCCGGAAACGGATCGCCGCACGCAACCCCGTCTGCGGTTGGAATCCATTTTCAAATTCTGACTACACAATGATGGCTGGTCAGGTCGCGAAGGCGGCCTGGATCGCGCCGACGCCCGCCAGGCCGCATGCGCCCGTGCCGATCAGCGATGGCGCATTTCCCGCCTCGATCCCCCCCAGGGCATAGACCGGCCGCCGCGCGGCCGCGACCAAGGCCGTAAACCGCGCCATCCCCAGCGCCGGCCGCGCGGCCGAGGCGCCGCCGGCCGAAAACACGGGCGACAGGACCAAGGCGTCCACCGGCGCATCCGCTTGCGGTCCGCCATGCCAGGCCCCGGTGATCAGCCAGTCCGGCCGTCGGGCGCGCAGGGCCGCCGCCTGATCCACCGCCCGCTCGGGCAGGTGCGCGCCATCAGCGCCGACCGCTTCCGCCAGATCGGGGTCCAATGCGATCAGCAGACGGACGCCCGCCGCCGCCGTCGTTTCGCGCAGCCGCCTCGCCATTTCCCCCGCGTCGGCCGCGCCGAAATGGCGATGGATCACCGCGGCCCCGGCGGGCAGGCGTCCTGCCGTCTCCCACGGGCGCGGGGTTCGCGCCGGATCGGTCAGGAACAGCAGCGGCGGCAGGCTGACAGCGGGGTTCGCGCGGTCTAGAGCGACAGCCGTCTCCCACAGAATCTTCGCCTCTGGCGTCAGGGTCATGACCATCTCATCCTCCGCTTCCGCCGCCCCGTCCATCGCCGACCGCTTCGCCGCCGTGCGAAAGCGGATCGACAAGGCCTGCCGCATCGCCGGGCGCGCGCCGGGCTCGGTCGTCCTGACCGCCGTGTCCAAGACCCAGCCGGCCGAAGCCATCGCCCAAGCCCTGGCCGCCGGTCAGCGGGTGTTCGGCGAGAATCGGGTGCAGGAGGCGCAGGGGCGCTGGCTGAATGACGGCTTCGACCGGTCCGCCGTCGAACTGCGCCTGATCGGTCCGTTGCAGTCGAACAAGGCCGCGGACGCGGTCGCGCTGTTCGACGTGATCGAGACGGTGGATCGCCCCAAGCTGGTGCTGGCCCTGGCCGAGGCGGGCCGCGCGCTGGATCGGACGCCGCGGGTGCTGGTTCAGGTCAACACCGGCGCTGAGCCCCAGAAGGCCGGGGTTCTGCCCGCCGAGGCCGACGCCCTGATCGCCTCGGCCTGCGAGCAGGGCCTGACGGTCGAGGGCCTGATGTGCATTCCACCGGCGGACGAGGAGCCCTCGCCCCATTTCGCCCTGCTGAAGAAGATCGCCGACCGCAACGGGCTGTCGGTCCTGTCGATGGGGATGAGCGGCGACTATGAGGCGGCGATCCGCCACGGCGCGACCCATGTGCGGGTCGGTTCGGCGCTGTTCGGGGAACGAAAGTCGCCGCAAACACCCTCTAAGGACTGACCATTCGCCGCATTTTTCCCGTCGCGCCTTGCGGTTCGCTCCAGCCTAGCCATTCTGGTGTCCATGCCCAGCCCCAAGACCATCCTGATCATCGACGACGACGACGACCTGCGCGAGGCGTTGGCCGAGCAACTGGATCTGCATGAGGAGTTCCGCACCCTGCAGGCCGCGACGGCGACCGAGGGCGTCAGAATGGGCCGCGAGGTGCGTGCCGACCTGATCCTGCTGGACGTTGACCTGCCTGATATGGACGGGCGCGAGGCGTGCCGCCTTCTGCGCAAGGACGGGGTTTCGACGCCGGTCATCATGCTGACGGGCCAGTCGGCGGACGCCGACGCCATCCTGGGTCTGGACG
Source organism: Brevundimonas sp. (assembly GCF_004210735.1). Taxonomy (GTDB): domain Bacteria; phylum Pseudomonadota; class Alphaproteobacteria; order Caulobacterales; family Caulobacteraceae; genus Brevundimonas. The sequence continues at coordinate 20,717 of NZ_SDZL01000020.1, forward strand.
CGGGGGCCAATGACTATGTCACCAAGCCCTTCCGCTTCGCCGTGCTGCTGGCGCGCATCCGCGCCCACCTGCGCAGCCACGAACAGTCCGAGGACGCGGTCTTCCGCATCGGCCCCTACGACTTCCGCCCGGCCGGAAAGATGCTGGTCGACGACAAGGGCAAGAAGATCCGCCTGACGGAAAAAGAAACCAACATCCTGAAATACCTCTATCGCGCCGGGGCCAAGGCCGTGTCGCGCGAGGAACTGCTGACCGAGGTCTGGGGCTACAACGCCGGCGTCACCACCCACACGCTGGAGACCCACATCTATCGCCTGCGCCAGAAGATCGAACCCGAGCCCGGCCAGGCGCGCCTGCTGCTGACCGACGCGGGCGGGTACCGGTTGCAGCCGTGAGGATCAGCCGCCTGTCGGCCGCCACTCGCTGAGGCGTTCGCCCGACACGGTCTCGAACGCCACCACGTCCAGCCGCACCGCCGCGACGCAGACTGGCCGCCGGTCGGGGTCGTCGCCGATGCAGTGGATCACGCGTCCATCCGGGAAACTGTCGAACCGGCCCTCCAGCGCCAAGCGGTAGCCGCCCGGCGCGGGGGCGGCCGCCTTCTCGCCCTGGCCCCGCACGGTGAACCGATACGCCTGGCCGGGACGGCGCCCCAGTCGCGAGGCCCCGGTTTCGCGCAGCACGGCGAGTCCCGCCGAATAGGCCAGGGGCGCAGATTGAGGCGCAGGCTGGGGCACAGGTTGGGCTGGCGGCGGCGGGACGACCTCGTCCGCCAGTGTGTCGGACGCCGCCTTATGGGGCGCGACGACCGGAACGCTCACCCGCAAGACCGGACAGGCGTTGTCGCGCAGCCATGGCCGATCGATCCACAGACCTTCTACCGCCTCCCATTGGTCGGCGGCCTGGCCCACCAGCGGCGCGTTCATCCAGTCAGCGGGGATCAGCGTCAGGGTCAGGCTCGTGGCGTCGCTCCATACCGCGCGGGCCAGGCCCTCGGGAGCGACCGAACCCAAGGCGTCGGGTCCGAAGCAGGAGAAGGGCAGCCGCACGTTTAGTGTCCGGCCAGTCAATCCATTGGAGGGCGCGCGCCCGATCGCATGCGCGGACGCCGCTTCATCCAGGGCTGACAGCAGTTCGGCTCGGCCTACCGACGCCGGGGCGGGCGCTTCACGCACGTGCGGGGCCACCAGGCCAGAGTCCTCGGCCCGCTGCTCACAACCCGCAATCGAGGTCAGGGCAAGGCCGCAAAGCAGGGTGACTCGCCTGGGAAACGCCTTCATGAAACCACCTTAGCATATCGACCGCTGTACATGCGGCGCCGACACAGGAACGCGTCGGACCGGATTCGGAAACGCATGACTTTCGATCAGATCATCGCCCTGGCCGTTCTGGCGGCGGTTATCGGCGCGCTGGTGCACGGGCGGTTGCGGCCCGATGTCGTCGCGCTGACGGGAGCGGCGGTGCTGCTGATGCTGGGCGTGGTGCGCCCGGTCGAAGTTCAGGGCGCTTTCGCCAGCCCGGCGGTGATCGCGCTGGCTGGCCTGTTCGTCATCGCCTATGCGATCGAACTGTCGGGCTTGCTGGCCCTTTTGATCCGCCAGGCCACCCGGCTGACCCGCGTGATGAAGGCGCAGGGGATCTGGCTGGTGATCTTCCTGTGCGGCTCTGTGGGTGGTTTCCTGAACAATACGCCGGTCGTGGTCCTGGCCGCGCCTGTCGTGCGGGACATGGCGACCAACTTGGGCCTGTCGCCCAAGCGCTTCCTGATGCCGCTTAGTTTCATCGTCATCATGGGGGGCTTGCTGACGCTGATCGGCACCTCGACCAACCTGCTGGTCAACGACATGGCGCGCAATGCCGGACAGCCGGTATTCCGTCTGTTCGACATCACCGGCGTCGGGCTGATTATCGGTCTGTCGGGGGCGGCCTATCTCTATTTCATCGGCGCCCGGCAGCTGGACCGCACCGCCTCGGCGGAAGAAGCCGAGATGGCCCAGTTGACCCAGGCGGAACGTCAGCGGTCTGCCGGACCCCGACGGGGCTTGCTGCGTCTGCTGGCGCTACGCCTGCCGCGTTGGGGTGAAGCGCGCAGCCATCCCGACGGATCGGGTGACGCCGTCCTGGGCGACGTCAACCTGTACGAAGACGGCAAGTCCCGCCCGTTCGAGGCGCGCCGCGCCTTCATTTCGCTGGCCGTGTTTGTGGCGGTTATCGTCGTCGCCGCGACGGGTCTGGCGCCTATTGCGGCCTCGGCCTTCGCCGGGGCGGTGCTGCTGATTCTGCTGCGGGTCATCACGGCGGACGAGGCCTATGCCGGGCTGCGGCCCGAGATCCTGCTGCTGATCGCCGGGATGGTGGTGGTCGGTATGGCCATCGAGGTCACCGGACTGGCGGCGCAGGCAGCGTCGGGGCTGATCGGCATGGTGCGGCCGCTGGGGCCCTTTGGCGCGCTGGTGATCTTTTACGGCGTGACCTTGTTCGCGACCGAGCTTCTGTCCAACGCCACCGTGGCGGTGCTGATCACCCCGGTCGCCGTGGCCCTGGCAGAGGCGCTGGGCGTCGATGCACGACCGTTCCTGGTGGCTGTGATGATGGCCGCCTCGGCCGCCTTCGCCACGCCGTTCGGCTATCAGACCAATGTCTTGGTGTTCCAGATGGCCGGCTACACCTACATGGATTTCGTGCGGGTCGGGGTGCCGCTGAACCTGGTCACCTGGGTGGCGGCCATGATCGCCATCCCGATCTTCTTCCCGTTCTGAAGGCTCGGGTCAGACGTCCAGATCGACGGTGACCGGGGCGTGGTCGCTGGGCCGCTCCCATTCGCGCACATCGTCATGGATGCGGGCGGTGTCGGGCACGACGGCGGGTGTCAGGCCGGGCGAGGTCCAGATGTGGTCCAGGCGCAGGCCGCGGTTCGACTTGCGGAAGTCGGCGGCGCGATAGCTCCACCAGCTGGCCAGCTTCTGCGGTTCGGGGAAGCGGTCACGCAGCACGTCGGCGAAACCACCTGCGTCCTGTAGCCGGTTCAGGGTCTCGACCTCGATCGGGGTGTGGCTGACGATCCTGGACATGTAGCGGTGGTTCCAGACGTCGTTCTCGCCGGGCGCGATGTTGAAATCGCCGGCCAGGACCAGCGGCGCCGACTTGTCTCGCGTGGCGATCTCGGCGGTCAGCCGCTCGTAGAAGTCCATCTTGTGGTCGAACTTCGGGTTCAGGGCCCGGTCGGGCACGTCGCCGCCGGCCGGGATGTAGAAATTCTGGATGTCGACGCCGGCCACCTTGGCCGAGACGCAGCGGGCGTGGCCCAGCTTGCAGACCTCCAGCGTCGTATTGTCCGCGATGGGCAGGCGGCTGGCGATGGCCACGCCGTGCCAGCCCTTTTGACCCGCCACCCGCAGGTGCGGCAGGCCCATTTCCTCGAACGCCTGACGCGGGAACTGGTCCGTGGTGCATTTGATCTCCTGCAGCAGCAGGACGTCGGGCGAGCGCTCGGCGACGAAGCGGGCGACCTGGTCGATGCGCAGACGGACGGAGTTGATGTTCCAGGTGGCGATACGAAGGGTCATGGGGCCGTCCTAGCGGGCCATGATCGCCACCGCCATGGTTCTGGCGCTCAAGCAGTGAGCGACCGCGTCGCGAGCGATAGCGCCCTCTTCATCAAAAAGCGCTCAAGCAGTGAGCGACCGCGTCGCGAGCGATAGCGCCCTCTTCATCAAAAATCGCTCAAGCAGCGAGCGACCGCGTCGCGAGCGATAGCGCTCTACAAACAAAAAAGCGCCCGGCGGGGGCCGGGCGCTGAAAAGGTGTCTCTCTCGCCGCCGGGAGGGGGATGAAATCCGTAGCGGACAGAGGGCTCGCACCGCTCTGTGTGTTCACAATGTCACAATGACTGAAAAAGTCAAATGACCGTCGTGTGAAATTCCACCGTCGGGCGAATCAGCTGCGGCCCGGGCGACGCGTGGGATCGCGCAGCTGGAACAAGCTGGCCGACAGACCCGAGGCGGCGCGCAGATTGGTCAACTGGGTGCGGGTGCGCGCGCCCTGCGGATCGATGATGGTCCATTCGACCAGCCGCATCGGCGACCCGGCGAAGGCCAGCACCACGGCGCCGTCATTGGGGCGACGCGAGTCACGCGCCGTCAGGGCGAAGCCGTCGCTGGTGCGGGTCACACGATCGATACGGACGCCCTGGTCCAGCCGAACGTTGCGCGCCAGGAAGGTCGACAGCGGCGTCTGGCCCAGCGGCACCTGACGGAAGACGTCCAGGCGGGGGTCATAGCGTTTCACGTTCGAGCCGTCCGACACGACCAGCAGACCTTCGGGGCTGGTGTATTCGAAGCGCAGCTTGCCCGGGCGCTGCAGATAGAATTTGCCCGAACGACGCTGACCGCCGGGGCCGGTCTCGACAAAGTCGCCCTGGGCCGAGGTCAGGTTCTGCAGATAGGTCTGGGCCTGGGTCAGGACAGCGCGATCCTCGGCCGACAGGCTGGATTGCGCGGCGGCGGGCATGGCGGATCCGGCGGCGATAGAGACGAGGCCGAGGCCAAGGGCGCGACGAGAAACGGTCATGGGAGTCCTCCCGTTCGGGATGGTTGTCGATGATCGCCTTATGACGCGGCTGCGCGGCAAGGGCATGACGCGAGCCTGACCATATTCCGGCGGCCGGATGAAGCGCCGTTCATAGCGCGGGAGTTCCCGCGCCATGGCTTTTTCCCCTGACGCACGCCGCGCGGCGGCTTGCTGCTTGAGGGCGAACCGCGCCACGGCTGGCCGCTGAAGCAGCGAGGCTCCGTGAGCCGAGCGTGAGCGGCTCTAAACAATGGGCGGCGGGCCGGCCAGGATGTCGCGCTTGCCCGCGTGGTTGGCCGGACTGACGACGCCTTCCTGCTCCATTCGCTCGATCAGGGTGGCGGCGCGGTTATACCCGATCTGCAGGCGGCGCTGGATGTAGCTGGTCGAGGCCTTGCGGTCGCGGGTGACCACGGCCACGGCGCGGTCATAGAGGTCGTCGCCCGACATGCTGTCGCCGTCGCCGCCCATGGCGCCGTCGCCATCGCCGTCCGGTTCGTCGGTGATCAGGTCGAGGTAATCCGGCTCGGCTTGGGCGCGCAGGTGTTTGCACACCTCCTCGACCTCGGTGTCGGTCACGAACGGACCGTGCAGGCGGGTGATGCGACCGCCGCCGGCCATATAGAGCATGTCGCCCTGGCCCAGCAGCTGCTCGCCGCCCTGTTCACCCAGGATGGTGCGACTGTCGATCTTGGACGTGACCTGGAAAGAGATCCGGGTCGGGAAATTGGCCTTGATGGTGCCGGTGATGACGTCGACCGACGGGCGCTGCGTGGCCATGATCAGGTGGATGCCGGCGGCGCGGGCCATCTGGGCCAGACGCTGCACCGCGCCTTCCACGTCCTTGCCGGCGACCAGCATCAGGTCGGCCATCTCGTCCATGACCACGACCAGATAGGGCATGGGCTCGGGGCGGATCTTTTCGGACTCGTAAACCGGGCGGCCCTGATCGTCGAAGCCGGTCTGCACCGTGCGTTCGAAATGCTCGCCCTTGGCCTGCGCCTCACGGGCCCGGTCGTTGTAGCTGGCGATGTTGCGCACCCCCAGCTTGGACATCCGGCGATACCGATCCTCCATCTCGCGCACCGTCCATTTCAGGGCGACGACGGCCTTTTTCGGATCGGTGACGACAGGGCTCAGCAGGTGCGGGATGCCGTCATAGACCGACAGCTCCAGCATCTTGGGGTCGATCATGATGAAGCGGCATTCGGCGGGCGAATGGCGGTACAGGATCGACAGGATCATGGCGTTGACCCCGACCGACTTGCCCGAGCCGGTGGTGCCCGCGATCAGCAGGTGAGGCATGCGCGCCAGGTCGGCGACATAGGGCTCGCCGCCGATGGTTTCGCCCAGGGCCAGGGGCAGCAGATGGCTCTTTTTGTCGTATTCGCCGCTGGCCAGCAGGTCGCGCAGGTAAACCGTCTCGCGCTTGGCGTTGGGCAGTTCGATGCCGATGGCGTTGCGGCCCTGGACCACGCTGATGCGGCAGGCGCGGGCCGACATGGAGCGGGCGATGTCGTCGGCCAGGGCCACGACGCGGCCGTGCTTCACGCCCGGCGCGGGGACCAGTTCGTACAGGGTGACGACGGGGCCGGGGCGGATCTGGTCGATCACGCCGCGCACGCCGAATTCCTGCAGTACGCCCTCCAGCATCTTGGCGTTCTGCTTCAGCGATTCCTCGTCAACCGAGGCGGTGCGCTGCTGCGGCTTGGCCAGGATGCCCAGGGCGGGCAGTTCGAAGCCGTCGCCGCCTTCGAAATTGAAGGCCTGCTGGTCGGTGTCGGTGCGGGCGGGCTTGGGCGCCTTGGCGGCGGCGACCCTGGGCTCGAGCGGGCGCGGCGCGGCGGCGCGCGGCGCGGGCGCCGGGGTGTCATCCTCCCACGGCGGCGGATCGAAGGCGGCGGGCTCACCCGGCTCGAACTCGGGCTCGGGCGCGGGGCGCGCGCGCGGCTTGCGCACCGGCCTGGAGGTCTCGGCCAGCGGCGGCGGAGCGACGGAGGCGCGACCGGATCGCAGCGATCCGGCCCAGCCGGCCGCCTCGGTGAAGTCCGAGGTGCGAAGACCGACAGTGTAGGCCAGGGCCCACAGGCCGATCAGCAGATAGATCAGCCCGACCACGCCGCGCGCGCCGGGAATATGGATGGCGGCCAGCAGGTTGGCGCTGACGCCCGTCACCGCATCGCCCCACAGCCCGCCCAGACCGGCCGCCAGCGGCCAGCGCGCCGGCGGCGGCAGGGCCGACAGGGCGGCCGAGACCAGCAGCACCCCGGCCACGGCGCAGAAGGCCTTGAAGGCGGTCGGCTTCAATCGCCGTTGGATCGTCTCGCCCACCGCCCCGGCCAGGCCAAAGGCGATCAGCAGGAGGGCGGCCAGAAAATCGGCCAGGCCCAGAGACTGGCGGAACAGGTCGGCGAACAGGGCGCCGGGCCCGCCCAGCCAGTTCTGCGTATCACCCGTGCCCGAGGCGTTCAGGCTAGGATCACCGGGATTCCATGACGCCAGCGCGACCAGCAGTAAGGTCGCCAGCACTGCCTGCACGATCCCGCGCACGCGCACGACGAACGGCGCCCCCCAGACAATGCGGGCGGTGGTCCAGGCGCGGTGGCCGAGCGCGAGGGCGGCGGACATGAAGGCGAGCCTCCGGAAACGATACTGCGCCCCTTGTCGCCCGATCAGGGTTAAGGGGCTGTTTACCAGCCGCGACCTTGCGCCTCTGACTTCGCCTCTGGACGCGCGGCCTCGGCGGCGCGACACAGGAGCCATGGCCGAGACCGAATACGACCTGATCATCGCCGGCGCGGGACTGGCGGGCGCGACGTTCGCGCTGGCGGCGGCGCAGGGCGGGCTGAAGTCCGTGCTGGTCGATCCGCAGCCGTTCGACGCGCAGCTGGCGCCGACGTTCGACGGGCGGTCGACGGCGATCGCCTATTCGACGTTCCGCATGCTGGACGCGCTGGGCCTGGGCGAAAGCCTGCGGCCCCACGCCTGCCGGATGGACCGCATCCTGGTGACCGACGGCAAGCGGCCGGGCGCGGCCAGCAAGCCGCCGTCGCCGGCCTTCATCCGCTTCGACGCCGACGAGATCGGCGACCGCAACGGCGGCGAGCCGCTGGGATACATGGTCGAGAACCGCCGTATCCGTGTAGCTCTGGCCGAGGCGGTGACGCGGGCCGGGATTGAGGTGCGGGCGCCCGCCGCCGTGGCCACGGTCGACGTCGGGCCGGGCCGGGCCGTGGTGACGCTGAAGGACGGGGGGGCGATCGCCGCGCCATTGGTGATCGGGGCCGAGGGCCGCGGTTCGACCGTGCGCCGCGCCGCCGGGATCGAGACGGTCGGCTGGGACTATGGCCAGAGCGGCGTGGTGGCGACGGTGAAACTGGGCCGCGACCACGGCGGCGTCGCCCACGAATATTTCCTGCCCGACGGCCCGTTCGCCATCCTGCCGCTGACGGAGCAGCGCGCCAGCCTGGTCTGGACCGAGAGCACCCGTCGGGCCGAGGCGTTGAAGGCCGCATCCGATGACGCCTTCCATGCCCATCTGATGCGCCGGTTCGGCGAGTTTCTGGACGGGGTCGAGGTGGTCGGGCCGCGCTTTGTCTATCCGCTGTCGCTGCAGATGGCCGAGAAGCTGACCGCGCCGCGCATCGCCATCCTGGGCGACGCCGCCCATGGCGTGCATCCGGTCGCCGGTCAGGGGCTGAACATGGGGCTGAAGGACGCCGCCGCCCTGGCCGAGGTGCTGACCGATGCGGTGCGGCTGGGCGAGGATATCGGATCGGAGTTGGTGCTGGAGCGGTACGCCCGCTGGCGCCGGTTCGACAATGCGGCGCTGGCCGCCGGGTTCGACGGGTTCGTGCGCCTGTTCTCCAACGATTTGCCGCCGGTGCGGCTGGCGCGGGACGTGGGCATGGCGGTGGTCAATCGGATCGGACCGCTGCGCCGCGCCTTCATGCACGAGGCGGGCGGCGCGACGGGCGATCTGCCGAAACTTCTGCGCGGCGAGGCGCTGTGACCGGCGCTATTGCGCCGTCATGCCCCCGTCGATTTTGAACTCGGCGCCGGTGACGAATTTGCTCTCGTCCGAGGCCAGATAGAGGACGCACCAGGCCACATCGTCCGGTTCGCCGATCCGCTTCAGCGGGATACCGCGGGCCAGCTTTTCGTGGGCGGTGGTCTCATTCCCGCCGGCCATGGCGACATAGGGATCCAGGATCGGCGTCTTGATGAAGACCGGGTGCACCGAATTGGCGCGCACGTTCCAGCCGGCCTTGGCGCATTCCAGCGCCACCGTCTTGGTATAGAGCCAGACCGCCGCCTTGGTGGCGTTATAGGCGCCCATGCCCGGCGCGGCGGCCAGCCCTGCGATCGACGAGATGTTGATGATCGACCCGGCGCCCGAGGTGCGTAGATGCGGCATGGCGTGCTTGCAGCCCAGCATGACTGATTCCTGGTTGATCGCCTGAACCTTGCGCCAGTTCTCCAGCGTGTCCTGCTCGGCGAAGACCAGCATGCCGCCGATGCCGGCGTTGTTCACCAGGATCGACAGGCCGCCCATGTCGGCGGCGGCCGCCGCGACGACGCGGATCCAGTCGGCCTCGTCCGTCACGTCGTGGGCATAGGCGAAGGCCATGCCGGGATGGTCGGCGTTGATGGCGTCGGCCAGCGCCTGGGCGCCCGCGTGGTCGATGTCGGTGACGGCGACCTTGGCCCCTTCGCGGACCAGCATGCGGGCCATGGCCTGGCCCAGGCCCCCGGCCGCGCCGGTGATCAGGGCGGCCTTGCCCGCGACGCGCCCGGTCATTGCTCCGTCCCGAAGGCGGCCGCCGCCTCATCGATGAAGCGGGCCATGGCCAGGTCGCGCTCGGTCACCCCGTCGGCGTCGTGGGTGGTCAGCAGAACCTCGACCCGGTTGTAGACGTTCGACCATTCCGGATGATGGTCGGCCTTCTCGGCCAGCAGGGCGACGCGGGTCATGAAGCCGAAGGCGGCGTTGAAATCGGCGAATTTCAGCGACCGTTCGATGGCGATGCGCTCGCCGTCGTGGCGACGCCACAGCGGCAGCTGGGCCAGGACCTGATCCGGGTCTAGGGCGGTGATGGCCATGAACGTCTCCCCTTTGTTGCGACAGGCCTATCGCGCGCGGCGGGGTGCGACAAGCGTGCCCCGACGTCAGCTTCAGCATCGGCGTGACGCCGCTTTCAGGACGGGCTAAACCGCTGGCATGACCGACGCCTCCCCCGACGCCCCTTCCGAAAAGACCTCGTCCTTCGGCTTCCGCGATGTGGAGGCGAAGGAGAAGGTGCGCATGGTGCGCGGCGTGTTCGACAGTGTGGCGTCGAACTACGACCTGATGAACGACCTGATGAGCGCGGGCGTGCACCGGGTGTGGAAGGACGCGGCGGCGTCCAAGCTGAACGCCCGGCCGGGCGAGACCATCCTGGACGTCGCGGGCGGCACCGGCGACATGGCGCGGCGCTATTCGAAGATGGCCCGCGCGGCGCAGGAACGGCGCGGGGGCGAGGACGCCTCGGTCATCGTGCTGGATTATAACGCCGAGATGATCCTGAACGGCGTCGCCAAGGGCGGCGAGCCGGAGATGCAGTGGACGGTGGGCGACGCCATGGCCCTGCCGCTGCCGGACGCCTCGGTCGACGCCTATTCGATCAGCTTCGGCATCCGCAACGTGGCCGACGTGCCCCAGGCCCTGCGCGAGGCGCGGCGGGTGCTGAAGCCGGGCGGACGGTTCATCTGCCTGGAGTTTTCGCGCCCGACGACCGGGGTGATGCGCAAGGCCTATGACGCCTGGTCCTTCCACGCCATTCCGCGCATCGGCCAGTGGGTCGCCAAGGACCGCGACAGCTATCAGTATCTGGTCGAGAGCATCCGCCGCTTCCCCGACCAGCAGACCTTCAAGCGAATGATCGAGGACGCCGGCTTCAGCCGCGTCACCGTCACCAACCTGACCGGCGGTGTGGCCGCGATCCACCACGGGTGGGCGATCTGAGCCGGCTGACCGTCCACACGCCGCCCCCGGCGCCGACGCCCGAGCCGGTGCGCGATCCGCTGGGCGCGGCCCTGCGTCTGATCGGCTGGGGCTGGGTTCTGGCGCGGCACGACGCCCTGATCCCGCGCGAGGTGACGCCGCTGCTGCCGGTGTGGACGCGGCCGTTCGCGGGCTTCGTCCAGATGTTCGCCAGCCGGAAACTGAAGGCCGGGCGGCCGGGCCAAAGGGTCGGCGCGGCGTTCGAGCATCTGGGTCCGGTGGCGATCAAGCTGGGTCAGGTGCTGGCCACCCGCGCCGACATTTTCGGCCTGCAGTTCGCCCAGGATCTGGGCCGGCTGAAGGATCGCCTGCCCGCGTTCTCGCTGGCCGAGGCCAGGGTCGAGATCGAACGGTCGCTGGGCCGCCCGGCCGAGAGCCTGTTCATCGATCTGGGCGAACCGGTCGCCGCCGCCTCGCTGGCGCAGGCGCATCCGGCATGGCTGGCCGACGGCCGCAAGGTGGCGGTCAAGGTGCTGCGCCCCGGGGTCGAGCGGCGGGTGTCGCGCGGGCTGGATTCCATGCGTCTGGGCGCCAAACTGGTCGAGAAATTCGTCGAACCGGCCCGGCGGTTGGAGCCGCAGGCCTTTGTCGAGATCATCGCCCGTTCGCTGCAGCTGGAACTGGACATGCGGCTGGAGGCGGCGGCGGCGTCTGAATTGGCCGAGGTCATGGCCAAGGACGGCTATATGTCCGCGCCCGGCGTCGTCTGGGACGGGGTGGGCAAGCGGGTGCTGACGCTGGAATGGGCGCCCGGCCTGCCGATGACCGATCCGGCGCTGGTCGAACAGCCGGGGCTGGACAAGGACGCCCTGGCCGACAAGGTCGTGCGGGCGTTTCTGGTGCAGGCGCTGGACCATGGCGTGTTTCACGCCGACCTGCACGAGGGCAATCTGTTCGCCCGCGCCCCGGCTGAACTGACGGCGGTGGATTTCGGCATCGTCGGCCGTCTGGGCCCGGCCGAGCGGCGCTATCTGGCTGAAATCCTGTGGGGCTTCATCAGCCGCGACTATGACCGCATCGCCCGGGTGCATTTCGAGGCGGGCTATGTGCCGCCGCACCATTCGGTCGACACCTTCGCCCAGGCCCTGCGCGCGGTAGGCGAACCGGTCATCGGGCGTCAGGCCAGCCAGGTGTCCATGGGGCGTCTGCTGGGCCAGCTGTTCGAGATCACTGCCCTGTTCGACATGCACATGCGGCCCGAACTGGTGCTGCTGCAAAAGACCATGGTCTCGGTCGAGGGCGTGGCGCGCCGCCTGAACCCCGACCACGACCTGTGGGAGGCGGCCAAGCCGGTGGTCGAGCGCTGGATCCGCCGCGAACTGGGCCCCGCCGTCCAGGCGAAGGAGACGGTCGAGGAAGTGGTGGCGACGCTGAAGGCCCTGTCCCGCCTGATCCAGAACCCGCCGGAAAACCAGACCGTGGTGGTGACGCAGAACCGTCTGCCGACTTGGGCCGTTGTCGGTCTGACCCTGAGCGGCGCGGCCTCGGCCGCCGCCCTTCTAATGTCGCTTTGGCCGCACATCGTGGGCTGAACCCACCGGAGACGACCGTATGAAGACCCTGCTGATCGCGCTTTCGGCGTCCGCCCTTCTGGCCGTGCCGGCGCTGGCCTCGGCCCAGGCCGCTCAGGACAAGCCGACCGCCGCCGCGACCCTGCCCAACGCCTTTGACGGCCCGGCCCCGCGCCCGTCCGCCGCGCCGCCCGTCGCTACGGCCAGCGCGACCGCCGATTCCCGGTCGGAGCCGACGCTGCGCGCCATCGTCGGCGCGATCCAGGCGGGCGAGCCGGACTATGAGGTCTTCAGCCCCGATCTGGCGGCCAAGATGCGCGAGATGGCGCCCCAGGTGACGCCGCTGGTGCAGCAGTTCGGCCCACTGAAGACCGTCGCCTATGAGGGTGAACAGAACGGCGCCGACATGTTCCGCCTGACGTTCGACAAACAGGCGACCCAGTGGCTGATCGGCTTCAACGACGCGGGCAAGGTCGCCGCCCTGCTGTTCCGCCCGGCGGAATAGGGGCGTCAGTCCAGGCTGGGCTTGCCCCGGCCGCTCTTGACCGATGACCGCGTGGTCTTGGCTTTCAGGCGACGTTCCTTTGACGCGCGGGTCGGTCGGGTCGGGACGCGATAGGTCGGGGCGATCATCGCCTTGGCCACCAGCTCGTCCAGCCGTTCGATGGCGTCGGCGCGATTGCGTTCCTGCGTCCGATAGCGGACGGCGGTGATCAGGATGACCCCGTCCAGCGTCAGCCGACTGCCCGCCAGCTTCATCAGCCGCGCCCGCACCGGCTCGGTCAGGCTGGGCGAGTTCCTGGCGTCGAACCGCATCTGTACGGCGGTCGAGACCTTGTTGACGTTCTGGCCGCCGGGGCCGCCCGCGCGGAAGAAGCGGAACTCCAGCTCGTCCTCGGGGATGCGGCTCACGACGCGGCCTTGCGCGCCCGGACTATGGCGGTGTCCAGCGCCTGCAGGAAGCGCGAGCGGTCGGCGGCCGAGAACGGCGGCGGGCCCGAGGTGGCGACGCCCATCGAGCGCAGGTGTTCGCCCACCATCCGCCCGGCCAGGGCCGAACCGATGGAATCCGGCGTGAACGGCTGACCGTTCGATTTCAGCGCCTGCGCCCCGGCCTTCAGACAGCGGTCGGCCAGCGGGATGTCGGCGGTGATGACGATGTCGCCGGTCACGGCGCGCTCGGCGATCCAGTCGTCGGCCACGTCCGGTCCGGCGTCGACGACGATCTGTTCGATCAGGCTTTCGCGCGGGACATTGATCCAAGCGTTCGACACCACGAACACCTTCAGCCCATAGCGCCGCGCGACGCGGTAGACCTCTTCCTTCACCGGGCAGGCGTCGGCGTCGATGTAGAGCGTGGAAGGCATGAGTCTGAATAGCGCCGTCGAAGCAAAAGGGGGAGCCGCCAACTCCCCCTTTATCGGATCAGCGGCTGTAGGCGGGGGGCAGGGCGCCCTCGCCCCCGTCCTTGTAGCGATCTCGCAGCAGCAACTGACGGCTGGTCAAAGGCTGTTCCTGACCGTCGATGAAAACGGCCGAGGGTTGGCTGAGCGGCTCCAGCGGGTCGCCGGACCAGACCACGACGTCGCCCGCCGCGCCGGTTTTCAGCTCGCCGAACTGGCCGTCGAAGCCGAAGATGCGGGCCGGGTTGACGGTGATGGCCGCGACCGCCGCCGCATAGGGCAGGCCGTGCGAGACGGCGTTGCCGGCGTTGTAGCGGGTCTCGCGGGCGCGGTGGTTCGAGCCCTCATTGCCCTTGATGGCGATCAGAACCCCGGCCGCCTGAAGCGCGGCGGCGTTTTCGGCCCGGGCGGCGCGCATTTCGAAGTTTGCGGGCAGATTCGAGGTCGGGTTCAGCAGGACAGGAACGCGGGCCGCCGCGATCTGGTCGGCGACCAGCCAGCCTTCCTCGGCGCCGTCCAGGATCAGTTTGACGCCTTCCTCGCGGGCCAGGCGCAGCACCTGCTGGATGTCGGCCGCGCGACGCACGGTGACGATCAGCGGCATCTGCCCGTTGGCGACCGGGATCAGCGCCTCGAGATCGGCGCGTGACAGCGACAGGTCGCGCAGGCCGGCGCGGTCATAGGCGGCCTTGTTGCGGGCATAGAGGCGGACCTCGGCCAGGGTTTCCTTGAACTGGGTGAACTGCGCGCCGCGCGCGCCGCCGGCGACGCCGGCCCCGGCCTCGCCGAACGGAGCCAGCATGGCCACGCGCGGCTTCATCAGGATGTTCTGACCCTGGGCCAGATGGATCACCGCCGCCTGGCCCGCGAACAGGCCGGGCGACTGGAAGCCGGCATGGCCGACGCCGGCGAAGTCGGAATCGTCATGGCTGTGGCCGCCGCCCGAGCCGGGGTGCTGGGGCGTGACCACGGCGCGGGTCACGCCGCCCAGCCGGGCGACCGGCAGGGTAAAGGACCACGGGTCCAAGCCATAGGACAGGTCGAAGGCCGCGCTCAGGCTGTTGGCGCTGTTGCGCAGGTCGTCCGAGCCGCCGACCGAACTGACTTCCGAGCCGCCCAGGCCGGAGTCCACGGCGACGAAGCCGGGAGCCACGACCTGGCCCGTCGCGTCGATGATGCGGGCGCCCGCCGGGGCGGGACCGGTTCCAACCGAGGCGATACGGCCGTCGCGGATCACGACGGTCCCGTTCTCGATGACGGAGGTTCCGGTCAGCACCTTGCCCCCGGTGATGGCGACGGTTTGGGCCAGAGCGGCAGCCGGGGCGAGAACCAGGGCCAGGGCGGCGCCGGCGAGGAAGGTCTTGAGGCGCATCAGCGGGCTCCTGCACGGACGTTGGCGGCGCTCAGGCCATAGCCGGGCTGGCCCAGCTCGAAGTCGGACACCGGCTGGCGCGCCGGGTTCATGCGGTCGAAGGCCAGGCCGCCGTCGATGAAGACCTGGTCGGCGCGGGCGTAGACGCTGAACGGATTGGCGCTCCAGATCACCACGTCGGCGCGTTTGCCGGCCTCCAGAGAGCCGGTCTCCTTGTCGATGCCGATGGATTTGGCGGCGTTCAGCGTGATCCAGCTGATCGCGTGCTCTTCCGAGATGGTCATGCCCGCGCGGCGACCGGCCGAGACGGCGGCGGCGGCTTCCTGATTGAGGCGTTGGGTCAGCTGGTCGTCGTCGGAGTGGATGACGGCGCATGACCCCTGAGCGGCATCGACCAGGGCAGCGTTTTCCTCGATCCCGTCCAGGGCCTCCATCTTGAAGCCCCACCAGCCGGTCCACATCGCAGCGCAGACGCCTTCGCGGGCCAGACGCGGGGCCAGTTTGTAGGCCTCGACCGCGTGGTGGAAGGTGGTGATGCGGTAGCCGAACTCCTTGGCCACATCCAGCATCACGGCCATTTCATCGGCGCGATAGCAGTGGTTCTGGATCAGGATCGAGCCGTCCAGCACGCCCGCAAGGGTTTCATTCTGCAGGTTGCGGGTGGGGGGCGAACCCTCGCCCGTCTCGCGCCACTTGTCCCACTTGTCCTTGTACTCGCGCGCGGCGATGAAGGCGGCGCGATAGCCGGCGACATTGCCCATGCCCGTGGCCGGGGACTGGTTGCGGCCGCCATAGACGCGGCTGGGGTTTTCGCCGCAGGCCATCTTCAGGCCATAGGGCGCGTTCGGGAATTTCATCCCCTGCATGGTGACCGACGGCACGTTGCGCACGGTGACGCCACGCCCGCCGAACAGATTGGCCGAGCCGGGCAGGATCTGAAGCGTGGTCACCCCGCCGGCGCGGGCGGTGTTGAAGCCGGGATCCTGGGGCCAGATCGAATGTTCGGCCCAGACCTGGGCGGTGTTCGGGCCGGTGATCTCGTTACCGTCGCTCATCCCCATGACGCCGGGCGAGGGATAGACGCCCAGATGGCTATGGATGTCGATGACGCCGGGCGTCACATAGCGACCGCGCGCGTCCACGACGCGGTGACCGGCAGGAACCGGGGTGTCGGCGCCGCCGACCGCGGCGACCTTGCCGTCGGTGACGATGACCACGCCGTTGTCGATCTTTACGCCCGCGCCGGTCAGGACCACGCCGCCGACGATGGCGATGTTCTCCTGCGGCAGCGGCCGATAGGTCGAGGGGTAGGGGTCGGGATTGGCGGCGACGTCCAGACCGGCGGGCAGGGCGCGCGGCGCCTTGGCCTCGGCCTTGTCGCCGCCTGTGTCGGTGGTGGCGCAGGCGGAGACGCCGATCAGGGCGCAGGCGAGAACCGCGAGGCTGGCGCCCCGCAAGCGGTCGATGGACATCGGTAACCCCCAAGGCGCCCGGACGGGCGAAACGGCGGCGGCATCAAAGCGGCGCCCGCGCGGGGGGTAAAGCCGGAAACGTCAGCCGCCGGACAGCCGCGACCTTAAATTTTCGTCATCCAGGCCAGCGACCTCGATCATCTTGAGCCGCGACTGGCCGCCGCGCGCCAGGGTCACGTCGCGTTTCGGCACGCCCAGCGCCCTGGCCAGACAGGCGACCAGCGCCGCATTCGCCTCGCCCTCGACCGGCCGGGCGCGGACGCGAACCTTCAGGATCGGCCGCCCATCGGCATCCACATCCCATCCGTCGATGCGATCAATGGCGGCGCCGGGCTTCAGCCTGACCGGAAGTCTGGACACGGAAACCCTCCGGATCAGGCCGCCGTCGTCCGATCCCGCAGGGACAGGCAATAACCGATCGAGACGGCCAGACCCGCGATCACCGCGCCGCATCCGACGAACACGGCGGTCGAGATGGGCGCGAACACGAAAGCCCCCGCATAGATCAGCCCGCTGATCACCATCGCCCAGGCGGTGACCCGCTGGGCCTTGCGGGCGCCCGGGCCCCTAGCGAGGGTTTTGGGGATGCGATTGCCGAATGAAGCGACCATCAGACCGGTGGCGCCCAGAACGATGCGCAGCGTCGTCTCCTGATCGATATAGCCCAGGTTCTTCGCCAGACTCGCGCCCAGCGCCAGCACGACAATGCCGCCGCCCCAGGCCAGGCTGTTGGTCAGGTCCTTGGTCATTTTACAGGCTCCTTCCTCGGATCGGACGTTTCCGATCCCAGGCCAAATGAGTGAACGAAGCTCAGCAGAGCCTCTTCGAGCACCGAGAGCTTCAGGTGATAGATGACCGCCTTTCCCGCCCTCTCGGCGTGCACCAGGTCGGCCTCCTTCAGCACGGCGAAATGGGCCGACATGGTCGGCTTGGAAACCTGGAACTGGTCGCTGATCTCGCCGGCTGTCATCGGCCCCTCGCGAAGAAGCTGAAGAACCCGGCGCCGGGTCGGATCGGAAAGGGCCCTGAAGACGTGACTCATGATGCGACAATTAGCTAATCGTCGAAACGAGTCAAGCGCCGGGATGGCGCGCACAAAAGAAAGGGGCGCGGACCTTTCGGCGCCGCGCCCTGCATTCAGACGGAAAACGTCAGGCCTAGCCCAGCGCGGCCATCAGGTCCGGCACGGCGGTCTTGTAGTCGGCGACCAGGCCGTAATCGGCGATCTGGAATATCGGGGCGTCGGCGTCCTTGTTGATCGCGACGATCACCTTGGAGTCCTTCATACCGGCCAGATGCTGGATGGCGCCCGAAATGCCGATGGCGATGTAGAGGGCCGGGGCGACGACCTTGCCGGTCTGACCGACCTGATAGTCGTTGGGGGCGTAACCGGCGTCGACGGCGGCGCGCGAGGCGCCGATGGCGGCGCCCAGCTTGTCGGCCAGCGGCTCCATCACCGCATGGAACTCTTCAGCCGAGCCCAGGGCGCGGCCGCCCGAGACGATGATCTTGGCGGCGCCCAGTTCGGGGCGGTCCGACTTGACCATTTCTTCGGAGACGAAGGCGACCTTGGGCGCTTCGCCCGCGGCGACGGTTTCGACCGGGGCCGAGCCGCCTTCGCCGGCCGCCGCGAAGGCGGTCGGGCGCACGGTGATGACCTTTTTCGCATCGGCCGACTGGACCGTCTCCAGCGCGTTGCCCGCATAGATGGGGCGTACGAAGGTGTCGGCCGAGACGACCTCGACGATGTCCGAGATCGGGGCCGTGTCCAGCCTGGCGGCGATGCGCGGGGCGAAATTCTTGCCGTCGGTGTTGGCGGGCGAGAGGATGGCGTCGTAGTTCCCGGCCAGCGGCAGGACGGTGGCTTCAACCGCTTCGGCCAGACCGTGGGCGACGGCGTCGCCTTCGGCCAGCAGGACCTTGCGCACGCCCGTGATTTTGGCGGCGATATCGGCCACGCCCTCGGCGCCCTTGCCCAGGACCAGAACGTCCACGTCGCCCGACAGGGCCAGAGCCGCCGTCACGGTCTTGTGGGTGGTGTCGCGAACGGCCGTACCGTCGTGGTCGGCGATGACGAGAACGGCCATTTACAGGACCCCCGCGGACTTGAGCTTGGAAACCAGTTCGGCGGCGTCGGCCACCTTGACGCCCGCCGAACGCTTCGGCGGCTCCGTCACCTTCAGGACCTTCAGCCGGTCGGCCGTGTCCACGCCATAGTCGGCGACCGCCTTGACCGCGATCTCCTTCTTCTTGGCCTTCATGATGTTGGGCAGGCTGGCGTAGCGCGGCGTGTTCAGGCGCAGGTCGGTGGTGACCACGGCCGGCAGGGTCGCCGACAGGGTCTGCAGACCGCCGTCGACTTCACGGGTGACGACAGCCTTGCCGCCTTCGATGACCAGCTTGCCGGCGAAGGTGGCCTGGGGCCAGTCCAGCAGGGCGGCCAGCATCTGGCCGACGGCGTTGTTGTCGCCGTCGATGGACTGTTTGCCCATCAGCACCAGGTCGGGCTTTTCCTCGTCGACCACGGCCTTCAGCAGCTTGGCGACGGCCAGCGGCTCCAGATCGGCATCGGACTGGATCAGCAGGCCGCGATCCGCGCCCATGGCCAGGGCGGTGCGGATGGTTTCCTGGGCCTGCGTCACGCCGATTGAGACGACGACAATCTCGGTCGCCGTGCCTGCCGCGTGATGCTCCTTGCCTTCCTTCAGACGAACGGCCTCTTCGACGGCGATCTCGTCGAAGGGGTTCATGCTCATCTTGACGTTGGCCAGATCAACGCCGCTCTGGTCCGCCTTCACGCGAGCCTTGACGTTGGAGTCGATAACCCGTTTGACCGGGACGAGAACCTTCATGGGTCTATCCGTGAAATCGCCTGAATGTTGCGATGCAATGGATCGCCTAGACAGGCCTGTCAACGTAACGCCGGGTCAAGCCGATCCGCTTCCGGCCATTTTGGACGACCCGCGACGATGCATCGTTTGCTGACCTTTCGCCGACTGGGCCTGATGTTCCTGGCCGTTTTTGCGGTCGCCGTGGGCGGGCTGGTCATATTCCAGAACGTCTGGCTGGCCCCGGGCGAGCGCTGCGAGGCGGCAGGTAAATGGTATGATCTGGAGACGCGCACCTGCGCCCAGCCCATCTCCATCGCCGAGATCACGGGCCGGCCGATCGAGGGCCGGCGGGCCGAGGCTTCGGCCGAGAAGAATCGCGAGCTGGTGCAGATCGAGCGCCGCCTGACCGCCGAGAAACACGCCCGCGACGCTGCGGTCGAGGCCGAACGCGCGCGGCTGAGAGAGCGGTAGAGGCCTAGCGCGTCGCGCCGGGCCTCCACAGGACATCCCCGGCGCCGTTGGCGTTGGCGCGGCGGGCGGCGACGAACAGGTGGTCGGACAGGCGGTTCAGATAGCGGACCGCGTCAGGGTTCACGCCCTCGCCGGATTCGACCAGCCGCACGGCGTCGCGCTCGGCCCGGCGGCAGACGGTGCGGGCCAGATGCAGATGGGCCGACAGCGGCGAGCCGCCCGACAGGATGAAGCTGTCCAGCGGCTTCAGGCTTTCGTTCATCCAGTCGATCTCGGATTCCAGCCGTTCGACCTGGGTCGCGATGATGCGCAGCGCCTCCCATTTCGGGGCCGGGTCCATCGGCGTAGCCAGGTCGGCGCCCAGGTCGAACAGTTCGTTCTGAATGCGACCCAACATGGCGTCGATACGGTCGTTCTGGCCGCTGTGCAGGCGGGCGACGCCGATCACGGCGTTCAGTTCGTCCACGGCGCCATAGGCCTCGACCCGGCGGTCGGTTTTGGACACCGGGGCGCCCGAGGCCAGACGCGTCTGACCGGCGTCGCCCGTGCGGGTGTAGATCTTGTTCAGCGTGACCATGACATTCAGCCCCCGTGGGTCGATTTCCACCACACGCCGGCGACCAGCAGCACGACCGCCACCGCCTGGAGCGCAACGCGCAGACGCATCAGCCTGTTGGAGTGCGAGCGCGCATAGTCGCCGCCGCGGTACAGCGAATAGATGCCGAAGCCCAGGGTGATCGCGACCGCGCTGACCGCGAGCAGGATGAGAATGTCGAACAGGTCCATACCGCACTTCTAGGCCCAGGCGAGGCGACGCGCCAGCAAGGTGGGCGTGTGTCGATATTGCGACCTATTCGCACACCCCATTGTAGCGCTGCCATAATTGATGTTGAGAAGCGCTCGCAACTCCCCGGGGCTATTCCACACCATGACGACCCATTCTCGCCGACGCCTGATGCTGACGACCGCCGCCATCGCCACGGCGCTGTGCACGCCCGCCCTGGCCCTCAGTGGCCTGGCCTTCAATGACCCGGCGTTGACGGATACGCAGCAGGCGACGCGTGTGGACGACGTGGTCGTCACGGCCGCCGGCTTTGAGCAGAAGATCGTCGACGCCCCCGCAAGCATCAGCGTTATCACCGTCGAGGAACTGCAGACGCGCCCGTACATGACGTTGCTGGACGCGGTGCGTGATCTGGAGGGCGTCGATATCGGCGAGACCCGCGACAAGACGGGCCAGGGCACCATCTCCATGCGCGGCATGGGGTCGGACTATACCCTGATCCTGATCGACGGCCGCCGCCAGAACAACCACGGCGACATCTATCCGAACAGCTTCGGCGGCAACCAGTTCAACCACATCCCGCCGCTGGATTCGATCGAGCGGATCGAGGTCATTCGCGGCCCCGCCTCGACCCTGTACGGCGCCGACGCCATGGGCGGGGTGATCAACATCATCACCAAACGCACGCTGGATCGCTGGAGCGGCTCGGTCACCACGGCCCGCACCTTTGAAACCAGCGACGAGTATGGCGACGACCAGACCGTCGACGTCTACGCCAACGGGCCGATCATCTCCGGCCTGCTGAACCTGAGCGTGCGCGGCAGCTGGTACACGCGCGACGCCTCCAACCCGGTCTATGAGAGCATTCGCGATCCGAACGGCGTCGAGCTGGACCGGTCGCTGGGCTTCGGCGGCGGCGGCAAGACGGTGAACAACGAGAACCTGGCCGGCGGCCTGAGCCTGACCTTCACGCCGACCGACAACCAGACCCTGACGCTGGACTACGACACCTCGCATCAGGAGTATGACAACGCGATCCGTCTGAACGACAGCGGGGCCGAGGAGTATCCGGTCGGCACAGTCGACAACTACGGCGCCATGCTGCGGATCGGAGCCAACGGCCGCATCGAGCCGCGCGCCGGCTATGCCCCGACGCAGGAGTTCACCCGCGACAGCTGGGCGCTGACCCATCAGGGCCAATGGTCGTTCGGCAATAGCCGGGTGAGCCTGTCCCACGTCGCGACCAACAACGACGGCCGCACGCTGCCGTTCTCGGTGGCCGAGCGTCAGGACCTGCAACTGCTGTGGAACGCCGCCTGCGCCAACCTGGGCGGAACGGTCAACGGGGGCACCGGCTACTGCCCGATCAACGGCACCGGCTACGCCAACGTCAATGCGTGGAACAACCTGTCAGAGGCCGCCAAGCTTCAGGTCATGCAGGCCAACCTGACCACGGCCCAGTATGACGCCCTGCTGGCCGACCTGCCGCGTCCGAAGCGGACGCTGGAGAGCGCGCAATATACGCTGGACGCCCAGATGGACATGCCGTTCCAGCTGGCGGGCGAGCATGTCGTCGTCATCGGCGGCCAGGTCATTCGCGGCGAGCTGACCGACGGTGTCTTTGGCCTGCAGGACGGCCAGACCGGCCTGAAGCAGGAGCACAACATGTACTCCCTGTTCGTCGAGGACACCTGGCGGGCGGTCCCGTCGCTCGCCGTCACGGCGGGTGTCCGGTATGACGATCACGAGGTTTTCGGCAGCCATTTCAGCCCGCGCCTGTACGGCGTCTACACCCTGAATGACCAGTGGACGGTCAAGGGCGGTGTCAGCACCGGTTTCAAGACGCCCAAGACCACCCAGCTGTATGACGGCATCACCGGTTTCGGTGGGCAGGGCACCTCGCCCATGTTCGGCAATCCGGACCTGAAACCGGAAACCAGCGTCAGCACCGAACTGGCGGTTTACTGGGAGCATCCGTCGGGCCACAGCCTCAACGTCACGGCCTTCAACAATACGTTCGAGGACAAGATCTCGAACCAGCCGTGCGGCGGCGCCCTGACGCTGGCCTGCGCCAGCACCGGCGACTATGGCGATCTGGGCTACACCACCAGCACCCGCGCGACGAACATCGACGAGGTGGACATCCGCGGCGTCGAGGTGGCCGGTCGCTGGAAGGCGCTGGAAACGGTCAGCGTGCGCGGCAACTACACCTTCACCGACAGCGAGCAGAAGAGCGGCGTCGACAAGGGCCTGCCCCTGGGCGAAAGCGCCCGTCACATGGCCAACGCCTCGGTCAGCTGGCAGGCGACCGACCGGCTGAACCTGCTGCTGACGGGCGAGGCGCGGGCAAAGCGCTATGCCGGCAAGCACGCCGTCACCAGCGAGGCGATCTACTACAAGGACTACGCCGTGCTGAACCTGGGCGGCGCGTATGAGGTGAACAGCTGGCTGACGGTCAATGCGCGGGTCAACAACCTGCTGGATCGCGACTTCACCACCTATGACGCCGAGTTCCGCGACCTGAACAATGACGGCGACTATCTGGACACCAACGAGGCGCTGTTCTTCGATCACTACAACAACAAGGACAAGGGCCGCAGTGTCTGGCTCAGCCTGAACGCCCGGTTCTGATCGCACCTCCCCGATCCTGACCGGACCTGCGGGCCGCCTCCTTCCCCGGGGCGGCCCGTTTTCGTAGGCGCCCAAGGCGCGGCTAAGCCGTTGGTCATCTTTGCATGACAGGGTTCGTCAGACGGGGACCCACATGACTGACCGCGCGATCCGCAATCTGGCCCATCTGAAACGCTCGGCCTCGACCGCGCGGGTGCTGAACCTGCTCAAGGTGGCGGACGAGCACGACCGGACGGGCGACTGGGCGGCGCGGCCGATGTTCCAGACCCCGGCGCTGAACGCGTCGCTGATCATCAAGCATCGCCTGCGCAGGAACGAGATCGACGCCTTCGCCAGTCGCCGGCAGGTGGCGACCAAGGTGGTCATCCCGATCGACAGCGAGGATCTGAAGAGCGGCGGCCGCTATGTCTTCGTCAACCAGCGCGGTTTCGAGGCGGCGCTGCAGGAAACGTTCGGCGTCGACGCCGACCATCCCGATGTGCGGGTGCTGCGGTTGATGGACGAACTGCCGTCGCTGGACCCGTTCCTGCTGCGCGAGCAACTGCGCCGCGCGGGGGTCGATCCGGCACCCTGCTATTTCGCGCTTAGCGAGGCCGATCTGGACCGGATGACGGCCTTCGTCGAGGCCGAGATTGAACCGCTGGTGACGCTGAGCCTGGGGCCGGACGTGGTGGCGGTCGGCTCGGCCCGGAAGATGGCCGCGACCATCCTGTCGAACCGGTCGGGCGCGCGCATGGAGGCGCTGCGCCAGACCCTGCGTCTGGACCCGGAGCAGTACGAGGAGGGCGTCTTCTGCTGGAAGGGTTTCCTCTATTACAAATGGGCGCTGAAGAGCCTGATGGCCGAGGTGGTGGCTGTGGCCGACGCGGTCTGGACCGCGCGACCGGTCGGGCCTCTGGACGACCAGTCGCGCGAATATCTGGACCGGGGTCGCGAGGTGTTGCGTCGCCGGATTCTGAAGACCTGCGAGGACGCCCACGCCACCCTGGCCATCTATGACCGAGCCTATGCGGCGATGACGGTGGACGGCCAGCCGACAGCCTTCCGCGACTTCCTGCTGGAGGCGCCGACCATGTTCTCGAGGCTGGGCGAACAGCTGGGCGCGATCCAGCATGTGGTCAGCTTCTGGCGGTTCCGGTTCGCCCCCGGCGCGGCGCACGTCAGCGTCGAGGAGCTGATCGACATCTTCATGGATTTCGAGACCGGCCTGCGCGGTCGCGAGGATCCGGCGCTGGAATACGGCGCGGCGGCATAGAAAAAGGCCGGAGAGGCGAGCTCTCCGGTCTTTTCTTTATTGGGCGCTACGCTCGGCTCGCGGAGCGTCGCTGCATGAGCGCGCGGTCGCGGACGATGCCGCGGCTGTGGTGCGCGCCTAGTAGCGATAGTGTTCCGGCTTGAACGGGCCTTCGGTCGGGACTGAAATGTAGTCGGCCTGTTCCTTGGACAGGGTCGTCAGCTTTGCGCCCAGCTTGGCCAGGTGCAGGAAGGCGACCTTTTCGTCCAGGTGTTTGGGCAGGGTATAGACCTGGTTCTGATAGGCCTTGGCGTTGGTCCACAGTTCGATCTGGGCCAGCGTCTGGTTGGTGAAGGACGCCGACATCACGAAGGACGGGTGGCCCGTGGCGTTGCCCAGGTTCACCAGACGGCCTTCGGACAGCAGGATGATCTTTTTGCCGTCCGGGAACTCAACGTGGTGGACCTGCGGCTTGATCTCGTCCCACTTGAAGTTTTTCAGGCCAGCGACCTGAATCTCCGAGTCGAAGTGACCGATGTTGCAGACGATGGCGTTGTTCTTCATCGCCCGCATGTGTTCGACGGTGATGACGTCCTTGTTGCCGGTGGCGGTGACGAAGATGTCCGCGTCGCCGGCGGCCTCTTCCAGGGTCACGACCTCATAGCCTTCCATCGCGGCCTGCAGGGCGCAGATCGGATCGACCTCGGTCACCTTCACGCGGGCGCCGCCCTGGCGCAGCGAGGCGGCCGAGCCCTTGCCCACGTCGCCGTAGCCGCACACCACGGCGACCTTGCCTGACAGCATGACATCGGTGCCGCGACGGATCGCGTCGACCAGCGATTCCCGGCAGCCGTACAGGTTGTCGAACTTGGACTTGGTGACGCTGTCGTTGACGTTGATGGCGGGGAAGGGCAGTTCGCCGCGCTCGGCCATCTGATACAGGCGGTGAACGCCCGTGGTGGTCTCTTCCGACACGCCGCCGATGGCGTCGCGGATGGCCGAATAGAAGCCGGGCTTCTCGGCGATGTAACGCTTCATCACCGCGAACAGGGCTTCTTCTTCCTCGTTCTGCGGGTTCGA